>NZ_JACBXA010000179.1 GCF_013870515.1 Streptomyces albidus (ex Kaewkla and Franco 2022) | reverse complement strand
CGGCACGGGGTCCAGCGCGTGGCGCCCGTCATCCGGCGGATGGGGGAGCTGTGAGCAGCCACCACGACGCGCGCCTGGACACCCCGATCACCTCCGAGGAGCAGACATGAGCGAGTTGTTCGAGAGCCGGTCGGGGACCCGCTGCGTGGTCGCCGTGATTCCCGCCCGCGGAGGGTCGAAGGGCGTGCCCGCCAAGAACCTCGCCACGGTGGGCGGGGAGCCGCTGGTCACCAGGGCCGTACGGGCGTGCCTGGACGCGGAGTTGGTGACGGACGTGGTCGTCTCCACGGACGACTTCGGCATCTCCGCCGCCGCACGTGCGGCAGGCGCGCAGGTCGTCGAGCGGCCCGCGGAGATAGCCGGTGACACCGCCACGAGCGAGGCAGCAGTGCTCCACGCCGTGGACACGCACGAGTCACGCTCGGGGTATGCCGCCGACGTCGTGCTGCTCGTGCAGTGCACCAGCCCGTTCATCACCCGCGGCGACATCGACGCCGTGGCGGGCGCGGTCGTCGAAGGAGGCGCGGACAGCGCTCTGACGGTCGCCCCGTTCCACGGCTTCATCTGGCGCGACGGGGCGGACGCGCCGGGAGCCGGCGAGGACGGCGGCACCGGCGGCGGAGTCGGCGTCAACCACGACAAGGCGTTCCGTCCCCGCCGCCAGGACCGCCCGCAGGACCTGCTGGAGACCGGCGCCGCGTACGCGATGGACGCCGCGGGCTTCCGCAAGTCCGGCCACCGCTTCTTCGGCCGCACCGAACCGGTGCGTACCGACCCCGCACGGGTCCTCGAGGTCGACGACCCGCACGACCTCGCCCGTGCCAGGGCGCTCGCGCCGCTCCTCGACGAGGCGCAGCCCCGCACACAGCCCTCCCGCGACGACGTCGACGCGGTGGTACTCGACTTCGACGGCACCCAGACCGACGACAGGGTGCTGATCGACTCCGAAGGACGGGAACTGGTCGCCGTGCACCGCGGCGACGGACTCGGCATCGCCGCACTCCGCCGCGACGGGCTGCAGATGCTGATCCTGTCCACGGAGGTGAACCCGGTCGTCCGGGCACGGGCCGACAAGCTCAAGATCCCCGTGCTGCACGGCATCGACCGGAAGGACCTCGCACTCAAGCAGTGGTGCGAGGAGCGGGGCCTGACCCCCGAGCGCGTGCTCTACGTCGGCAACGACGTCAACGACCTGCCCTGCTTCAACCTCGTCGGCTGGCCCGTCGCGGTCGCGGGGGCGCACGACGTGGTGCGCGAGGCGGCACGTGCTGTCACCACGACGGCCGGAGGCTCCGGCGCGATCCGCGAGATCGCCTCGTGGCTTCTCGGACCGTCCCTGTGAGCCGCCTCCGCGCGGCCCCCTGTACCTCACTCACGAAGTGACCCACTGAAGAGAGAGACCCATCCAGATGAGCACCAACCGACTGCGCACCCTCGGTGAGAAGACCGTCGGCCCCGGAAACCCCGTCTACGTCACCGGCGAGATCGGCATCAACCACAACGGCGAGCTCGAGAACGCCTTCGCGCTGATCGACGCCGCCGCCGAAGCGGGCTGCGACGCAGTGAAGTTCCAGAAGCGCACCCCCGAGGTGTGCACCCCGCGCGACCAGTGGGAGATCGAGCGGGACACCCCCTGGGGCCGCATGACCTACATCGACTACCGGCACCGGGTCGAGTTCGACGAAGAGGGCTACCACGCGATCGACGAGCACTGCGCGAAGCGCGGCATCGACTGGTTCGCGTCCCCGTGGGACGTGGAGTCCGTGGCCTTCCTGGAGAAGTTCGGCGTACCCGCCTACAAGGTGGCCTCGGCCTCGCTGACCGACGACGAGCTGCTGCGGGCCATGCGCTCCACCGGCCGTACGGTCATCCTCTCCACCGGCATGTCGACGCCGAGGCAGATCCGGCACGCGGTCGAGGTGCTCGGCAGCGCGAACATCGTTCTCTGCCACGCCACTTCGACGTACCCGGCCAAGGCCGGCGAGCTCAACCTGCGGATGATCCACACCCTGCAGAACGAGTTCCCGAACGTCCCGATCGGCTACAGCGGTCACGAGACCGGTCTGCAGACCAGCCTCGCCGCCGTCGCCCTCGGTGCCTGCTTCGTCGAGCGGCACATCACCCTCGACCGCGCCATGTGGGGCTCCGACCAGGCGGCCTCCGTCGAGCCGGGCGGCCTCCAGCGCCTGGTGCGCGACATCCGCACCATCGAGGAGTCGCTCGGCGACGGCGTGAAGAAGGTCTACGACAGCGAGCTGAAGCCGATGGAGAAGCTCCGCCGCGTCAAGGGGGTCGTCGCGGAGGCCGAGGAGGCCGACCGCGAGCCCGTCACGGTGTGACGAAGCAAGGGAGAAGCAGCCTTGACCCGACCTGACGGGCGCGAGCCCGAGCACGCCGGCCCGGCCCTCGGGACCGCGCCCGCCCTGGAGACGGCGAGGGCGAACGCCGCCCCGCGCCGTCTGCGAGGGGTGGTCCGCAGACGGGCCGGCGGCACGCTCGCGTTCGTCGAGAGCCCGGTCCAGCTGCTCAACGTCCTGGAGTGGGCGCACCAGGACGGGACACTGACGACGGTCACCTCAGCGAAGGCCGGGTCCGATGCGGCCCGGTCCGATGCGGCCGGGTCCGGCCCGGCCGCGGAGCCCGGCGGAACGGGCGAGGACACCTCCGCCCTCGCGGGGTTCGAGGCCGGTGCGGCCACCGCGAGCGCACCGGACCTGACCATCGTCGTGCTCTCCCCGCACGACCCGATGACCCGCGGCCAGCTGCGCCGCGTCGCGGAGCTGGCAAGGGACGAGGGCATCGCCGTGCGCTGGGAAGAGGCACGCGGCGGTGCCACCGCGCCCGTCAAGACCATCGGCTCGCTCGCCGGCGAGCTGCGCCGCGCACGACGCGTCGTCATCGGAGACCCCTTCTCCCGGTACGTGCAGCTGCTGCTCACCCTCACCGCAGCCCGCAGAGTCGTCGTGGTCGATGACGGCACCGCCACGATGGAGTTCGTCTCCCAACTCGCCCACGGGGAGCGCCTGGTGCGCTGGCACCGCAAGGGTTCGGGCGGGGTGCAGGCAACCCTTTTCGCGCCGTTCTCCCGTCGGGCGCGCGCCCGCCTCACGCCCGGTGTGCCCGGCGGACGCGGCGCGAAGCGCGCTCCCGACGCGCAACCGCGCGTCGAGATCTTCAGCTCCATGCCCGTGGACGCGTCCGCGGGGCGGCTGCGGGAGCTGGGCGTCGACGTCACCGCCAACGACTTCGCCTGGACCCGCGCCCGCTTCGGGCCGCCACGGCTGACCCGCGGCACGGACCTCGTCGGCACCTCACTCGTGGAGACCGGAGTCGTGGACCTGGAGCGCTACCTGGAAGCCGTCTCCTCACTCGCCCGTACGCACGGGGCCACCCGGTACTTCGCGCACCGCCGCGAGAGCAGCGACAAGCTCCAGAGGGTGACGGCCGCCACCGGCCTGGAGATCGTCCGTCCCGACCTTCCGCTGGAACTGGTCGCCCGGCGTGGCCCCATCGGCCGTACGATCCTCAGCTTTCCGTCCACCGTGGTGCACACCCTGCCCCTCGCGCTTGCCGGTACGCCGGTCTCGGTTGCGGTATGCGAGGTGGAGCGGGAGTGGCTGACGGAGGGTGCCTCACCGCGGGCGGAGGGGTTCCTCTCAGGCGTCACCGGAACCGCGCGCAACGTGCGCAGGCTGGGAGCGGCGGGGACGGCCTCGGCATCCTCCGAGGCCGAGGCCGGAGCTGCTGCCGTAGGAGATGGAACACCCGGAAGCGGAACGCCCGGGGCGGACGGAACGCGCACCTGGACGGCAGGTGGCGGGGCGAGCAGGAATGCGGAGTCAGGCCGGGCGAGCGGCCCGGAGGAGGTCCCGGCGCGGCCTTCGATGTCGCCTGGCGCAGGCCGAGCGAACGCATAGCTATACCCACCGTCATTCGGACATAATCGTCCCGCACCAAGATTTTCGGTCGCCTGAGGGGCTGAACTTTGCGGGATCGGCTGTATGCAGTGGCCTGAATGCGCCTACCCTGCGGATATGAACAGAGTCCTGTCCCCCGAGCCGGAGGTGGACCCAACCGGCGAAGCCGCAGTCGAAGCAGCCCTGCTGGGCGTGGTACCGGAGCTTCCCGGCAGACTTGCCGACGCGCTTCGCGACGAACTCGTCGCCTTCCGTCGCGACCTGCACATGCATCCGGAACTGGGCAACCAGGAGTTCCGTACGACGGCCGCCATCAAGTCCCGACTGGAGAAGGCCGGGCTGCGGCCCCGGACCCTCCCGATGGGCACCGGCCTCATCTGCGACATCCACCCCGGTCTCGCCGACCGCTGGGAGGGAGTCCGCCCGATGCTGGCGCTGCGCGCCGACATCGACGCACTCCCCATTCCGGACACGAAGGCGGTCCCGTACCGCTCCACCGTCCCGGACCGCGCGCACGCCTGCGGGCACGACGTACACACCACCGTCGTGCTCGGTGCCGGGCTCGTGCTCGCCGACCTCGCTCGCGCGGGGCACCTGACGCGCTCCGTGCGTCTGCTCTTCCAGCCCGCCGAGGAGGTGCTGCCCGGCGGCGCCACCGATGCCGTCGACGGCGGCGCACTCGACGGCGTCGGCCGCATCCTGGCCGTGCACTGCGACCCCCGCGTCGACGCGGGGCGTATCGGACTGCGACCCGGTCCGATCACGTCCGCCTGCGACCGCGTCGAGGTCGCCCTCAGCGGCCCCGGCGGCCACACCGCACGCCCGCACCTGACCACGGACCTGGTCACCGCGGCGGCGAAGCTGGTCACCGAGGTTCCCGCCCTGCTATCGCGCCGCGTCGACGCCCGCGCCGGCCTCGCCCTCACCTGGGGACGCATCGAATCCGGCCACGCCTGCAACGTGATCCCGCAGCGGGCGGAGCTGTCCGGCACCCTTCGCTGCCTGGAGCTCGACGCCTGGCGGGAGGCGCCCGACATGGTGCACGCCGCCATCGACGAGGTGGCCACGCTGCACCGCGCCAAGTCGGAGATCACGTACGTGCGCGGAGTGCCGCCCGTCGTCAACGAGGCCGTCACGACGGAGCTGTTGCGCAACGCGATGACGGCCCGGCGTGGCGCGCCCGCCGTCGAGGACACCGAACAGAGCCTGGGCGGCGAGGACTTCTCCTGGTACCTGGAGCACGTGCCGGGTGCGATGGCCCGGCTGGGCGTGCGTAAGCCCGGCGACCGTCACCCCCGTGATCTGCACCAGGGCGACTTCGACGCGGACGAGCAGGCGATCACCGTCGGCGTCGAGCTCTTCACGGCGGCCGCTCTCATGGACACCCCGAGGGAAGCCTCCGCCGGCCAGTGACGTCAGGCCCGACGTAAGGATCGTGCCGCCGGCCCCGGACCTCCTCCGGGGCCGGCTCGCTGCGCACCGGCCGATCCCGCTCCGGGTCAGGCGCTCCCTCGGCTCCACGAGGCTTCCCGAGCGCTGGAAAACGGGGGTGCGATCCCTGGTTCCGCCCGGTTTCAGCGGAGTCGCATGCGGCCCTTGGCACCGATCCGATAACGGCATTCCGGCAAGTCTTTACGTGCAATCTACGCGCGTTAATCTGTGCCGGAAGCCAGCGCCGGAAGTGGCGCTTCCAAGAGCCGAAGGGGACGTCCTCTTGCGTCGGGTAACCAAGTTTGCCGCCGCGGTCACCACTACCGCGGCCCTCGCTCTGACCGCCACCGCGTGCGGTGAGAGCTCCACTGACTCCGCCGGCAAGAAGGACAAGGGTGTCGGCCTGGCATTCGATGTCGGCGGCCGCGACGACCACTCCTTCAACGAGGCGGCTGCCCGTGGCCTGGACAAGGCCGAGAAGGAACTCGGTGTCGGCTCCAAGGAGCTGACCGCGGGCAACGACGAGACCGAGGCGGACCGCGAGCAGCGGATAACCTCGCTGGCCGAGGCGGGCTTCAACCCCGTCATCGGTGTCGGTTTCGACTACGGCAAGTCCATCAACAAGGTCGCCAAGAAGTTCCCGAAGACCACCTTCGGCGTCGTGGACTCCCCCTCGGAGAACAAGAACGTCGCCGGTCTCGTCTTCGCCGAGCAGGAGGCGTCCTACCTTGCGGGCGTCGCCGCCGCGAAGAAGACCAAGACCAAGGAGGTCGGCTTCATCGGCGGCGTCAACAACGCGCTGATCCAGAAGTTCCAGGCGGGCTTCGAGCAGGGTGTGAAGGAGACCGACCCGAAGGTCAAGGTCACCTCGCAGTACCTGTACCCGACCAACACCAAGGGCTTCAACGACCCGGCCGCCGCCAAGGACAAGGCCAAGGGCATGCTCGACGCGGGCAACGACGTGATCTACTCCGCCGCGGGCCAGTCCGGTGCCGGTTCGATCGAGGTCATCAGCAAGAAGAAGGGCACCTGGGCGATCGGGGTCGACTCCGACCAGTACGAGCAGCCCGGCCTCGCCAAGTACAAGGACTCGATCCTCACCTCGGCCGTCAAGAACGTCGACGTCGCCGTCTACGACCTCGTCAAGAGCGTCAAGGACAAGAAGCCGATGAAGGGCACCACCGCCTTCGACCTCAAGGAGGACGGCGTCTCGCTGGCCACCTCGGGCGGATTCATCGACGACATCCAGAGCGACATCGACAAGGCCAAGAAGGAAATCGTCGACGGCAAGATCAAGGTCAAGGACACCCCGTGACCCAGCCGTCGGCCGGGCTCAGTGCCTGACCGACGGTGTTCCGGCCCCCGGGCCGGAACGCACCGGCAGTCCCGGAACGGATCGGGCGTATCCACAGGCAACGGCCCTGCGGATGCGCCCGACCCCGTCCCCGGGGTGGTCACGGCCGGCGGGCGCGTCCGGCAGGACGCCCTCGGCATGAGCTGAACCCTCCACCGAGCAGCGGCGTTTCAGGAGAGTGCGTCATTTCAACGTCCAGCAGCAGTCCACCGGCGGCGGCCGGCACCGCGTCGGGGCCGGCCGTCGAACTGCACGGCATCACCAAACGGTTCCCCGGTGTCGTGGCCAACCACGACATCCACTTCGCCGTGCGCCGCGGCACCGTCCACGCCCTCGTCGGCGAGAACGGCGCGGGCAAGTCGACCCTGATGAAGATCCTCTACGGCATGCAGAAGCCGGACGAGGGCACCATCGCCGTCGACGGCGAGCAGGTCTCCTTCGCCGGTCCGGCCGACGCCATCGCGCGCGGGATCGGCATGGTGCACCAGCACTTCATGCTCGCCGACAACCTCACGGTCCTGGAGAACACGGTGCTCGGCGCCGAGGCCCTCCACGGCATCGGGGGGCAGGCCCGCAAGAAGATCAAGGAACTCTCGGACGCGTACCGGCTCAACGTGCGCCCCGACGTGCTGGTCGAGGACCTCGGCGTCGCCGACCGGCAGCGGGTGGAGATCCTCAAGGTCCTCTACCGCGGCGCCCGCACCCTGATCCTCGACGAGCCCACCGCCGTCCTGGTCCCGCAGGAGGTCGAGGCACTCTTCGACAACCTGCGTGATCTCAAGGCCGAGGGCCTGACCGTGCTGTTCATCTCGCACAAGCTGGGTGAAGTGCTCTCCGTGGCCGACGACATCACCGTCGTACGGCGCGGCACCACCGTGGCCTCCGTCAAGCCGGAGGAGACGAACCCAAAGCAGCTCGCCGAGTTGATGGTCGGCAGTGAACTGCCCTCGCCGGAGACGCGCGAGTCGACCGTCACCACCGCGCGGATGCTGAGCGTCGACAAGCTGCGGCTGTCCGCCACGGACACCGACGGAGCCGTACGGACCGTGCTCGACGACATCGCCTTCACCATCCACAAGGGCGAAGTCCTGGGCGTGGCAGGCGTCGAGGGCAACGGGCAGGCCGAACTCGTCGAAGCCGTCATGGGGATGCGCGAGCCCGACACCGGCACCGTCACTCTCGACGGCGCCGACATCACGGCCCGCTCCACACGCGAGCGCCGAGAGGCCGGCATCGGCTACATCCCGGAGGACCGGCACCGGCACGGGCTGCTCCTGGAGGGCACGCTCTGGGAGAACCGCATCCTCGGCCACGTCACCGAAACCCCCAACAGCAAGGGGCAGTTGCTCGATCTGGCGGGTGCGCGGGCGGACACCGCCCGCATCGTCGCCGAGTACGACGTGCGCACACCCGGCATCGAGGTCACCGCGGCCTCGCTCTCCGGCGGCAATCAGCAGAAGCTGATCGTCGGGCGGGAGATGAGCCACAATCCCAAGCTGCTCATCGCCGCACACCCCACCCGCGGCGTCGACGTCGGCGCGCAGGCGCAGATCTGGGACCAGATACGTGAGGCCCGGCGTGCGGGACTCGCCGTACTGCTGATATCCGCGGACCTGGACGAGCTGATCGGCCTCTCGGACACCCTGCGGGTGATGTACCGAGGCCGTCTCGTCGCCGACGCCGATCCCGCCACCGTCACACCGGAGGAGTTGGGCTCAGCCATGACCGGCGCCGCCAGCGGTCACCTCGAACACACCGAGGACGCAGTCGAGGACGCAGCGCCGGAAGGGGGTGAGTCGCGGTGAACAAGTCGGTGAAGAATTTCGACAAGGACAGGCTGGTCCTGGCCCTCGGTGCGCCGCTGCTCGCGCTCGTCGCGGCGCTCGTCATCACCTCCGCCGTCATCGGCGTGACGGGCAAGGACCCGCTGCACGCCTTCTACGTGATGATCGACTTCGGCTCCAAGAGCGACAGCCAGGTCTGGATCATCAACAAGGCGATCCCGTACTACCTCGCCGCGATGGCCGTCGCCATCGGCTTCCGGATGAACCTCTTCAACATCGGTGTCGACGGGCAGTACCGCATCGCGGCCTTCTTCGCCGCCGTGGTCGGCGGATCGCTGACACTCCCCGGCTTCCTCCAGATCCCGCTCGTCATCATCGTCGCGATGGTGGTCGGCGCGGTCTGGTCCAGCATCGCGGGCCTGCTGAAGGTCACCCGGGGAATCCACGAGGTCGTCACGACGATCATGCTGAACTTCATCGCCGCCTCGACCATCGGCTATTTCCTGCAGGACGGCAGGCTCGCGGTCAAGGACGGCAACCTCTTCCACACCCCGGACATCCCGGCCTCCAGCCACTTCTTCACCATCCCGACCACCCCGGACCCGATCGACGGCACGCTGATCCTGGCCGTGGTGACGGCAGTCGCGTTCTGGTTCGTGCTCGGCCGCACCCGCTTCGGCTTCGACCTGCGTGCCGTCGGCCGTTCCGAGACCGCGGCCTCCGCGAGCGGGGTGAGCGTGAAGCGGATGGTGGTCACTTCGATGGTGCTCTCCGGCACCATCGCCGGCCTGGTCGGCATGCCCACGCTGCTGAACAAGTCGTTCAACTATGGCACCGACTTCCCCGCCGGGATCGGCTTCACCGGCATTGCCATCGCGCTGCTGGGGCGCAACCACCCGATCGGCATGGCGCTGGGCGCACTGCTCTGGGGCTTCCTCGAACGTACCGGCACGCAGCTGGAGTTCGAGGGCTACGCGCAGGAGATCGTCGGCGTGATGCAGGGCGTCATCGTCCTGTGCGTCGTCATCGCGTACGAGGTCGTACGCCGCTACGGGCTCCGCAGGCAACAACGTCAGGTCGGCGAGCAGCTGGCCGCGCAGGCCCGCAGGAGCGACACGAACAAGACCAAGGCTGGGGTGTCCGCGTGACCACGAACATCACTGCCGAGACCGGTGGGAACAGCGCCGGCGCGCAGCGCGACGGCAACGGGAACGGCGGCAAGGGCAAGAAGGACGGCGTCCGCGGCGGAAAACCGGCCGGCGGCAAGCGTCAACTCTCCTATCCTGTCGTGCTGTTGATCATCGCGGGCGGCCTCGTTGCGCTGTCCGTGCTCCGCATGATCACCGGCTCCGACGAGGTCACCTCCAGCGGCCAGTACGCCAGCGCGCTCGCCGCCGCCGTCCCCATCGGCCTGGCCGGCCTGGGCGGCCTGTGGTCGGAACGCGCGGGCGTCATCAACATCGGCCTCGAAGGCATGATGATGCTCGGCGCCTTCGCCGCGGGCTGGATGGGCTGGCAGCACGGCCCCTGGGTGGCCGCGCTCGCCGGAATCATCGGCGGCGCGCTCGGCGGCCTCATCCACGCGATCGCCACCGTCACCTTCGGTGTCGACCACATCGTCTCCGGTGTCGCCGTGAACATCCTGGCGCTGGGCGTCGTGCAGTTCCTCGCCAAGCTGCAGTTCGGTGCGGAGGGCAGCGCGGCCTCGCAGGCGGGCGGCAACGACAAGCAGTCGCCGCCCATGGAGGACATGCCGACCTTCACCGTGCCGGGGCTCGCTGAGGGACTCCAGTCCGTCGAGAAGCACCACTGGTTCCTCGTCTCGGACCTCGCGGGCATCCTCGGCTCGTTCGTCAGCAACGTCTCCTGGCTGACGGTGCTCGCCGTGGCCCTCTTCGTGGGCAGCTTCTTCGCCCTGTGGCGTTCCTCGTTCGGGCTGCGGCTGCGCTCCTGCGGTGAGAGCCCGATCGCCGCCGAGACGCTCGGCGTCAACGTCATGAAGTACAAGTACGCGGCTGTCACCGTTTCCGGCGCGCTCGCCGGTCTCGGCGGTGCCTTCCTGGCCATCGGCGTCCACATCTACCAGGACCAGCAGACAGGTGGCCGCGGATACATCGGCCTCGCCACCATGATCTTCGGCAACTGGCGTCCGGGCGGCGTGGCCATGGGTGCCGGCCTGTTCGGCTTCATGGACGCGCTGCAACTGCGCGGAGGCGGCCCGACCGTCCACGCGCTGCTGCTGCTCGTCGCGGTGCTGCTGGCGGCGCTGGCCTTGTGGAAGCTGCGCCAGGGCGGCCTGATCCAGGCGGCGCTCAGTGGCGTCGTCGCTGTCGGGCTGCTCGTGTGGTATCTGGTGACGGACACCGTTCCCCTGGAGTTCGTCGAGATGAGCCCGTACATCACCACCCTGCTGGTGCTCTCGCTCGCCGCTCAGCGGCTGCGACCCCCGAAGGCCATCGGCAGGTCCTACCGCAGAGGGCAAGGCACATGACGAGCGACCCGGTCGACTCCTCGGACGTCGACTGGGCCGCGCTACGGGCCGCGGCCCGGGACGTGATGACCCGGGCCTACGCTCCCTACTCCGACTTCCCGGTCGGTGCCGCCGCACTGGCCGACGACGGCCGTACGGTCACGGGCTGCAACGTGGAGAACGCCGCGTTCGGGGTCGCCCTGTGCGCGGAGTGCGGGCTGATCTCGTCGCTGATCGCCTCTGGCGGTGGGCGGCTGACCGCGTTCACCTGCGTCGACCGGCACGGCGAGGTGCTGATGCCGTGCGGCCGCTGCCGCCAGCTGCTGTGGGAACACGGCGGCCCGCAGCTGCTGATGGAGACGACGCGCGGCGACGTACGGCCACTGGCCGACCTGCTTCCCGACGCGTTCGGGCCGTCCGACCTCAAACGCTGACGGGGGCGCGCACACGACGCGGCCCCCAGTCCTTTCGTGCGGATCCGTCCGCACCCGACGCTGCCCGGATACTCCGGGCGCGTCCCCCGTCCGTGTCGTCAACGACCGCGCACGGTTCCATGCCCTGTGTGAAGGAGACTCCAGCTTTATGACCATGGACGTCATCTCCGTCATCCGTACGAAGCGTGACCGCGGCGCGCTCACCGACGAGCAGATCGACTGGGTGATCGACGCGTACACGCGCGGCGAGGTCGCCGACGAGCAGATGTCGTCGCTCGCCATGGCGATCCTGCTCAACGGAATGTCGCGTCCGGAGATCGCCCGCTGGACAGGGGCAATGATCAAGTCCGGTGAGCGGATGGACTTCTCGTCCCTGACCCGCCCCACCGCCGACAAGCACTCCACGGGCGGCGTCGGCGACAAGATCACGCTGCCTCTCGCCCCGCTCGTCGCCGCCTGCGGCGCAGCCGTGCCGCAGCTCTCCGGCCGCGGCCTTGGCCACACCGGGGGCACGCTGGACAAGCTGGAGTCCGTCCGCGGCTGGCGGGCCGCCCTCAGCAACGACGAGATGCTCGGCGTCCTGCGCGACGTGGGCGCCGTCATCTGTGCGGCGGGCGACGGGCTGGCGCCCGCGGACAAGAAGCTCTACGCGCTGCGCGACGTCACCGGCACGGTCGAGTCCATCCCGCTCATCGCGAGCTCCATCATGAGCAAGAAGATCGCCGAGGGCACGGGCTCACTGGTGCTGGACGTGAAGGTCGGCTCGGGCGCGTTCATGAAGTCGCTCGACGACGCTCGCGAACTGGCTTCCACCATGGTCGAGTTGGGCAACGACCACGGTGTGCGGACGCGGGCCCTGCTCACCGACATGGCCACGCCGCTGGGCGTCACCGCCGGCAACGCGCTCGAAGTACGCGAATCCGTCGAGGTGCTGGCGGGCGGCGGCCCGGCCGACGT
>NZ_JACBXA010000178.1 GCF_013870515.1 Streptomyces albidus (ex Kaewkla and Franco 2022) | reverse complement strand
CCCGTGCCGTCCTTCGTCAGCGGCTCGCGCCACCACGAGGGCGTACCGGGCACTGGCGGCGCCTGCGCTTCCGGCGGCGCGTCGGCGACGGCGTGGGCTGTGGTGGGGTCGACGGGGACTCCGACGGCCTCGGCCGCCTCCGCCTCGCGCCGGTGCTTCGACCAGAACGCCGCGCCGGTGACCGCTCCCGCGATGAGGAGGGAGAAGGGGGCGTTGCGGCTGCCGAGGGAGGCGAGGAAGAGCCCGCAGCCGACGAGGGCGACGAGGATCGCGGAGAGCGTCGAGCCCTCCACCCGTCCCGACAGCAGCGACCGCGCCTCGTTCTGCGGCTCGCCCTCGGCGGGGATCAGCAGCCAGGCGACCCCGTAGAAGACCAGGCCGAGACCGCCGACGACGGAGAGCACGACGAGCGGGATGCGGAAGATGACGGGGTCGAGGTCGAAGTAGCGGCCGAGACCGGCGCACACGCCGCCGACGACCTTGGGCCGTCGGCTCCTGGTGAGCCTGCGGGCGGACGGGCCCACCGGTTCCTCGCCGGCCCCGGGCGTCGTGCCTTCCGCCGCTGTTCCGTCCAGGTCATGCCCGCCCGAGCCCGGGCCCCCGCCTGAACGACGGCCTGAACTCTCGTCTGGTCTCCCGCCCGCTGCCCCGGCCGCTCCCGCTGTGCCGTGCGGCGCGGGCTGCCCGGACGACGCGTGCTCCTCCTCCGTCATGCGCCCATGCTCGCCCCTCCGCGTGCCGGGCACATCGGGGCCCGCCCCCCACGCGTCCCTGATATCGGCCCCCGCCGCCCGCTTTGCGTCCCTTACCCACGCCCGGGCACAGGGACGGATCAGGGAACAACCCTGATGCCCCCTCGGGCACGACCGTGTGACGATCGGTGCATGACCCCCGCCTCGTCCGCCGCGAGCGCTCCGCACGCGCCCGGCGGGCCTCCGCCCGTCGACGACTCCATATCGCCGCCGCTGCGCAAGCTCTACCGCAGCGCCGAGGGCCGCATGCTCGGCGGCGTCGCCCGTGGTCTCGCGGGTCACCTGGGGCTGCCCGTCTCATGGGTCCGCATCGTCTTCATCGCGCTGTCCGTGACCGACGGGCTGGGCGTGCTGCTGTACGCGGCCTTCTGGTTCGTGGTGCCCCTCGGTACGGGAGGCGTCGACGTCAGCCGTAAGGCCGCCGCCCCCTCCGCAGGACGCGAGGGCAAGCCGCGGCGCCGCGTACGCAGGCCGGAGAAGGGTCAGCTCTTCGCCGTGCTGGCGCTGCTGCTCGGTGCCGCTGTCGTGGCGGACAATCTGCAGTTCGGCCGTATCAACACCTATGTGTGGCCGCTGCTCCTGGTCGCCCTCGGCGTCGTGCTCGTCTGGCGTCAGGCCGACGACACGCGTCACGCGCTCTGGGCCCAGGTCACCCGCCCCCAGGCGCTGTTGAGGATCGCCCGCAGCGCCGCCGGTGTCGCGTTGGTGGCGGTGGGCGTCAGCGGGATCCTGCTGGTGCAGGGTTCGGCACGGCAGCTCGGGCCCGTCCTCCAGGCGTCGTTGGCCGTCCTCGTCGGGGTCGCGCTCCTCGCGGGTCCTTATCTCGTACGGATGATGCAGGACCTGTCCGAGGAGCGGCTGATGCGCATCCGGGCACAGGAGCGTGCCGAAGTCGCCGCCCACGTCCACGACTCCGTGCTGCACACCCTCACCCTGATCCAGCGCAACGCCGACGACCCCCGCGAGGTCGCCCGCCTCGCCCGCGCACAGGAGCGCGAGCTGCGCAACTGGCTCTACAAGCCGCAGGGCAACGGCAAGGACGAGGACGACAGGCCCACCACCCTCGCCGAGGCCGTCAAGGCGACGGCGGCCGACGTCGAGGATCATCACGGCGTGCCGGTGGAGGTCGTCTGCGTCGGCGACTGCCCCCTCGACGAAGGCCTGGAGGCACAGATCCAGGCCGCACGCGAGGCGATGGTCAACGCCGCCAAGTACGGTGGCGACGGAGGCACCCATGCCGGAGCCCAAGGGGGAGGTGCGGTCCAGGTGTTCGCGGAGGTCGAGGGCCGGTCGGTGTTCGTGTCCGTGCGCGACCGGGGCCCGGGCTTCGATCCGGACACGGTGCCCGAGGACCGGATGGGCGTGCGCGAGTCCATCATCGGCCGCATGCAGCGCCACGGGGGTACGGCCCGGCTGCGGTCGTCACCCGAGGAGGGGACTGAGGTGGAGCTCGAAATGGAGAGGGCGGCGGAGTCGTGACCGACGAGACAGCAGGCACGCGAGGCGCGGGCGGCACACCGCCCGGCCGCGAGGTCAGGGTGGTCCTCGTCGACGACCACCGGATGTTCCGCGCGGGCGTCCAGGCGGAGATCGGCCGGACCGAGACCACCGGCGTCGACGTCGTCGGCGAGGCGGGAGACGTCGAGCAGGCCGTCTCCGTCATCACCGCCACCCGGCCCGAGGTCGTCCTGCTGGACGTGCACCTTCCGGGCGGCGGCGGTGTCGAAGTCCTGCGTCGCTGCGCGTCCCTGATGGGCAGCGTCGACTCCCCCGTGCGCTTCCTCGCGTTGTCCGTCTCCGACGCCGCCGAGGACGTCATCGGCGTGATCCGCGGCGGTGCCCGCGGCTACGTCACCAAGACCATCACCGGGGCCGACCTCGTCGACGCGATCTTCCGCGTCTCCGACGGCGACGCCGTCTTCTCCCCCCGCCTCGCGGGCTTCGTCCTGGACGCGTTCGCCTCCACCGACGCCCCGCCCGTCGACGAGGACATGGACCGGCTGACCCAGCGCGAACGCGAGGTGCTGCGCCTCATCGCGCGGGGCTACGCGTACAAGGAGGTCGCCAAGCAGCTCTTCATCTCGGTGAAGACCGTCGAGTCCCACGTGTCGGCCGTGCTCCGCAAGCTCCAGCTCTCCAACCGCCACGAGCTCACCCGCTGGGCAGCGGCCCGCCGCCTGGTCTGATCACGCCTTCAGGTGCCGGTCGCGCGCGGCGGCCGGCCCCCTGCTCATGTCGGGGCCGCACCTTCGCTTCGGCATTGACGGCACGGACTTGTGCCCGATGACGCATGATGGGCGATGTGCCCGCTCCCTTGCCGAGACGAGAAGCGACGGGCTCGTGACTGACTGAGGCCTTCCCCGAGGGGAGTCCGGCCACTGTTGAGCAGGGCTTTCGGACAGCTGCGGGCACGCGCAGAGGTGAATGCCGATGACTCAGCCTCCGCAGGACGGTTTCGGAGGCCCGCGCTTCCGAGGCCGACGGCCGCCGCCACCGCAGGGGCTGCCCCCTCCGCAGGGGCCGCCCCCGCCGCTGGGACCGCCGCCTCTGCAAGGGCCGCCCCCACCGCAAGGACCGCCTCCGCAGGGGTACCCACCCCCGGAGCAGCACCTCCCGCCCACGCGGCACCGGCGCCGGCAGCCGCGCGAGAAGCCCCGGCTCAAGAGGCCGTTCGGCCGTCCGAATCCGCTGCGGCAGCCGCCGCCCGCGCCCGGGGTCGGATACGCACCCCGGCCCCCGGGCGGCCGCCCCACGTCCAAGCGCAATCTCGCCGTCCTCATCGCCGTCTGCGTGCTTGCGCTGGGCCTCGTGATCCTGGGCATCTACTTCACGGCTTCCGGTGAAGGCGGCGGCCAGAGCGGTGCGAACCCGAAGGCCGTCGCGAGCGCGCACGTCGCCGGCGAATCGCAGCACGATGACCCGGAGCAGGACGGGGACCGGCCCAAGATCCCCTGAGGCAGGGGTGATCGGGATGTACTCGGCCGGATCAGACGATCACGGCGGCGAACTAGGCAGGCCGAGCGCGCCCTTGGGCCCGTGAGCCCCTGCCCGGCCCTGCCGTCTCAGTCCTGCCCGGTCTGGAAGCTGTACGGGTACGGGAGCCGCTGGGCCGCCGCATCGGTCAGCCTCTGAACCTGTTGCGGCTCCAACTCCCAGTCCACGACGGCCAGATGAGAGGTGAGCTGTTCCATCGTGCGGGCACCGACGATCGGGGCGGTCACATCCGGCCTGCGCAGCAGCCAGTTGACGGCGACCTGGGCGGGCGGCCGCCCGGTCTCCTCGGCGACGGCGAAGAGTTCGTCGAGCACGCGCCACGTCCGCTCGTCCTGATAGGCGCTCCACGACTCGCTCCAGCCCAGCTTCTCGGCCTTCTCGACGCGGCTGCCGCGAGGTGGTTCCTCCATGCCGCGCCGGATCGAACCGCTCAGCCAGCCGCCGCGCAGCGGGCTCCACGGGATCACGCCCAGGCCCTCGTTCCGGCAGACGGGCAGCAGCTCCCACTCGGCCTCGCGGTCCAGCAGGTTGTACAGCGGCTGAAGGCAGGTGAAGGGCTCCCAGCCGCGTGCACGGCTGATGTCGACCGCCTTCTGCAGCTGCCAGCCGGTGAAGTTGCTGGCCCCGATCGCACGGACCTTGCCCGCCCGTACGAGCGAGTCCAGCGTGGAGAGCGTCTGCTCCAGCGGCGTGGAAGGGTCCCAGGCGTGCACCTGATAGAGGTCGATGTAGTCGGTCTGGAGGCGCCGGAGGCTGGCCTCGACGCCCTCGACGATGTGCTTGCGGCCGAGCCCCCGCTCGTTGGGCCCGTCCCCCATGGGGAACCTGACCTTGGTGGCGACGACGAGATCGTCGCGGCGGTGCCCGCGCAGCCAGCGCCCCAGGATCTCCTCCGAGCCGCCGGTGGAGTAGACGTCAGCCGTGTCGATGAAGTTGCCGCCCGACTCGACGAAGGTGTCGAGGAGCGGCGGCACTCGTCTCCTCGTCGGTCTCGCGGCCGAACGTCATGCTGCCCAGACACAGCTCGCTGACCCGCAGTCCGGAGTTGCCCAGGAGCTTGTTGCGCATGTCCTCGTCCTTCGGTTCGTGGGAGCCGCGGGAGGGGGTGACGTTTCGGGAGTCTAGGGGTGTCCGGCAGGCCGGGGATACGTCCCGTCACCGTCGACCAGGCGAAAGGCGCCGGTCGCGGAGGGGGCCGAGCGGCTTCCCGCGGTGACGACGGACCGGTACCCGCGCCCGGGCCGAAGTTCTTTCACTCCGGTGACGGTCACGCCGAGAGGGCTACAGCCCGCCCCACACGCCCCTACCATCACGGCATGCCAGCCCCTGACCAGAGCCACTTGATCCGGAACATCGCCCTCGTCGTCGTCGCGCCGCTCGTGCTGGCCGGCTTCGGGCTCGGGCATCCGGGCGGACTGCGCCCGCACAACGCCGCGCACTGGGCCGAGATGCACATCTGGCTGATCCCGGTCTGGCCGCTGCTGGCGCTGGGCCTCCTCGTCCCGCTGTGGGGGCGGCCGGGGCGCGACGCCGCCGGTCTCGCCACGGTCGTCGCGTGGATCGGGGCCTTCGGCTACGCCACGTTCTACACGGGGCTGGACGCCGTCGCGGGCATCGCGGCGGGCATCGCCGAGGAGCACGGCGGCTCGAATCCCCGCAGGGTCGTCAACCCGCTGTTCCACACCGGCGGCATGCTCGGACAGGTGGGTGTCTGGTGCCTCGGTGTCGCCGTCGTCGCGGCGTCCGTCGCGCTGTTCGTCCGGTACGGGGCGCGCGTACTGCCTGCCGCGGCAGTGCTGCTCGTGTGCTGCTGGTCCTTCTACGACAGCCACATCTTCAACCCGCGCGGTGTGGTGACGATGCTCGGCTTCGCGCTGGGCTTCATCTGGCTCCTGCTGGTGACCACGGCGGGCAGGTCGATCGGGGACCGTGACGTCACGCCAGACGGACCCTCACACGCCTGACCCGCCGGGCCCCGGCCACCGATTCCTCACGAACGCGGCACGCGCCCGCCGAAGAAGACCTGGGTCTCGGTGATCCGGCCGTCGCGAACAGTGCTCAGTTCGACGTTCCGATGACGCTCCCCGGTCTTCAGCTCGTACTCGTACATGGCGAAGACGTCGTCCCCGGTGGCCGGCACGACCGCAAGGATCTCCTGGGAGACCAGCCGGTCCGCCGTCGGGAAGCAGCGCTCGAAGAAGGCCGCCCTGTCGATGTGGTCGTCCTGCGGGCTGGTGAACTCGTAGTCGTCGGCGATGAGCCGCTCCGCGGTCGCGCGGTCCTGTGCGACGTAGCTCTCCATGCAGGCGCGGACGACGTCGACGCCGGAGAGGCCGGAGGCCTCAGCCATGGTGATGCTCCTTCCGTAGGCGGTGCTTTTTCGTGGAGTTGATGTGCTGCCCTGCTCCGTGAAGGCAGACCGCGGTGCCCGGCCGGACTCATCGCCTCGCACCGCCTCGGGGCCGGGTGGAGTGGCGGCCCTTGCCGCATCGGGCGGCGGGGCCGCGCTGCGCACACATCACTTCCGACCGCGGTATCACTCTGGGCAACGCCCGCGTCACAGAGCCCGCAAGACCTGTTCGCACGGCTCTCGACCGCGGTGCTGGACGGAGCTACCGTGGAATGTGGGTGGATCCCTCCCTGAATGCCGGACTTGAGCGGCAGTGCAGGAGGCCGAGATGGTCGTCGAGTTGGTCGTAGCGATAGTGGCGGCGTGCGCGGTGTACGCGCTGGCAGCCGCACGTGTGGTCCGGCAGTACGAGCGGGCCCTGGTCTTCCGGCTGGGCAAGCTGCGGTCGGAGCTGAAGGAACCCGGATTCACCATGATCGTGCCCGGCATCGACCGGTTGCAGAAGGTCAGCATGCAGATCATCACGCTGCCCGTGCCCGCCCAGGAGGGCATCACCCGGGACAACGTCACGGTGCGGGTCGACGCGGTGGTCTACTTCAAGGTCGTACGCCCGGAGGACGCGATCATCCGGGTCGAGGACTACCGCTTCGCCGTCTCCCAGATGGCACAGACGTCGCTCCGCTCGATCATCGGAAAGAGCGAGCTGGACGATCTGCTCTCCAACCGGGAGAAGATGAACCAGGGCCTGGAGCTGATGATCGACAGCCCTGCCGTGGAGTGGGGTGTGACGGTGGACCGCGTCGAGATCAAGGACGTGTCCCTGCCCGAGACGATGAAGCGGTCGATGGCGCGGCAGGCGGAGGCCCAGCGCGACCGCCGGGCCCGTGTCATCAACGCCGACGCGGAGCTGGAGGCGTCGAAGAAGCTCGCGCAGGCCGCCGAGCAGATGTCGGAGTCTCCGGCGGCGCTGCAACTCCGGCTGCTGCAGACCGTCGCGTCGGTCGCCACGGAGAAGAACTCGACGCTGGTGCTGCCCTTCCCCGTCGAGCTGCTGCGGTTCCTCGAGGGACCCCGCGAGGTCCCGGCGGGGAACGGCGGGAACAAGAACGGCGGGAAGAAGCGGAAGAAGTCCCTCGCGAAGGCGGCGGCCGCGTCACAGTCGTCGCCTCCCCCGGAGGAAGCCCTTCTCCCGGAGGATCTGCTCCCGCCGGAGGCCGCCTTCCCGGAGGGACCGGCCCCGGGCGCGATCTCGCCGCCCGAGGCGGACACGGTCGCGGGGCCGGACACCGGCATCGAGCCGTCGGACGCGGAGAAGGACGCGGATTCCGCCGCGGACGACGATTCTCCGCCGAATGGGAAGCCCGGCCCGTAGAGGTCTCCCGGCAGGCGCCCCTCCGGTCGATGACGCGTGCAAAGCTGACGCATGCCCACGACACCGGACGGGCGTCCGATCCCGCCCCCGCATGCCGATGAACGCACGATGCTGGAGAGTTGGCTGGACTTCCATCGCGCGACTCTCGCCCTCAAGTGCGCCGGGCTGGACGACAGTCAGGTGCGTCTGGCCTCGGTCGAACCGTCGGCGATGACGCTGCTGGGTCTGGTCCAGCACATGGCGGAGGTCGAACGCAATTGGTTCCAGAGGGTGTTGTCCTGTCGGGACGTGCCGAAACTGTACGAGGAGGGCGGCAGCTTCGCGCTCTCTCCTGGACGGGGGCTCGATGAGGCGCTGGCCGTGTGGCAGGCGGAAGTGGCGCAGAGCCGCGAACTGGCCGCCGCCTGCTCGCTGGACGACTCCGGGAAGCTGTCGGAGCACGACGCCCAGATGGTCGGCGACGACAGCATCTCGCTGCGCTGGATCTTCCTCCACATGATCGAGGAGTACGCGCGCCACAACGGGCACGCGGACCTGATCCGCGAGCGCGTGGACGGCGTGACGGGCAGCTGAGGCGCCCCGGCATCGCCCGGACCAGGGCCGGGTCAGCCCTGGGGGGTGTCCGGAGAGTCAGGCGGGACATTGCGGACACGCCCTAGCCGCCGGCCCGGCCGGGCATGCGCAGTGACGTGCAGTCACGCCGCTCGGCCTGCTCCTCCGCGAAGTCCGACAGCAGCGACCGCATCTGCTCCGCGTCCAGTGCGGGCTTCTCCTCGCCGTCGAGCAGCCGGATGCGGAAGGCCGCGTCCTCCCCGTCGCAACGTGCCGTCGCCCAGCCCGAGTTGCCCGCCAGCCAGGGTCTCGACCTGCCCGTGTCCATCCACATGCGCTTGGACCAGTCGCCGTAGAACGCGGCGAGGTCGAGCACCTCCCGCCCGTTCTCCTTCGCGCCCTCCTTGCCCGTCGTTCCGGGGCGCGTCAGCGAGCAGCTTCCGACGGGTGCACGGTCCGATGTGCGCACGTCGACGGCCCACTCGCCACCTTTCGGCAGCGACGCACGGGCCAGGGCCCGGCACGGAGTCCCCTCGGTCTTCTTGAGCGGCACCGGCTCCGGGCGGGACACGCTTCCGGGGACGTCCATGGGCTTCGCTCCGCAACTCAGCCTGCGTGACGCCTCGTTGGAGGAGGCGACCGCCGAACGAAGCGCGGCCTCGTACACCTCACCCACTCCGCTCACGTCACCGGAGTCCTGGTCGCCCTGATAGCCGGGGACGTGAGATCTGACGTGCAGCTTCCGGGGATTCCCCGCACCGTCGGCACCGAGGTCCGGGCAGCGCCGTGCCACGACCAGGTCGCCGCTGCGGGATTCGTAGCCCGGCAGTCCCCCGGGCAGTGCGAGCCGTGCCGACTCCCGCTCGTTGAAGTCCCCCGCGAGCCGTGCGTCGATGTCGTCGCGCCGGGTGAACGCCTCGGTGGTGAACCGGTAACCCCGGCCGTCCCCGCCGTCCTTCACCTCGCAGCGGTACCGGCCGAGCTCCCGGTGCGCGGACTCCTCGTAGCCGTAGAGGTGCTCGTCGTGCGACGGGTCGCCGTCCACCACGTCGAGGGCGCCTTCCGGGAGCACCCCGCCGCACGCGCTTCGCGCGACCCACCAGTCGGTGATGTGCGGTTCGGCGAGCGAGCCGGCGATCCCGAGCGCGACGACCCCGGCAACCGCCGTCCACACGATTCGCCTGCGCCGCTCGTGGCTGGGCCGCCGATCCCCGAGATCAGTCACCCCCGCAACCTACCGCCGGGCACGGGGCGACCCGCGTGTGCTCGAGCTCCTGGAGACCGATGTCGACGGCGAACAGCACCGACAGCTTCAACTGGTCTCTCGGTGTCACACGGAGGGATGAGACGAGGGCAGCGCCTTGACGCCCCGACGCCTCACTCCCACTCGATGGTGCCCGGCGGCTTGCTGGTCACGTCCAGGGTGACGCGGTTGATCGCGGAGACCTCGTTCGTGATCCGTGTGGAGATGCGGGCCAGCACGTCGTAGGGCAGCCGGGACCAGTCGGCCGTCATCGCGTCCTCGGAGGAGACGGGGCGCAGCACGACGGGGTGTCCGTAGGTGCGTCCGTCGCCCTGCACGCCCACCGAGCGGACATCTGCCAGCAGCACCACGGGGCACTGCCAGATGTCCCTGTCCAGGCCCGCCGCCGTCAGCTCCTCGCGCGCGATGGCGTCGGCCTCGCGCAGCAGGTCGAGACGTTCCCGGGTGACCTCACCGATGATGCGGATGCCGAGGCCCGGGCCAGGGAAGGGCTGGCGCTGCACGATCTCCTCGGGCAGGCCCAGCTCCTGGCCGACCATCCGGACCTCGTCCTTGAAGAGCTGGCGCAACGGCTCCACCAGCTCGAACTCGAGGTCGTCCGGGAGTCCGCCCACGTTGTGGTGGGACTTGATGTTGGCGGCACCCGTCCCTCCGCCGGACTCGACGACGTCGGGGTAGAGGGTGCCCTGAACGAGGAAGGCCACGTCCTCTCCGGCCGCGCCGGCCTCCTCGACTAGCTCCGCCTGCGCCTGCTCGAAGACCCGGATGAACTCCCGCCCGATGATCTTCCGCTTCTGCTCGGGGTCCGAGGCACCGGCGAGCGCGGACAGGAAGCGATCGGCGGCGTCGACGACCTTCAGCTGCACGCCAGTTGCCGCGACGAAGTCCTTCTCGACCTGCTCGGTCTCGCCCTTGCGCATCAGGCCGTGGTCGACGTACACGCAGGTCAGCTGGGCGCCGATCGCCTTCTGCACGAGCGCGGCGGCGACCGCGGAGTCCACACCTCCGGACAGCCCGC
This sequence comes from Streptomyces albidus (ex Kaewkla and Franco 2022), assembly GCF_013870515.1. Classification (GTDB taxonomy): domain Bacteria; phylum Actinomycetota; class Actinomycetes; order Streptomycetales; family Streptomycetaceae; genus Streptomyces; species Streptomyces albidus. The sequence goes on along the minus strand of NZ_JACBXA010000178.1, from coordinate 2,174 downwards.
AGATGGCGCGCTTGGTGCCGACCTGCTCACGGATCGCCGCGACCTGTTCGTCGACGATGCTCTCGGTCGTCCACGTCGGGGAGAGCCCCGCGCCGCGGTAGAGGAAGTGCTCCAGCACCTGCTGCCCGTGCGTGGAGTGCATGACCTCGGGGTGGTACTGGACGCCGTACAGCCTGCGCTCGTCGTTCTCGAACGCGGCGACCGGCACCACGTCCGTCGACGCCGTGACGGTGAATCCCTCGGGCGCCGCCGAACACGCGTCGCCGTGCGACATCCACACCTGCTGACGGGCCGGGGTGCCCTCGAAAAGCGTCGACGCGGGCCTGGCGACGCTCAGATCGGTGCGTCCGTACTCACGGCTGCCCGTGTTGTCGACGGTGCCGCCGAGGCTCTGCGCCATCAGCTGGAAGCCGTAGCACAGGCCGAGCACGGGAATCCCGGCCTCGAAGAGCGAGGCGTCGAGCGAGGGTGCGTCCTCGGCGTAGACCGACGACGGACCGCCGGAGAGGATCACGGCCTTGGGGTTCCTCGCGAGGATCTCCGCCACGGGCATGGTGGAGGGGACGACCTCGCTGTAGATGCGGGCCTCGCGCACGCGCCGCGCGATGAGCTGCGCGTACTGGGCGCCGAAGTCGACCACGAGGACGGTCTCCGGCGAACCGGCTTCCGCAGAGTCGGTTTCCGGGGGGACGGGCGCTGAAGCCACGGAGCTGCTGCCTTTCGGCCTTACGGCGGTGGAGCGGGTGTGCGGTGCGGGAGCACTGGGCCGCGGATCCGAGGATTCACGTGGGCAGCCGCGTACTCACGTCGCAGTCACGTCGTACGACCGATTCTAGCGGTCCCCACGAGAGCTCCGGCTTGGCCTGTGGAGGCCCGCAGGGCATACTGACCGGCATGTTCGAGCAGACCCACACGACCAGCTTCTGGTTTACCTATGGCACCGGCCCGTCCGGCTGCCATGGTCCGTCTGCTTGAGCACTGACAAGCGACTTACCGGGCGCCCCGGGCCGATCAAGGCCCGGGGCGCCGGTCGTTTCCGCTCCCGTGGGCCTTGAGGGCCCGGGGCTCCCAAGACAAGAGAGCCCCCGAGGACGGAGACACCATGACCACCGGAACCAGCACGGCGACGAGCGAAGCCACCCGTCAGTCGCGTACCGACGCCACCCGTCAGTCATGCACCGACGGCACGCCCACCCGGGCACCGGCCGACGACGAGGTGGGCGGAGCGCGCGCCCGTATCGACGACCTGGACGCACGGATCATCGCTCTCGTGCAGGAGCGGCGATCGGTCTCGGCCGGCATCCAGCAGGCGCGGATCGACTCCGGCGGCCGGCGAGTGCACCTCGCCCGCGAGATGGAGATCCTCGACCGCTACCGCGGCGAGCTCGGCCGCCCCGGCACTCAGCTCGCGATGACACTGCTGGCGCTGTGCCGCGGCCGGCTGTGACGGAGCGGTCCGGCGGGACGTCACGACACCTCGGGATGGCAGCCACGACGGCCTGCCGTGGCAAGGCGGCACCGCGCCGGTCACCCGTACGGTGCGTGACCGGCCCGCGAGGGCTTCGTTGGTCCGTATGTCCCCGATGTCAGCCGGGCGCCCGGCTGCATGGGGCGGCGCCATCGCAGCGATGAGACGCCCGTTTCTCCCCCGTGAGGCGGAGGCGGAAGTGTCGTGGGACCTCGCTCGGCGCGAGTGACCGGTCAGCAGGGGACAGCAGCCCGGTCACGACCCTCTCCCCGCACCGGCGGGGAGACAGTGGCCGGTCCCGGGGACGCCCAGGACCGGCCGCTCCGCGGACCGTCGCCTCCACGGCCCTCTCGGGAGTCGTCGCGGGAGCATCGGCCGGCGGACGTCTGCACGGAGGTTCCGAAGATTTTCAGTCGACGGTAAAAATTCCGGCCAGCCGGTACGGATGCGGTGACCGAGTCGGTTCAACCGCTTGCGCCACGCGCGGCACATCCACCACCATGCACGGACGAACTCCCCCTCACCACACAGCCGTTGAGGCCTGGTCAGCGCGCTGCCCGGGCCCGGACGGTCAAGCGGCACACCCCCCGGTGCCGCTCCCTCAGCACGGACGCTGCCCTGACGTCCGTGCTGGCCGAAGGGCCCCGCGGTAACCGCCCGACAGATCGGTACCACGGGGCCCTTCGTCATGCTTCTGCGGTTCGCG
>NZ_JACBXA010000177.1 GCF_013870515.1 Streptomyces albidus (ex Kaewkla and Franco 2022) | reverse complement strand
TCGGCGCCGAGCCGGGCGTGGAGGTCTTCGAGACGCTGAGGGCCGCCCCCGCGCGCATCGATCTGACGCCGGGCGTGCCCGACCTGGCTGCGTTCCCGCGTGCCGCGTGGCTGCGGGCCGAGCGCTCCGTGCTCGGCGGACTCTCGGCGTCCGACCTCGGATACGGAGATCCTCGCGGTGCCCCCGCGCTGCGCCGGGTCGTCGCCGACTGGCTGGCCCGTAACCGCGGCATCAGGGTCGGTGCCGACGAGGTGGTCGTCGTCGCCGGCGTCTCACAGGCGCTCGCGCTGCTCGCGCACGCCCTGCGCCAGGAGGGTCTGGACAGCGTGGCGGTGGAGGAGCCGGGCTCACTCGGTGGCCGTCAGGTGCTGCGCAAGTGGGGGCTGGAGACTCCCGGAGTGGATGTGGACGCGGACGGCCTGTGCGTCGACCAGCTGCGCGCCACGGGCGCAGCGGCCGTACTGCTGACGCCCGCGCACCAGTTCCCGACCGGGGTCGTGCTCGCGGGGGAGCGGCGCCGGGAGCTGATGCGCTGGGCTGCCGACGGCGGCCTGATCGTCGAGGACGACTACGACGCGGAGCACCGCTACGACCGGCCGCCCGTGCCCGCTCTGCGGTCGATGCTCGCGGAACGGGTCTGCTACGCGGGCAGCGTCTCCAAGCTGCTCGCCCCGGCGCTGAGGGTGGGCTGGGTGATCGCGCCTCCGCGGTACCGGGAAGCGCTCGTGGACGGAAAGCGGCACACGGATCTGGGCAACGCGGTGCTGCCGCAGCTGGTGCTGGCCAGGCTGATGGAGTCGGGGGAGCTGGAGCGTCAGCTGAGGTTCGTCCGCCGACGTCACCGCCGCCGCCGCGACGCGATGATCGGGGCCCTCGGAAGGCACCTGCCGGATGCGACCGTGCACGGCGCCGCGGCCGGGCTGCATCTGACGGTCACCTTCGACGCCCGGTTCGAGGACGTGAGCCTGGCTGCCGCCGCCCTCGCACGGGGCGTGAAGTCGCAGCCGCTGTCCTGGCACCGCCAGCGCGAGGGCAGGGCCGGGCTCGTCCTCGGGTACGCCGCGAGCACGCCGGCGGACATCGACGAGGGCGTGGCGGTGCTCGGTGAGGTCAGGAGAGGGATGTCCACAGGAGGGTTGTCATGACTGGTGTACGGGGCGGGCGGGAACGCGCGGCTTTAACCCGATCAGGTGTGCGCGGATGGCCTCCGCGCCGGGTGCGGCTGAGCGTGGGGTCATGACGTCGACTCGCGCGGCTGTCGCCGCACTCGTGACCTGCACGACTGCTCTGGCTGTCATGGGTGCGGCCGAGGCGCCCGCGCCGCACCGTTCCCTTTCCGCCGGGAGGGAGACCCCGAAGGCGTCCTCGGGGGACCGGTGGCCGCAGGGGACCGTCAAGACGGTCGGCAAGCTCGTCACCAAGCTGTCGGGCAACCAGGTCGAGTCGTGCTCGGCCGCCATCGTCGACTCCCCGAGCGGCAGCGTCGTCGCCACGGCGGCGCACTGCATCGCCAGCCCCGAGCGCCCGCGGAAGCCGCAGGCCGTCTACTTCCAGCCGGGTTACGAGGGCGGAGGCGGGCCGAGGGCCGTGCTGACCAAGGGGTGGAAGGCGAAGTCGTGGAAGGTGGCGCCCGGCTGGAACGTGAAGAAGGAGCTGGAGTCGATCCTTCCGAACGACTGGGCCTTCCTCCGGATGGAGAAGCGGGGCGGACGCACCATCCAGGACGTCTACGGCGCGAACACCCTGCGGACCGAGCCCGTCGCGAGCGGCGCCACCGTCACCCTCGGCTACCCGGTGACCTCGCCCTACGACGGTGAGTCGCTCAACTACTGCGCGGGCGAGGCCCACCGTTACCGGCGCGGAGAGATCGCGGCCGCCAACGTGGGTGCCCTGGCACTTCAGCCCTGCAAGCTCACGCAGGGCGTCAGCGGCGGCCCCTGGCTGCGCGGCATCGACAGCGCACGTGGTGCGGGGACGCTGGTGGCGGTGACCTCGGTCGGGTCGGACGACGAACTGCTGGGGCGGCCGTTCCCGAAGTCGGCGAAGGCGGTCCTGAAGGAGTTCGGTGGCCGGAGGTAGGCCCGCCTGACCGGCAGCGCCGCCGGTCAGGCGGGCCGGCCCAGCGTCCGGTCCACGGTGATCTCGATCAGCACGCGCTCCGGGTTGGGACTGGGGCGCCGGCCGTAGCGCTCGTCGAACCGGCTCTCGGCGTCGGCGACCCCTTCGGCGTCCGTACGGACACGGGCGCGGCCCTCCAGCGTCGACCACCGTCGGCCGTCGACCTGGCAGAGCGCGACCCGCATGCCCTCGTCGCCGGCTGCGGTGATGTTGCGCACCTTCTTGCTGGTCCGGCGGGAGACGACACGGGCGACGGCGGTGTCCGGTTCGAACGTGACGCTTACGGGCACCACGTGCGGGGTGCCGTCCGGGCGAAGCGTCGTGATCGTGGCGTAGTGGCGCTCCTGCCAGAAGGCCGCGAGCGCCGGAGAGACTTCGAGAACCGATGTTGCTGGCGTGCTCGTCATGGGAACGAATCTAGCTCTTCGATAGTTGAGTGAAATAGACTCAACTTGCTGGATGCCATGACTGGCAGGCGAGGCGCAGGCCAGAAGCGCCGCCCGTACCGCACAGACGGAGACACGGACGCGCGGACGCACGAACGAAGACGAGGAGGCACGCACGCCAGTGGACGCAGAGCTGACCAACAAGAGCCGGGAAGCGATCAGCGGTTCCAGTGACCGCGCCGTGAGGGACGGGCACCCCGACATCACCCCGGCCCACCTGCTCCTGGCCCTGCTCCAGGGCGAGGACAACGAGAACATCTCCGACCTGATCGCGGCCGTCGACGCCGACCAGGCCGCCCTCCGATCGGCCGCCGAGCGCCAGCTCGCAGCGCTGCCCAGCGTCCAGGGCTCGACCGTCGGGAAGCCGCAGCCCGACCGGCCCCTGCTGGCCGTCATCGCCGACGCCCAGCAGCGCGCTAAGGAGCTGGGGGACGCCTACGTCTCCACCGAGCATCTGCTGATCGGCATCGCGGCCAAGGGCGGAGCGAGCGCCGACCTGCTCGAGAAGCACGGCGCCACGGACAAGAAGCTGCTGGAGGCGTTCCAGGCCTCGCGCGGCAACCGCCGGGTGACCAACTCCGACCCCGAGGGGACGTACAAGGCGCTGGAGAAGTTCGGCACGGACCTGACGGCGTCCGCCCGTGAGGGCAGGCTCGACCCCGTCATCGGCCGTGACCAGGAGATCCGCCGCGTCGTGCAGGTCCTCTCACGCCGCACGAAGAACAACCCGGTGCTCATCGGCGAGCCCGGCGTCGGGAAGACAGCGGTCGTGGAGGGCCTGGCCCAGCGGATCATCAAGGGCGACGTGCCCGAGTCGCTGCGCGACAAGCGCCTGGTCGCCCTCGACCTCGGTGCGATGGTCGCGGGCGCGAAGTACCGGGGCGAGTTCGAGGAACGGCTCAAGACCGTCCTGTCGGAGATCAAGGACAGTGACGGCCGGATCATCACCTTCATCGACGAGCTGCACACCGTCGTCGGCGCGGGGGCCGGCGGCGACTCCGCCATGGACGCGGGCAACATGCTCAAGCCCATGCTGGCCCGCGGCGAGCTGCGCATGGTCGGTGCCACGACGCTCGACGAGTACCGCGAGCGGATCGAGAAGGACGCCGCCCTCGAGCGCCGTTTCCAGCAGGTCCTGGTCGCCGAGCCGAGCGTCGAGGACTCGATCGCGATCCTGCGCGGGCTCAAGGGCCGCTACGAGGCACACCACAAGGTCCAGATCGCCGACAGCGCCCTGGTGGCCGCGGCCGCCCTCTCCGACCGGTACATCACCTCGCGCTTCCTGCCCGACAAGGCCATCGACCTCGTCGACGAGGCCGCGTCCCGGCTGCGCATGGAGATCGACTCCTCACCCGTGGAGATCGACGAACTCCAGCGCGCCGTCGACCGGTTGAAGATGGAGGAGATGGCACTGGCCAACGAGACCGATCCCGGATCGGTCGAGCGCCTGGAGCGGCTGCGCCGCGAACTGGCCGACCGCGAGGAGGAGTTGCGCGGTCTCACGGCCCGCTGGGAGAAGGAGAAGAAGAGCCTCAACCGCGTCGGCGAGCTGAAGGAGAAGCTCGACGAGCTGCGCGGGCAGGCCGAACGGGCCCAGCGCGACGGCGACTTCGAGGCCGCCTCACAGCTGCTCTACGGCGAGATCCCCGGCCTGGAGCAGGAGTTGGCCGAGGCGTCCGCCGCGGAGGAGGAGGCCGCGTCGCAGCCGGAGCGCGAGACGATGGTCAAGGAGGAGGTCGGCCGGGACGACATCGCCGACGTCGTCGCCTCCTGGACGGGCATCCCGGCAGGCCGCCTGCTGGAGGGCGAGACCCAGAAGCTGCTGCGCATGGAGGAGGAGCTGGGCACGCGCCTGATCGGCCAGACCGAGGCCGTGCGTGCCGTCTCCGACGCCGTACGCCGCACGCGCGCCGGCATCGCCGACCCCGACCGTCCCACCGGCTCCTTCCTCTTCCTCGGCCCGACCGGCGTCGGCAAGACCGAACTGGCCAAGGCGCTCGCGGACTTCCTCTTCGACGACGAGCGGGCCATGGTCCGCATCGACATGAGCGAGTACGGCGAGAAGCACTCCGTGGCACGGCTCGTCGGCGCACCTCCCGGCTACGTCGGCTACGAGGAAGGCGGCCAGCTCACCGAGTCGGTGCGGCGGCGCCCGTACAGCGTCGTGCTGCTGGACGAGGTGGAGAAGGCTCACCACGACGTCTTCGACGTGCTGCTCCAGGTCCTCGACGACGGGCGGCTCACGGACGGGCAGGGAAGGACGGTGGACTTCCGCAACACCATCCTCATCCTCACCTCCAACCTGGGCAGCCAGCACCTGATCGACCCGCTGGAGAAGCAGGAGGAGAAGCGGGAGAAGGTGCTCGCCGCGGTCCGTGCGTCCTTCCGGCCGGAGTTCCTCAACCGTCTCGACGACGTCGTCGTCTTCTCCGCCCTCAGCACCGACGAGCTCAGCCGCATCGCCCAGCTCCAGATCGGCGCGCTGCGCCGCCGGCTCGGTGACCGGCGCCTGGACCTGGAGGTCACTCCGGAGGCGCTGGCCTGGCTGGCCGACGAGGGCAACGACCCGGCGTACGGTGCGCGGCCGCTGCGCCGCCTCGTGCAGACGGCCATCGGTGATCAGCTCGCGCGCGAGATCCTCTCCGGCGAGGTGCGGGACGGGGACACGGTGCGCGTCGACCACGTCGAGGGACGGCCCGGTCTGACGGTCGGCTCGACGACCCCCGGGACCGGCACGGCAGGGTCTTCGGCACCGGACGCGGAGCCGGATCCCGGCACGGAGCAGGTGTCCGCCGAGCAGTCCTGACGAGCCTGTCAGGGGCCTGACCGGGAGCGACACGGGACGGCACGCCGGAGGCGTCACCGGCGTGCCGTCGGGTACCCGACCACGACCGTCCCGGGAGTACGACGTGGCTTGCCACGACGGCCCCGGCATGGGGGAGGATGGCGGAATCCGTACGAAGGGAAATACACGGTGAGCATCGATCCGTCCTCGATTCCGAATTTCGGGGGCCAGGAGCCCGACCCGCAGGAATCCGGTCCGACCGGCCCTGTCATCCCCGACCAGGAGCTGGTCAAGCAGCTCCTGGACCAGATGGAGCTGAAGTACGTCGTCGACGACGAGGGAGACCTCGCGGCGCCGTGGGAAGAGTTCCGCACGTACTTCATGTTCCGGGGCGAGGAGGAACAGCAGGTCTTCTCGGTCCGCACGTTCTACGACCGGCCCCATCCGATCGAGGACAAGCCCAAGCTGCTCGAGTCGATCGACGACTGGAACCGGCGCACCCTGTGGCCGAAGGTCTACAGCCACACGCACGACGACGGGACCGTCCGCCTCATCGGCGAGGCGCAGATGCTGATCGGCACCGGCGTCTCGCTGGAGCACTACGTCTCCAGCGTCGTCAGCTGGGTCCGTGCGTCGATCGAGTTCGACAAGTGGCTCGTCGAGCAGTTCGGCCTGGAGAAGGACGCGGAGTCAGGTGAGGACGGACCCGCCGGCGGGTCCGGCGACTCCGAGTGATTCGCGGCGCATGACGCGCGTGTTCGCCGTCAGCCGGCCGCACCCTTCAACCGGCTGACGGCGTCCGCGAGTACGTTCTGCTGCTTGCAGAAGGCGAAGCGGACGAAGGGCGCGCCGGCCGCCTGGTGGTCGTAGAAGACCTGAGTCGGGACGGCCACGACCCCGCACCGTTCCGGGAGTGCCAGGCAGAAGTCGATGCCGGAGGTCTCCCCGAGGGGCCGGATGTCCGTGGTGACGAAGTAGGTGCCGGGGGCGCGGAAGACGCCGAATCCGGCCTCGGACAAGCCCCGGGCGAGCAGGTCCCGTTGGGCGCGCAGATCCTCACGCAGCTTGGTGTAGTAGCTGTCGGGCAGCGCGAGAGCTTCGGCGACCGCGTACTGGAAGGGTCCTGCCGACACATACGTCAGGTACTGCTTCGCCGAGCGCACCGCGCCCACCAGCTCCGGTGTCGCCGTCACCCAGCCGACCTTCCAGCCCGTGAAGGAGAAGGTCTTGCCGGCCGAGCTGATCGTGACCGTGCGCTCTTTCATCCCGGGGAAGGAAGCGATCGGGATGTGCTCCCCCTCGAAGACCAGGTGCTCGTAGACCTCGTCCGTGACGGCCAGCAGGTCGCGCTCGACGCAGAGTTCGGCCACCGCGGCCAGCTCCTCGCGGCTCAGCACGGTGCCGGTGGGGTTGTGCGGGATGTTGAGCAGGATCAGCCGCGTGCGGTCGGTGACGGCGTCGCGCAGCTCGTCCAGGTCCAGCCGGAACGTGCCCTCCCCCTCGGCGCCGCCCGCCTGGGAGGAACTCCCGGTGTCGGGGCGCAGGGTGACGGGGACACGGGTGCCGCCGGCCATGGCGATGGAGGCGGCGTACGAGTCGTAGTACGGCTCCAGGGCGATCACTTCGTCGCCCGGCTCGACCAGGGCGAGCAGCGTTGCGGCGATGGCCTCGGTGGCGCCCGCGGTCACCAGCACCTCGGTGTCCGGGTCGGGCGCCAGCCCCAACTGCCCGTACCAGCGCCGCTGATGCTCGGCGATCGCCGAGCGCAGCTCCGGGATGCCGGGGCCCGGCGGGTACTGGTTGCCGCGTCCGTCGCGCAGTGCCCGTACGGCTGCTTCGCGCACCTCTTCGGGCCCGTCGGTGTCCGGGAAGCCCTGCCCGAGATTGATGGCGCCGGTGCGGACGGCGAGCGCTGACATCTCCGCGAAGATCGTCGTGCCGAACTCCGCCAGGCGCCTGTTGAGCAGCGGACGTCCGGGAACTCGCTGATCAGCTGTCATGGCGGTCATCCTCCGCGAAGCATCCGACTTCATCAACTCCCCCGCGTCACCGACGGGCCGTACCGCTGAATCTCCCGGTTCCGGAGCGTGCGGGTGCCGTGGTGGGGTGTGTGCGGCTCGCCGTGGTCGGGCATGAAGTACCGGGATATGATTGTTGTTCGACAAGGGTTCTGCCGGCATCGTTCGCCGGCGGGCCGGACGGGCACCTTGCGGGGGCCCGGCCGGCGGACACACGGGGGTCGGTCTGTTCGTGGCGTGCGGTATGGCAGCGTCCGGCGGCCGTTCCCGGAGAACTGGAAGCGTCGGGAAGAAGCGCGAGCCGGTGCCCTCCTCATGGGACGGCCGTGCTGGTTCGGGAGAGTCAGAGTGATGGGTGAGAGCCACCCGCCGGCTGCGGGACCGCGGCAGCGCGGGCCGATCGAGGCGGCCGGCGCCGCGCGCGAGGTCATCGAGCTGCTGGAAGTGATGTGGGAGCAGGGCAAGGACGCCGCCTCCGCCTCCCCGGTCTCGGCTTCGCAATTGCGCGTGCTGTACTGCCTCGACCGTGAAGAGGGGATGAACCTGCGCACGCTGGGAGACCGGCTGGGCTCCGCCCCGTCCTCGGTCAGCCGCCTGTGCGACCGTCTCCAGGCGCTGGGTTTTCTGGAGCGTTCGCCCAGTCCCGTAAGCCGCCGCGAGCTCGAGCTGCATCTGACCCGGCAGGGCAAGAACCACTTGCGCGACCTGCGCCTCAAGCGCGAAGAGGCACTGCAGGCGACCATTGCGGTGATGCCGCCCAAGGCGCGAGCGGCGCTCCTGGCAGGGCTGGAGGGGTTCCGTGAGGCGACGGAGTCGACGGTGACCGGGCGTCGGCTGGCAGTTCAGAGGGACGTCGAGGACACGGCCTGACGGCGCCCCGGCCCCGTGCGACGCGTCAGCCCGCGGGTGCGTCCTTCCCGTACCAGTCGAGGCAGAGCACGAGGGCGTCGTCGTCGAGCGGTGAGACTCCCCTGTAGTCGGTCAGCTCCCGCAGGACGGCTCTGGGCACCTGCGAGGCAGGCAGGAGCCTGTTGGCGGTGAGGGATCGCGCCAGAGCGTGCTCGCCGTAGTGCTCCCCGGCCTGTGACGACGTGCCGTACACGCCGTCGCTGGCGAACAGCAGCCTGTCCCCCGGCTCGACCTGGAAGTGCTCGCTGTCGAAGACGGTGTCCTCGAACATCCCCAGCGGCAGCTGAGCGTCGAACGCGAGCGCCTCGACCTTGCCGTCCCTCATCCGCCACACGCGGGGCGAGCCTGCTTCGACGACCTCGGTCCGCCCGGTCGACAGCTCGAAGCGCATCAGCAGCATCGAGACGTACACCGATCCCCGGTAGTGGGCGTGGACGGCCTGGTCGGCGAGGTATGCCTGGTCGGCGAGGCCGAGACCGGCGCGGCGGGCGTTGCGCATCGCGTTGACCGCGAGGTTGGTCAGCAGGGCGGCCTCGATGCCCTCACCCATGCCGTTGGTGATCGCCAGGGTGAGGTGGTCGCCGGAGGTGGACCAGTCGAAGTTGTCGCCGAAGATGGCGTAGGCCGGTTCCAGATGGGCGCCGAGCGCGAACTCGGGGCGACGGCAGGAGCGCCCGGGCAGCAGCTGCCACTGCATCTCGGCGGCGAGCGTGAGCCGGCTGGCGCGGCGAGCCAGGATGTAGTGGTCCGTGTCCCGTTCGGCGACCATGATCTCGTGGCCGAGGGCGTCGCAGATGTGCTCCAGGTCCGGGAGGCACGCCTTGGTGTCCAGCTTCTCGGGGAACGTGGCGGACAGCACGCCCACGCGGTCGCCGCGCACGCTCACCGGGAGGTGCACCGTGACGGTGTGCGCCTCGCCGTCCGTGACGACGAGGGGGTCCGGGGCTTCGAAGGCGCGGCCCTGCGGGCTGTCGTGGATGAGCACCGGGTCGTCGGAGAGCGGCGTCGCTCCCACAAGCTGCAGGCTGCGCACGCCGTAGTCGGCCAGGTGCAGCTGGACGCGGGTCGCCCCGTAGCCGCGAATCAGCGCCTCGTTGACGACGTGGAGCAACTCGTGCGGGGCGGCGGCGCGCAGGTCGCGCTCAACTGCTGCGTTCTCGTTCACGTCTCCTGCTTCTCACCAGGGCCGGGGGACGGGGACAGCCCGGCGGAGCCACGCGAGCGGCTCCGCCGCCGCGTTCCGCTTCAGCGTACGCGGCAGAAATATCCTCATCCCGTCCATGTTCATGATGAACCCATGAAGAGTGCGGTTTTTCTCTGCCCTTTCGCGCCGTGAGCGGACTCCCTTGCCGCAGAACACGTGGTCGCGAGGGGTGATGCTGCGGGGTAACGATTGCGACACGACAAGCGTTTGTGGGGACCCGGAACCCCGTCGCCGTCGCCGACTCGACTGGCTCGTCCGTCTCGACGCTGCCGCGCCGACCTCCCCAACAGGCCGGTGATGCGGGCGATTCGCGGGGGTGCGCCGCGGAGGCTCCGACTGCTCGCCGCCAGGTGTCGCAGGTGGAGGCTGTGAGATTCAAGTACTCGATGAGTGTGGCGCTCCAGGCGTGGGGCAGGTAGAAACATGCAGGACGACAACATTTGCTGCATGGAGGCTTTCATGAGTGGCGCGATCAGACCGGTGGCCGGGGGGAGAGGCCAGGAGACCGGGACGACGGAGACCGCCGGTCTGCCGCTGATCAAGGACCCGCATGCCGTGGCCCCGCAGGACGCCCGCGAACTGACGCGCGTCTTTCTTCAGCGCCTCCGGGAGCTGGAGGAGGGCACCGCCGCCTACCAGTACGCGCGCAACACCTTGATCGAACTGAGCCTGCCCCTGGTGCACTTCGTCGCCAAGCGGTTCCGTCAGCGGGACGACCAGTACGAGGACATCCGTCAGGTCGGCACGATCGGCGTCATCAAGGCCATCGACCGGTTCGACCTGAGCCGTGAGGTCGAGTTCACGTCGTTCGCCATCCCCTACATCACGGGCGAGATCAAGCGCTTCTTCCGCGACACCACTTGGGCCGTGCACGTCCCGCGCAGGCTCCAGGAGCGGCGCATCGAGCTGGCACGCGCCACCGACCGGCTCGAGGCCCGCGTGGGCAGGGCGCCCACGACCGGCGAGCTCGCTGAGAACATGATGATCACCGTCGAGGAGGTCGCGGAGGTGCAGGTCGCCGCCAACGCCTACTCGACGCACTCGCTCCAGATGCCCGGCAACGACCACGTCGAAGGCAAGGAAGGCGACACGCTGCTGGGCCGCATCGGCCAGTGCGACCCCGCCATCGAGCAGGTCGAGAACTTCAACGCGCTCAGGCCCGCGCTGACGGACCTGGGGGACCGCGACCGCCGCATCCTCGAGATGTACTTCGGCGAGGAACTCACCCAGCAGCAGATCGGCGACGTCCTCGGGATCTCGCAGATGCAGGTCTCGCGTCTGCTGCGCAGGTGCCTCGAGCAACTGCGCACCGCCATCACGCAGGACTGACGAGAGCGACGGTTCGTGCCGCACGTCCGGCACGCATCGGGGAGCAGGTCCCGGCGGGACGCCCGGGTCCGTGGGCGCATCCGGCGTCCCGCCGGGACCGCCTTCCGAGGGACGCGCGGACTCTCGAACCCCGAACCGTTCGCGTCCGGTCACGGCGCCCGGTCCCGCCGCGTCCGGTCCCGCCGCGTCCGGTCACGACGCCCGGTCCACGACGTCCGTGAGCGTTCCGTCCGCGCGCGACCTCGCGAGGAGGCTCGCGAGACGACCGGCGACACCACCAGGAGAGGAAGTGAGAGCTGCCCTGCCGCCCAACGCCCTGATGCATGAGGGCCTTCTACTGGATGAGGGCCTTCGGCGAGGTCACACCTCGTAGATCGATTTCCGCTTCGAACCGGGGCATCTCGCGTGCCCGGAGGTCAAGATCATGGTTCCCCTGATACTCGTTCTGCTTCTCGCCCTGCTCCTCTTCGGTGCCGGCTTCGCGCTCAAGGCACTCTGGTGGATCGCCGTCATCGTGCTCGTCGTCTGGCTGCTGGGGTTCTTCATCCGCCCGGCACGGGGCGGTGGCGCCAAGGGCCGGTGGTACCGCTGGTAGACGACGCGGCCGACAGCCGGCGAGGACCCCGCAGGGGTTCCGCCGGCTGTCGGCACAGCACGGCGGGTGCGCTCCGCCCGGGCCGAGGGGGCCGGACGGCGCGCACCCGCCGAATCATGCGATGCGTCTGATCAGAGCTGGCCGCGGATGGCTCCGTCGGTGAACTCGGCGTTGTGGACGTTGACATAGAAGAAGAACGAGTTCCGCTTGATGCCGTCCAGCTCCCAGCGGGTCAGGACGGTGGAGGCGTTCGCCGGGGTCTGGGTCCGCTGCGCACGGATGCAGCCGCGGGACGTACCGTCCACCGGCGGAGTCCTCAGCGCGACGGCGACGGGCCCGGTCTCGCCGGCCTGCCCGAAGTGGATGTGCGCGGCGGTGGGTGCGGCGATGTCGGTGACGCTGAGCGAGTAGCAGAGCCTGTCGTGCTTGATCGAGTACCGGAAGGTCCCGGTCCCGTCCGGGTCACCCGGGCCGGGCACTTCCTGTGCGCCGGTGAGGGCCACGCGGTGGTGGCCCCCCTTGGCGTCGGGAGCGGGCGAGACGGCGGTGGCGGGCGCGGCCGTCGAGGCGATCAGGGCCGCTGCCCCGAGGGCGGCGGCGACGGTGGTGGAGACGCGCATGTGAATGCTCCTGTTCCTGGGCGGGGGAGCGGGCCACGACGTGCGCGCTCCGGTGTCAGAAGATCCGGAGCCGACGCTAGGCGGGCCATCGGGCATTCGCATCCGTACCGGGCATTAGGGGGTGTATCGCCCGATGCTGTTCGGCCGGATGCGGGAGCGGGGCGTGGACGAGCGCGAACCCTCTGAACTTCCTCAACTCTGCTTTGAGGCCGCGAAGGCCGGGGCAGAAGCCGTTCACGCCGACAGGGCGTCAAAGCACCGGCGTCCGGCGGGCGCCGAAGCGGGAACACAGCACAGCGAGACAGTGCGCATTCGCACTGGGGAACCAATGGGGGAACGACTCATGGGCAAGTTCTTGGTCATCCTGATCGTGATAGCCGTCATCGGGGGCTTCATCGCCATGGTCGCCGTCGCGTCGAAGCGCGGCTCCGGCGACCGGCCCTCGCCGCGGCGCCGTCGCGGCGGATACTCCGGCGCGGAAAGAACTGCGTCGCGAAGTAG
>NZ_JACBXA010000176.1 GCF_013870515.1 Streptomyces albidus (ex Kaewkla and Franco 2022) | reverse complement strand
ACGCTGAACGCCTTCCGCCGCGTGCGCGGGGAGGCGGCGCTGGCCGAAGCCGACGCCGCGGACAGGAGGTTGGAGCGCGGAGAGCGCCGGCCCCTGCTGGGGGTGCCGCTCGCGGTGAAGGACGACATGGACGTGGCGGGACTGCCGACGGCGTTCGGCTGCCCCGGGGACTTCCCGGACAAGGTGGCGGACGGGGAGGCCGTACGGCGGCTGCGCGCTGCCGGTGCCGTGATCGTCGGCAAGACCAACTCACCCGAACTCGGCCAGTGGCCCTTCACGGAGGGCCCGGCCTTCGGCGACACCCGCAACCCGTGGAGCCTGGAGCACACGCCGGGCGGGTCCTCCGGCGGCTCCGCCGCGGCCGTCGCGGCGGGCCTGGTGCCGGCCGCGCTGGGGTCGGACGGGGCCGGGTCCATCCGCATCCCGGCCGCCTGGAGCCATCTGGTCGGCATCAAGCCGCAGCGCGGAAGGATCTCCACGCTGCCCGATCCGGAGGCGTTCAAGGGCATCACCGTCTTCGGGCCCCTCGCCCGTACCGTCGAGGACGCGGCACTGTTGCTGGACGCGGCCGCGGGCAACGCGGACGGCGATCTGCACCGGCCCGAGCCGGTGGACGCCTCGTCCGCCGTCGGGCGTGACCCGGGGCGGCTGCGTATCGCGCTGTCCCTGCGGCCTCCGTGGACCGCGACGCGGAAGTCACTCGATCCGCAGGTACGGACAGCGGTGACAGCGCTCGCGGAGCGGCTGGCGGAACTCGGACACGAGGTCGAGGAGGCCGATCCGGACTACGGGCCGATCGGCCTGGCCTTCGTGCCGCGGGCCACCGCGGGCATCAGGGAGTGGAGCCTGCGCGCCCCGGACCCCGCCCTTCTGGACCCGCGTACCCGCAGCGCGGCGCGCACCGGCCGTCTTATGGAGAGGACGTTGCTGGGTGCGGCACGCTCGGCCGAGGGTCCGTTGCAGCGGAGGGTCGGGCGCATCTTCCAGCGCTTCGACGTCGTCCTCGCGCCGACCACCGCGACGCCGCCCCTGCGCATCGGCGACCTCGCCCGGCTCTCCGGCTTGCAGACCGACCGCACGATGATCGCCCACTGCCCGTACGCATGGCCGTGGAACGTGCTGGGCTGGCCGGGCGTCAACGTGCCCGCGGGGTTCACGACGTCCGGCCTCCCGCTGGGCGCCCAGCTGCTGGGCCCCGCCTCCACCGAACCGGTGCTGGTCTCCCTTGCCGCCCAACTGGAGGCGGACCGGCGGTGGTTCGAGCATCGGCCGCCGGAGCATGCGCCGGGCCGGAAGTGAGCGCAGCGGCGCCCTCACGGTCGTCAGCGCAGGCCGAGGCCCGGCAGCAGCCCGGTGAGGGAAGCCGTCCACTCGTCCGCGGCGACGGCGACATACCCGTCGGGCCGGACGAGGAACAGGCCGCGCCCGTAAGCCCGTTCGGCATGCTCCTCGGTGTGGGTCAGCCGGCGGGCGCGCACGCCGGCCGGGACGGAGCCGGGCAGCCGCGCGTTGCCGAAGGAGAGCAGCGTCCAGTGCGGGCCGCGGAACTCGTCGAACAGCCGGAGCCGTTCGCCCTGCCGTGACTGCTCCCCTGAGCTCGCCGCCGATACCGCGAGCGCGTCGGGCGCCCGGTCGCCCGCGCGCAGCTCACCGTCCGGCGACGCGCGCAGCTCGTGGGCGAGGGAACTGCCGCGGTATCCGATGTCGAGTTGCTGCGTCTCGCGGCCGCGCTTCTGCTGGCCGCGGTGCACTCGTGTGCTGAGGCCGAGGACGTCCGCCGCCAGGGGCAGCCGTTCCTCCTCGTAGGTGTCGAGGAGCGCGTCCGAGGCGCCGTGCCGCAGTACCTGGCCGAGCTTCCAGCCGAGGTTGTAGGCGTCCTGCAGCCCGGTGTTGAGGCCCTGACCGCCGGCGGGGGAGTGCACATGCGCCGCGTCGCCGGCGAGGAAGACACGGCCCTCCCGGAAGCGGTCCGCGAGCGCCGCGCTCGCGCGGAACAAGGAGGCCCAGCGCACCTCCTGTACGTCCCCGGCGGAGAGCGTGCTGCGCTTCTCGACCAGGGCTCGGACGTAGTCAGGTGAACTCTCCGGCGGTGCGGACTCGTCGGTGAACTGGGCTGCCAGCTGGAACAGTCCGGTCCCGTCCAGCGGGCACAGCGCCAGGGGACCGCCCCGGGCCTGCGGCCACACGTGCCAGTACTCGCTGCCGAGTCCTGCGAGCCGCACATCGGCGATGAGCGCGGGCCGGGAATCGACGCTCTCGCCGTTCATGCCGACGCCGAGTGCCTTGCGTACGGTGCTGCGCCCCCCGTCTGCGGCGACGAGGAACGCCGCGGATGCCGCGCTGGTGCCGCCGTTCCGCGCCGTGAGCTCTGCCCGTACGCCGTCCCCGTCCTGCTCCAGGCCGGTCAGCCGGGTGCCGAACTCCACCTCGCCGCCCAGCGAGCGCAGCCGCTCGTACAGCAACTCCTGGGTGCGCCACTGGGGGAGCAGACGGATCTCGCTGTACGGCTCGCCCGGCCGGGGGGCTGCCCGCTCCACGAGGTCGAAGGCCTCCCCTTGCGTGCCGCCCTCCCAGGGGAGCATGCGCGGATAGGGACGGCTCTCTCGCATCACGGCTTCGCCGATGCCCAGATCGTCCAGGACCTCCAGGCTGCGCGGCTGGAGACCCTTGCCCCGCGAACCCGGGAAGAGCGACTCGCCCTGCTCCACCACGCGGGTCCGCACACCTCTGCGGGCGAGGTCGCATGCGAGGGCGAGGCCGACGGGCCCCGCTCCGGCGATAAGCACGGCGGCGGCCTGCGTATCTTCCTTAACGCTGTTAAATTCCACCATGACCCGAGAGTTGCTTAACGGTGTTAAATTGTCAACGTGGCAAGGTCGAAGGGGCAGACGGCACTGAATCGCGCGCAGATCGTGGAGACCGGGCTGAGGCTGCTGAACGAGGTGGGGCTCGACGGGCTCACCCTGCGCCGGGTGGCCAAGGAGCTGAATGTCCAGGCGCCCGCGCTGTATTGGCACGTCGGAAACAAGCAGGAACTTCTCGACGAGATGGCCACGGCGATGCTGCGCGAGATGAGCGGGGGGCAGGGGAGCGATCCCCCCGGCTCGAACTGGCAGGAGCTGCTGGCGCAGGCGGGCAGGGGTCTGCGCCGAGCGCTGCTTCGTTACCGCGACGGCGCGAAGGTCTTCGCGGGCACAAGGCTCACCGACACCGGGCACGCCGAGGAGCAGGAGGCACACCTGCGGCGGCTGGTGGCCGCGGGCTTCTCGCCGGACGCCGCTGCACGCGCCTCCTTCATCGTCTTCGTCTTCACAGAGGGCTTCGTGATCGAGCAGCAGGCCGTGCATCCCATGCCGGGCGAACGCGCCCCGGGGTACGACGTGACCGAGCGGGCGGAGGCGCTCGGCCCGGAATTCCCCCTCGCGGCGCAGGCGGGCGCCGACCTCTTCGGCGACTACGACGCCCGCTTCGAGGAGGGGCTTTCCGCCGTGATCGCAGGCATCGGCGCCACGTTGGGCCCGCGTACGCAGAGCTGAGGCCGTCGAAAACCGGTTGTGATCCGCGGGCCGCCTCTGCTGTGCTCCCCGGCGAGAGCAACGCCGGGACCAAGGAGAAGAAGATGCAGCGAGCGTTCATGTCCACCCAGAAAGGAACTTTCATCCACCAAGAGGACATGACGCTCTGTGAAAACGCTCAACCTGGGAATCCTGGCGCATGTAGACGCCGGTAAGACGAGCCTGACCGAGCGGCTTCTCCACGCCGCCGGTGTCATCGACGAGGTCGGCAGCGTCGACGACGGCAGCACACAGACCGACTCCCTGTCGCTGGAACGGCAGCGCGGCATCACGATCAAGTCCGCCGTCGTCTCGTTCGTCATCGACGGGGACGTGACGGTCAACCTGATCGACACCCCCGGGCACCCCGACTTCATCGCCGAGGTGGAACGGGTCCTCAGCGTGCTCGACGGCGCGGTGCTGGTGATCTCCGCCGTCGAGGGAGTCCAGGCGCAGACGCGGGTGCTGATGCGGACGCTCCAGCGACTGCGCATCCCCACCCTTCTGTTCGTCAACAAGATCGACCGGCGCGGGGCCCACGACGGCCGGGTGCTGCGGATGATCGGCGAGAAGCTGACACCGGCGGCCGTCCCGATGGGGTCGGTACGCGAACTCGGCACCGGCGACGCCGGCTTCACCGCACACGGCCGCGCGGACGAGGCCTTCACGGCCCGGCTCGCGGAGCTCCTCGCCGAGAACGACGACGCGCTGCTCGCCGCCTACGTCGAGGACGAGGCGAGCATCACCTACGACCGGCTCCGCGACGAGCTGGGGAAGCAGTCCCGGCGGGGACTTCTCCATCCGGTCTTCTTCGGTTCGGCCATCACCGGCGCGGGCGTCGAGTCCCTGACCGCCGGAGTCAGGGAGCTGCTTCCCTCCGCGGACCACGCGGAGGAGAAGCCGGACGAGCCCGTCTCCGGCACGGTCTTCAAGGTCGAACGCGCCGCGGGCGGCCAGAAGATCGCATACGTGCGGATGTTCTCGGGCACGGCCCGCGTCCGGGACCGGCTCCCCTTCGGGGACGGCGGCCGGGACGGCGACGCGGATGCAGGCAGCCACGCGGACGCAGGTGACCGCGAAGGCGCGCGGGAAGGAAAGATCACCGGCATCAGCGTCTTCGAGCTGGGCTCGGCCGTTCAGCGTGAGTCGGTGGTCGCCGGGCAGATCGGCAAGCTGCGGGGGCTGGACGGCATCAGGATCGGTGACGCGATCGGAGCGACACCGAAGGGGAGTGTGGAGGTCCACCACTTCGCTCCGCCTACCCTGGAGACCGTGGTCACACCCGTCCGTGCCGCCGACAAGGGCGCACTGCACGTGGCGCTCACTCAACTCGCCGAGCAGGACCCGTTGATCGACCTCCGGCAGGACGAACTCCGTGCTGAGATCCACGTGTCGCTCTACGGCGAGGTGCAGAAGGAGGTCATCCAGTCGACGCTCGCGGACGAGTTCGGCCTGGACGTGACGTTCCGCGAGTCCACGACGATCTGCATCGAGCGGCTGAACGCCCCCGGCGAGGCCGCCGAGATCATGAACAAGGAGCCCAACCCGTTCCTCGCGACCGTCGGGCTGCGCATCGAACCCGCCCCGCCCGGCAGCGGTGTCGAGTACGGGCTGGACGTCGAACTGGGCTCCATGCCCTACGCGTTCATGAGGGCAGTCGAGGAGACGGTGCGGGCGACCCTGCACCAGGGGATCCACGGGTGGCAGATCCCCGACTGCCGGGTCACCATGACGCACTCCGGGTACGCGCCGCGGCAGAGCCACGCGCACGCCGTCTTCGACAAGAGCATGTCGAGCACGGGTGCCGACTTCCGCCAGCTGACGCCCCTGGTCGTGATGGCCGCGCTGAAGCAGGCGGGCACCACGGTCCACGAGCCCCTGCATCACTTCCGGTTGGAGATCCCGGCGGAGACGTACGGGGCCGTCCTGCCGGTGCTCTCCCACCTGCGAGCGGTTCCCCGTACGTCGGCGACGCACGGGGAGGCGTACGTGCTGGAAGGGGAGATCCCCGCCGCCCGGATCCACGGACTGGAGCAGCAGCTGCCTACGTTGACCAGCGGTGAGGGCGTTCTGGAGTGCGCCTTCGCCCGCTACCAGCCGGTCAGCGGCGCGATCCCCGGCCGGCCGCGCACGGACCACGACCCGCTCAACAGGAAGGAGTACCTGCTGCGCGTCGTGCGCAGGGTCACGGGGGCCTGAGGTTCACGCCCGGGCATGGCCCGCTGCGTGGCCGGCCCGGCGAATCACGGTGCGAGCACGTCCAGTTCGGCCATCGCGTCCTCGGTGATGGTCCGCATCACCTTCTCCGCCGTTCGGCCGTCGCCTTCCCGTACGGCCTCGGCGACCTGGACGTGCATCGTGACCGCCTCCGGCCGCGGATCGCTGAACATCACCTCGTGCTCGGTGCGTCCGGTGAGCACCGCCGCGACGACGTCTCCGAGCCGGGCGAACATCTCGTTGCGCGATGCGCGCAGTATCACCCGGTGGAAGGCGACGTCGTGCACGAGGTAGTTGGGCAGTTGCTCACCGCGTGAGGTGCGCACGAGACCCAGGGCGTGTTCGGTCAGCTCCGCGCACTCCTCCGGGGTGGCCAGTTCGGCGGCGAGGCGGGCGGCCACCGGCTCGACCGCGGAGCGCAGCACGGTCAGGGAGCGCAGCTGCCGGGCCCTGTCGCTCCCGGCGAGCCGCCAGGTGATCACCTGCGGGTCGTAGACGTTCCACCGCTCGGTGGGGAGGACGGTCACGCCCACCCGGCGCCGCGACTCCACCAGGTGCATCGACTCCAGAACCCGCACGGCTTCACGTACGACGGTGCGTGAGACCTCGTACCGCTCGGCGAGCTCGTCGGTGAGCAGCACCGTGCCCGGCGGGAAACCGCCCGAGGTGATCGCGGGCCCGAGCTCGGCGAGCAGATGTGCGTGGAGGCCGCGCCCCCGGCCCTCCGCCTGGCTGGTCATGGGTCTCCTGAGTTGTCTCCGCCCCCGGTGGATTCAGCCTACCCACGGGCCGGCGGGTCTCCGTTCCGCATATTAAGTATGACCAATTGATGTCTGCCTATTGAATACGTGTGACGTAATGAGGTTGAGTGGCCCGCGCCCTGGTCGAAGAGGACGGACAGCGAGGTGTGGCATGAGTGGCACGGGCAGTGCCCGGGACGGTGAGGCCGCCGAGGTCGTGATCGTCATGGGGGTCGCCGGGACCGGCAAGACCACCGTGGGCGCCCTGCTGGCAGAGGCGATGGGCGTGCCCTACGCGGAGGCCGACGCCTTCCACCCGCCCGCGAACGTCGCGAAGATGACGGCCGGCACACCGCTGGACGACGCCGACCGCGAGCCGTGGCTCGACGCCATCGGCGGCTGGGCGCGCGAACGCGAGGGCGTCGGCGGGGTGGTGAGCTGCTCCGCGCTCAAGCGCGCCTACCGGGACCGGCTCCGCGCGGCCGCCCCGCACGTCTTCTTCCTCCACCTCACCGGCGACCGGACGCTCATCGCGCAGCGCATGGAGCGGCGCCGGGACCACTTCATGCCCCCCAGCCTGCTCGACTCGCAGTTCGCGACGCTGGAGCCGCTGCAGTCGGACGAGCGGGGGGCGGCCGTCTCCGTACGGGTGGGCCCGGACACCGTCACCGAACGTGCGCTGGCCGTGCTGCGCGGAGGCCGCGCTGCGCCGGTCCGCCCGTAGGGCCTGCGTCCCCGTAACCGGGGCGATCTCGACGTACCCGTCGACCGCCCCGCCCCCATTCCCCTGTAAGTCTGTCGAGAAGGAAGAACCGTGCGCCATCTCAGTGCCGAGATACTCGCGGCCGGGCCGGAACCCATCGATCCGATCAGCTCGGCCGGCAACGCCCAGCTGGGGATCGCCGCCCTGGCCGGAATAGCCGTCATCGTCGTCCTCATCACCCGCTTCAAGGTCCACGCCTTCCTGGCGCTGACCCTCGGCACGCTCGTGCTGGGCGCGGTCGCGTCGGCCCCGCTGGACAAGACCATCGAGAGCTTCTCCACGGGACTGGGCGACACCGTCTCCGGAGTCGGCGTGCTCATCGCGCTGGGCGCGATCCTCGGCAAGCTCCTCGCGGACTCGGGCGGCGCCGACGAGATCGTCGACACCATCCTCGCCAGGACGAGCGAGCGCGCGATGCCGTGGGCGATGGCGCTGATCGCCGGCATCATCGGGCTGCCGCTCTTCTTCGAGGTCGGCATCGTGCTGATGATCCCGGTGGTGCTGCTCGTCGCCCGGCGCGGCAACTTCTCCGTGATGCGCATCGGCATCCCCGCACTCGCCGGTCTCTCGGTGATGCACGGCCTGGTGCCCCCGCACCCGGGGCCGCTCGCCGCGATCGACTCGGTGAAGGCCGACCTCGGCATGACCCTCGCGCTCGGTGTGCTGGTCGGCATCCCCACGCTGATCATCGCGGGCCCGCTCTTCGGACGGGTCGCCGGCAACTGGGTACACGCCCAGCCGCCCGAGGGCATCGTGCCGCAGCGCCCCTCCGACGACCTGGAGCGGCGTCCCCGCTTCGTCGCCACCGTGGCCACCGTCCTGCTGCCCGTCGTGCTGATGCTGGCCAAGGCTCTGACGGACATCGTCATCGACGACCCCGAGAACCCTGTGCAGCGGGTCGTGGACGTGATCGGTTCGCCGATGATCGCTCTGCTGGTGGCGGTGATCGCCGCGATGTTCACGCTGGGCAGGGCAGCGGGCTTCACCAAGGGCCGCATCACTTCGACGGTCGAGAAGTCCCTCATGCCGATCGCCGGCATCCTGCTGATCGTCGCCGCGGGCGGCGGGTTCAAGCAGACGCTGGTCGACGTCGGCATCGGCGAGATGATCCTCGACTTCTCCAAGGACTGGTCCGTCCCCGCGCTGCTGCTGGGCTGGCTGATCGCAGTCGGCATCCGGCTGGCCACCGGCTCGGCGACCGTGGCGACGATCTCCGCCGCCGGCCTCGTCGCGCCGCTCGCCGCGGACATGAGCTCCGCGCAGTCCGCGCTGCTGGTGCTGGCGATCGGTGCGGGCTCGCTCTTCTTCAGCCACGTCAACGACGCCGGATTCTGGCTGGTGAAGGAGTACTTCGGGATGAGCGTCGGCCAGACCATCAAGACGTGGTCGGTGATGGAGACGCTGATCTCCGTGGTCTCACTGGTCTTCCTGCTGCTGCTCTGGCTCGTCGTCTGAGAAGTCCGGCACCACTGCGGCGGGCCCGGCACCGGACGTCGACTCCGGTGCCGGGCCCGCCGTTTGTCGCGGGCGCTCAGCCCATCGCCGCCCGCTTCAGTGCCCGTACGCGCCGTGCCACCCTGCGCACGGTGCGGTTGCGGGGTACGAAGGCGAGCTGCCGCGGCACCGCGCCCGGCAGGGCGAGCGAGGTGAGGCGGCGGCGCTTGAAGTAGCGGCGGGTACGCGCGTCCAGGTGCGCCGCGAGATACCGCTCGGCCTCGGTGCGCAGCCCCGGGTGGATCTCCGCCTGCATGCAGAAGCCCACCGCCCGTACCAGACCGGTCAGTTCGCGCTCGACCTCGTCCGCGTCCGGAGCGCGCCACGCGCCCACGGCGGTCGCGTCGCCGACCTCCGGCAGCAGCGCGTCGACGAGCGTGACCGGCACCCGGTTGCTGTTCTGGTACGGGGCGATCCGTTCCAGCAGCAGATCCGTGCCCGTACGGGCGACGCGCAGCCCGTAGAAGGAGGCCGCGGTCAGCAGCGCGGTCGAGAAGCAGCCCACGACCAGCGACGGGCGGATCCGCTCGTACAGCACCTCGGCGAGCACCGGGGCGTTCAACACCAGCAGCTCCACGCCGAGTTCACCCGCCTCCTTCTCCAACGCACGGGAGAAGCGGGCCGGTGCGACGGGGTGCGGCTTGAACACCACGCTGCGGTGGCCGAGTCGAGCGGCGCCGCGCAGCATCCGTACGTGCAGCTGCTCCTCCTCCTCGGCAGTGAGGATCTCCAGCGCGGACATGTACTGCCCCAGCAGCAGTGCCGGTCCGGAGGGCGCCGAGGTCACGCTCGGCGGCACGTCCTCCGCCAGCTCCGCGAGCACGGACTTGAAGGCCTCGGTGGAGACGACCTCGCCCTCGACGCCGAACTCCGTGAGGAGCAGCGGCTCCAGGCCCGGCAGCAGGTCGAGATGGAGCAGGCGCCGCACCCGGGAGCCGACCAGCGGGTCGAGCTTGTTGCGGGTGGGGCCGTAGCTCATCAGGCCGTCGGCGTAGACGTCGATCGGCGCGTCAGGGAACAACCGGGCGACGGCGAGGGCCGGTTCGACCTGGATGGACTCCACGACGAGTTCGATCTCGTCGTCGCCGAGACCCCACAGCATCCGCGCGTAGCGCTCCCACATCGGCACGTCGTCCGTACGCGGCGACCAGCCCCCCGGGTGGAACGGCTTGATCGCCTCGTTCCAGGACAGGACGCGGTCGAAGCGCCCCCGAAGCCGCTCGAAGCCCGGCATGGAGTCCAGGGCGGGCGTCGTCTCGGGGTTCGCCGCGTTGTTGCTCACCAGCAGCAGCCGGCGGTCGGAGTCGCGGAAGTGCCCGGCGTCCAGGGCGGCGGCGAGGGTGGCCGCCCCGTACAGCGTCGAGGCGAAGAAGATCTGCGTGCGCATCGGGGCCCGTCCTCGGTGAACGCCTCGGTCAGCTGTCTCGCTCATGCGGCCTCCTCCACGCGGGAGCCCAGCGGGGCGGGGCGGCGGCGCAGCCTGCGCAGGCGCGAGGCGCGCTCGGTGTCCATGGAGTCCAGCGCGTCCACGAGCACGTCGGAGGGGAGCCGCTTGAGCGCGGCGGCGCTCATCGCCCGCAGCGTGCGCGCCACCTGCGGCTCGAACCTTCCGCTGGTCAGATGGTGGGAGATGATCGCGCAGTAGGTGCGCACGGCCTTGGGCAGCAGCGTGTCCGCGTCCCGGTCCTTGGACGTCTCGTCGATGACCTGGTCGAAGGCCCGGATGAAGTCGAGCTGGCGGACGTCTCCGATCTGGGTGAGCGACGAGGCCACCCCGCGCCGGTAGAAGACGCCGGTCAGGCCCACGACGGCGAAGGACTTCGCCTCGCGGTGCAACCGCCAGATCCACGGCCGGTCCTCGGCGGTGCGCAGGCCGTGCCGGAAGTGCAGCAGTCCGTCGTCCAGCAGCCTGCGGTGGTAGATCCCGGCCCAGGCGAAGGCGTAGTCGACGGAGGTGGTGCGATCGGCGGGCAGGATCGCCTCGCGCGGGTCCATGACCACGCCGCGGCGGCCGTGCGGGACGCGCGAGACGGTACGGGCGCGGGCCGTGCACTGCACGTGATCGGTGCGCAGGAAGTCGCAGCCCAGGTGCTCGACGGTGGCCAGCAACTCGGAGTAGTAGCCGGGCGCCAGCCAGTCGTCGCCGTCGAGGAAGGTCACGTATTCGCCGCGGGCCACATCGAGCCCGGTGTTCCGGGCGGTGGCGAGACCGCCGTTGCGTTCGTGCCGGACGAGAACGGCCCCTCGGAGATCCCGTTCGGCAGCCGCAAGAATCTCTGGGGTGCCGTCCGTGGAACAGTCGTCGACAAGAATGAATTCGGTGTCGTCGCGCGCATTCGCACGTAGACTTCGAAGGGTTTCCGGGGCATAGGACTGCACGTTGTAGAACGGCACGATGACGGAGAGCTTAACCACCCGGCTGACCTTAAGGGCGCCCGCGGCATCCGTCGTGACCTGCGGAGTACGCGCCGGTGAACGACACATGGCGGGACGGTGAACCCGCCTCGGGCGCCGCCGGGTTGGCCGATCCGCGGTGCGCTGTTAACCGTCTGTTGTATTTGCGTTGGGCCACGCTCCGGAATTGCTTTCTAGCGTCTTGGACGTGCCATCACGCAACCGTTCCGCACTTTCCGAAGGCTCAGCGGATTCCACGCCCACGCTGAGGACGGCGGTGCTCGCCGATTCCGACACGCGTTGGAAATGGGGTGCGCTCACCGCCCGCCGCCTGACCCCCGACGCACGGATCGACGGGCTGCTCCTGCGCGGCCGTGCCACGCCCACCGCACGGCAGCTCGCCGAGGTCGGCGTCACGGTCGATTCCCTGCGCGAGACCAGCGGCGTGCGCTTCGCACGGGAGGCAGCCGACCGGGGCGCGTACGACGTGGTGATCCTTGCCTGCGTCGGCGGAGCGGTGCAGGCGATGCTGCACGGCATGGCCGGCGCGAGGCGCGCGGGGGAGGGCGCGGCCGGCCCGGTGCGCCGCCCCGTGACCGTCACCGGCTACGTCGGCGTCGTCTACGAGAAGCTCGCCGACGGACTGCTGCTGCGGCACGGAGCCGACGTCGTACTGGCCAACTCCCGCTTCGACGCCGAGCGTTTCCGCTCCGTCTACACCGGGGTCGGCGCGGACGACTCCTCCGTCACGGAGGGCGCCCTGCCCTTCCTGGGCGGCGCTCCCTACCAAGGGCCCCAGCCGGGACGGCCGTTCACCGTCGTCTTCGCCGCCCAGCCGTCGGTGCCGGCGAGCCGCGCCGACCGCTCGTACCTTCTGCGCCGCGCCGTGGAACACGCCCGTGCGCACCCCTCGCGCGAAGTCCTCATCAAGCTGCGCAGCAGGCCGGGCGAGCACACCACGCACATCGAGGAGCAGCCGTACCAGAAGCTCGCGGGGCGGCTGTCCGGCGGACTGCCCGCCAACTGCCGCCTGGTCTACGGGCACATGGGCGAGGTGCTGGACCGTACGGACCTGCTGGTCACGGTCAGCTCGACGGCCGCGCTGGAGTCCCTGCACCGGGCGATCCCCACGGCGGTACTCACCGACCTGGGCGTGCGTGAGGCGCTGGGCAACCACCACTTCCTCGGCTCGGGATGCCTCGCCTCCTGGGACGAGCTCGACGACGGTCACCTGCCGGAGGCCGAGCCGGAGTGGACCGCCCGCCAGGGCGTGCTCCCCGGCGGCCGGTACGAGCACGCCTTCGACGCGGCCTGCGAGCGGGTCGCGGACCTGGCCGGGCGGGACGAACTCCCCGCCCTGGCCCCCTACTACACGCCCACGACG
>NZ_JACBXA010000175.1 GCF_013870515.1 Streptomyces albidus (ex Kaewkla and Franco 2022) | reverse complement strand
CATCGAGCGCATCCTGCTGGAGCTGCGGCTCGCGGCGGGCTGCCCCCTCGAACTCCTCGCCCCAGACGGGGCGTCGGCTGCTCGCCGGGCACTGTCCGACGGGCTGCTGGAACCGGAGCCGTACGAGCAGGGCCGTGCGGTGCTCACTTTGCGCGGGCGGCTGCTGGCCGACGCGGTCGTGCGCGACCTGGTCGACTGAGCGGGAAGCTGCGACGCGGAAGCCGGGGGCGGCGCGGGTGGGCCTGCTCGCTCAGGCTTCCCTGCGCGCCTGGAGCACCACCAGCGCCAGATCGTCCACCGGGGTGCTCTCGCCGAATTCGTGGACCGCGCGGCGCACACGCTCCGCGGTGCCCGCTGCGTCCAGGCCGTCGCATTCGGCCAGCACGGCAGCCAGGCCGTCGTCGTCATCGAACTGGCGCGGCCCGGAACGTCGTTCGGTCACACCGTCGGTGACGCACAGCAGCGTCTCACCGGGCTTGAGGACGACGCTCTGGCTCTCGTACCCGACGTCCTCGACGACGCCGAGCAGCAGCTGCGGCTCCGCCGCGGCCCGCACCTGCCCCGACGCGTCACGCACCAGCGGCAGCGGGTGGCCCGCCGAGACCAGCGTGCACTCGGTGCCGCCGCCCTCGGAGGCGGGACGGGGCGCGAGTTCGCCGTAGACCAGGGAGAGGAAACGTGCCTGTTCGCCGACCTCGCGGTTCAGGCGGTCCATGACTTCGGGGACGCTGTAGCCCTCGCGGGCCAGCAGCCTCAGCACCGGCCTCGCGAGGCCGGTGACGACGGCCGCTTCCGGGCCGTTGCCGCAGACGTCCCCGAGGGCGAACCGCCAGCGCCCGTCGCCCATTTCGAAGAAGTCGTAGAAGTCGCCGCCGGCCCAGGAGCCTTCGCCCGCGGGCTCGTAGACGATCGAGGTCTCCACACCGGGCACGACGACCTCGCCGGTGGGCAGCAGGCCTCGCTGGAGCACCTGGCTGATGGTGGCCTGCCGTGTGTACCGGCGGGCGGAGAGCACGGCGAGGGCGACGCGGCGGGCGAAGTCCTCGACGATCCCCACGACTTCGTCGGGGATGCGCACCAGCCCCGCCCGCCCGATGACCAGGGTCCCCACGGCACGACCGCCGACGGCCAGCCGGCAGCCCACCGCGGCGCCACCCGGACCGTACGCGGAGGCCTGGCCCGGCCAGTTCCAGGGCACGGCCTGCCCTGGCTGCCGCCGGCGCGAGAGGACCGGCGGCGACTTCTCCAGCTCGGTGCGCAGCTCGTCGATGCGGTCCTCCTGGGTGTGCCACACACGCGCAAGCCGGGGCGGCGCCCCGGTGTCGGTGTCGGCGAGCCACACGGCACACCAGTCGGCGAAGCGGGGCACGAGCAGCTGGCCCGCGAGCGACGCGACGCGGTCCTCGTCGGTCTGCCCGGCGAGGAGGTCGGAGGCCTCGGCGAGGAAGGACAGGATGCCGTGATTGATCCAGTCGGGGCCGCTGTGCGCGGCGGAAGGCGCGGCCCGCTGGGAGCTGGGCGCGAGGTTCCGGGTCAGGTTCAGCCCGTCCTGCCCTGTGTCGACGCGCTCCGGCTGCGCGTCGTCCTCTCGGCCCTCGCGCGGGAGTTCGGCGCGTGCGCGCCCGCCGTCGGCCTGCTTGGGCAGGGCCACGGGCACGGCCGGAGCGGCGTGGGAGTCATCCGACTCCCAGGGCAGCCTGAACCAGACGGTCTTGCCGTCCCGGCGGTAGGTGACGCCCCACTCCTCGGCGAGCGCCGCCAGCAGGCGGAGGCCCTGGCCCTGGTGGCCGTCCCTGAAGCCGTCGCCGTCGGGCCCGAATTCGGCCTCGTCTCCCCAGCCGCGGGTCTCCACCGCCCGGGTCGGGTGGTGGTCGGCGACCTCCACGACCAGCCTGTCGCCCTCCTGCCGGCACTCCAGCTGCACCGCCGTGCCGGCATGCACCACCGCATTGGTCACCAACTCGCTGACCAGCAGGACGGCGTCGTCGGAGGACTCGGCCGGCATTCCCCAGTCGGCCAGCGCGGCGCGCACGAACGTGCGGGCGGTGGAAGGAGCACGGGCGTCGCCGGGCAGCGAGGCGCGCGCCGTGAGGGACTCGGTGTCGGTCACCAGCCCGGCCGCGAAGTCGGCGTCCGGAAGGGCGGCTCGCAGCGCAGCCGCTTCCGCTTCGTCCGCTTCACCCCACCGCATCGACTTCGTCCCCACTGTGCCGCTCCCCAACTGTTCTCCGGTTACACCCCGCACGGTTGATGCAAGAGTGACAGACTGACCTGATTCATATGCGTCGAGTGACGAAACTGATGAGGCGCAACCATGAGTGGTGAAGCGTCCGGAATGCCGGACACCCGTCGCGTCGCCGAAAGTGAGCTGCGCCCGGTCCTCAGTGTGCTCCGCGCACTGCGCGACGGCGACTTCACCGCCCGCGTCGAGCAGGAACACAGCGCCGCCCTCGGCATTCACACCGACATCGCAGACACCGTGAACCAACTGGCTGCGCGCACGGAGCATCTCGCCACAGAGCTGATCCGCGTACGCTCAGACGTCGTTCGCCGTGGCCGCGTCGACGAACGTCTGTCTGCGAGCCCCGGCCAGGGCACGTGGACGGACGCCGTACACGCGGTCAACACACTTCTTGAGACCATACTCGGCTCGCGGGCGGAGGCCACCCGCGTTCTGGCCGCCGTGGCGGACGGCGATCTCTCGAGGCGCGTCGATCTGCACGAGGGCGGCAGCGCTCTGCGCGGAGAGCTGCGCCGCCTCGGCCGCACCGTCAACCGCATGACGGACCAACTCGCTCTCTTCACGAGCGAGGTGACGCGCGCCGCCCTCGACGAGGACGGCGAGGGCGGCCGGGGCCAGGGCGGGAAGCACACCGGCCCCGTCACTCCGCACACCACCGTGCTCGGGCTCTCCGGCTCCTGGAGGGACGCGGCGGAGGCGGTCAACCGGATGGTCACCGACCTGCGCGAGACCACCCGCGCCAAGGAGTGGCTGGAGTCGAACCTGACTCGTCTCGCCGCGCTGATGCAGGGCCGCAGGGACATACGCGAGATCGCCGAGCCGATCATGCGGGAGCTTCCGCCCCTGGTCGGCGCGCAGTTCGGCGCCTTCTTCCTCGCCGGCCGGACGGAGGTGGGCACGGCCCCGGGCACGGAGGAGCTGTCCTACGTGGCCGGTTACGGCACCGCGGCCTACGAGCCGGGCGCCCGACCGCGCGGAGGGGTGGACGGTCACAGCCTCATTGCGCAGGTCGCGAGAGAGAAGCGGCGGCTGCTTCTCACCGATGTGCCGCCGAGCTATCTCCCCATCGGATCCGGGCTCGGCGAGGCCCGTCCGGCATGCGTGGTGATCCTTCCCGTGCTGTACGAGGACCGGCTGCTGGGCGTGCTGGAGCTCGCCTCCTTCAGCACGTTCAGCGACATCCATCTCGCCTTCTTCGACCAGTTCGTGCACACCATGGGCGTGGCCCTGCACACGATCAGGGCCAACACCGAACTCTCCGAGAAGGCCGCCCTGCTGGCCGCCTCCTCGCAGTACAAGACGCAGTTCCTCGCCAACATGTCGCACGAGCTGCGCACGCCGCTCAACTCGCTGCTCGTCCTCTCGCAGCTCCTCACGGACAACGAGGCCGGCAACCTCTCGCCCGAGGAGGTGCGCTTCGCGCAGACCATCCACCGCTCGGGCACGGATCTGCTGCTGCTGATCAACGACGTGCTGGACCTGGCCAAGATCGAAGCCGGCCGCATGGAGGCGCGCCCCCGCCGTCTCACCCTGCGCAAGCTGCTCACCTACGTCGAGGACACCTTCCGGCCGCTCGCCCACGACCGCGGGCTCGGCTTCGCCGTCACCGCCGCCGACGACGCCCCCCTGGAACTGCACGCGGACGAACGGCGGTTGCAGCAGGTGCTGCGCAACCTGCTCTCCAACGCGCTGAAGTTCACGGCACAGGGCAGCATCACGCTGCACGCCGCACCCGCCGTGGAACCGGGCACGGACGGTGAGCCGCTCATCGCGTTCATCGTCACCGACACCGGGATCGGCATCACCACGGAGCAACTGCCCCGCATCTTCGAAGCGTTCCAGCAGGGCGACGGGTCCACGCACCGCACATACGGCGGTACGGGGCTCGGGCTCGCCATCAGCAGGGAGCTGGCCGAACTCCTCGGCGGCTGGATCACCGTGGAGAGCACGCCGGGGAAGGGCAGCTCGTTCACCCTGTGCGTGCCGGCGTTCCTTCCAGCCGCCGTGCCGCCGCCGGTGGCCGGCGCGCACACGGCGGCGGAGCCTTCGGGTTCGCCGGCAACGCGGGAGCCGGGCTCCGTGAGGACCTCCCCGTGCCCGCCGCTCGATTCCACCGCATCCGCGCTGCCCGCTCAGCGGTCCGCCCTCCCCGAGGACGGATTCGCCTCGTCCACGCTCACCGCCTGGCAGTCCGGACGTGCCGCGGAGGTGCTGCGGGGCACGCGCGTGCTGATCGCCGACGACGACATCCGCAACGTCTTCGCACTGACCCATCTGCTGGGCCGTGTCGGCATGTCCGTGCGCTACGCCGAGAACGGCGTAGAGGCGCTCGCCGCTCTGGAACGCGAACCCACCGTCGACCTTGTGCTGATGGACATCATGATGCCGGAGCTGGACGGCTACGAGGCCATACGCGCCCTCCGTGCCGACTCCCGCTTCGCCCGACTCCCCGTCGTCGCCCTCACCGCCCAGGCCATGCCGGGCGACAGCGAGCAGTCACTCTCCGCAGGAGCGTCCGCGTACGTGCCCAAGCCCGTGGTCATCGATCAACTCCTGGGCACCGTGCTCACCCTGCTCGATCCGCATTTCTCAACGAGGCAGCAGCGATGAATCCAGAGCTCGGGGCGCAGTCACCACACACGACGTACGACGATCCGTCCGAGGAGGCGAGCATCCTCCTGGTCGACGACAGGGAGGACAACCTCGTCGCCCTGGAGGCCGTCCTCGGCACGCTGGAGGTCCCGCTCGTGCGGGCGCGGTCGGGCGAGGAGGCCATGAAGGCCCTGCTGCGCCAGGAGTTCGCGCTCGTCCTGCTCGACGTCCTGATGCCGGGCATGGACGGTTTCGAGACGGCCGCCCACATCAAGCGCCTGGACCAGACGCGGGACGTCCCGATCATCTTCCTCACCGGCGCCGAGTCCGCCACCGAGGCCGGGTACGCGTTCCGGGGCTACGCGACCGGCGCGGCGGACTACCTCACGAAGCCCTTCGACCCGTGGATGCTTCGTACCAAGGTCTCCGTCTTCCTCGAACTCCACCGCAAGAACCGGCAGTTGCAGCAGCTGCTGGCCGGTGAGCGCGACCGCTTCGGTGAGTTCGCGAACCGCCTCAAGGCCGTCGAGCAGCAACTGAGCGGCGGGGCACCGGACATCAAGGACGACGGCGAGGGCCGGGGCGTCGCGCGCAGCGGAGAAGGGCCGGACCTGCCCGAACTGGCAAGCCGCATAGCGCGGTTGGCCGAAGCCCTCGACGAGCTGCGCAACGAAGTGCGCTGAACGGAGTGTGCCGGGCGGTCAGCTGACCGCCCGGCACACTCCACTTCACGCTGCGCGGTTCACGCCTCGCGCGTACCCGCGTACATCTCCTCGATCAGATGCCCGAACTCCCGCTCCACCACGGGCCGCTTGAGCTTGAGGCTGGGCGTCAGCTCGCCGTGCTCGATGTCGAGGTCGCGGGGCAGCACCCGGAACTTCTTGATGGTCTGCCAGCGCTGGAGGCCGCCGTTGAGCTCCTCGACGTAGCCGTCGACCATCCGGCGCACGTCCTCACTGGTGATGACCTGCGAGTACGGCTTGCCCTTGAGCGACTCCTGCTCCTCCGCCCACGCGGTGAGGCTGACCTCGTCCAGAGCGATCAGAGCGGTGCAGAAGTTGCGGTCGGCGCCGTGCACCAGGATGTTGGAGACGTAGGGGCACAGGGCCTTGAACTGGCCCTCGACCTCCGCCGGCGCGATGTACTTGCCGCCCGAGGTCTTGATCAGGTCCTTCTTCCGGTCGGTGATCCGCAGATAGCCGTCCTCCGACAGCTCACCGATGTCGCCGGTGTGGAACCAGCCGTCCTCCTCGAGGACTTCGGCCGTCTTGTCAGGCAGCCCGTGGTAGCCCTGCATGATGCCGGGGCCGCGCAGCAGGATCTCGCCGTCCTCGGCGATGCGCACCTCGGTGCCGGCCAGCGGCTTGCCGACGGTGCCCGTGCGGTACGCCTCGCCCGGGTTGACGAAGCTGGCGGCCGAGGACTCGGTGAGCCCGTACCCCTCCAGGATGTGGATGCCGGCACCGGAGAAGAAGAAGCCGATGTCCGGGGCCAGCGCCGCGGAGCCGGAGACGCAGGCGCGCAGCCGGCCGCCGAAGGCATCACGGAGCTTGGCGTAGACGAGCCGGTCGGCCACCGCGTGCTTGGCCTTCAGGCCCGCGGGCGCCGTGGCGTTGCCGGTGCGGCGGAAGTTCTCCTGGGTGACCTTGGCGTACTCGCGGGCCACTCCGGCCGCCCACTGGAAGATCTTGTACTTGGCCGCGCCGCCCGCCTTCGCCTTGGCCGCGACTCCGTTGTAGACCTTCTCGAATATCCGCGGCACGGCGGCCATGTACGTCGGCTGCACGACCGGAAGGTTCTCGATGATCTTGTCGATGCGCCCGTCGACGGCCGTCACGTGGCCGACCTCGATCTGCGCCGCGGTGAGGACCTTGCCGAAGACGTGGGCGAGCGGCAGCCACAGGTACTGCACGTCCTCGTTCGTCACCAGGCCGGACTGCGCGATCGCCTTGGCCATGTAAGCCCAGCAGTCGTGCGGCAGCCGCACACCCTTGGGCTTGCCGGTGGTCCCGGAGGTGTAGATGAGCGTCGCCAGCTGGTCGGAGCGCAGCGCGCCCACCGTGTTGCTGATGGCGTCGGGGTGCGTCTGAAGGTATTCGGTGCCGCGCCGGGTCAGCTCGTCGAGGCTGAGCACCCAGCCCTCGGGGTCGCCGTGCTCGGGACCCGTACCGGCCGGGCTCCCGGCGCCGGAGACGTCACCCGAGTCGATGAGGACGACGTGCTTCAGGCTGGGCAGTTCGGCACGCTGGGCGCGTACCTTCGCGAGCTGCTCGACGTCCTCCGCGATCAGCACCCGGCTGTCGGAGTCGGCGAGGATGAAGGCCGTCTCCTCGACGTTGGTGCTCGGGTAGACCGTCGTGGTCGCCGCGCCCGCGCACAGGATGCCGAGGTCGGAGAGGATCCAGTCGACCCGGGTGTTGGAGGCGATGGCCACCCGCTCCTCCGGAGCGACGCCGAGCGACATCAGCCCCGCGGCGATCCCGAAGACGCGCTGGGCCGACTCGGCCCAGGTGTATGAATGCCACTGATCAGGTCCCTCGCCCTTGGCCGAGGGCACCGGATAACGGTAGGCCTCGGCGTCCGGGGTGGCTTCGACCCGTTCAAGGAAGAGAGTCGCCACGGAGGGCGGCCGGTTCTCGATCAGGGGTTGTGTGTCGCTCACGACATCCTCCGCTGGCCCGCACCTTTGCTTGGTGACTTGCGTGGTGAGTGCTTGTTGACTCACGAGTAACTAGAAAGCAGCGCCAGCCTAGATGCCGTTGCCTTCCAACGTAAGGGGGTCGCCGCGCGCAATGACCCGATCACCTCTCGATCGTCACAGGCTCCCCAGGAAACACAGAGAGGCAGACCGCATGCGGCCTGCCTCTCCATCATCCCGCGCCCTTCCGGGCGACGGTGGTCACTTCTTCGTCTTGGCTCCCTCGCCGGCCTCGCCGTCCGTGGAGAGCGCGGCGATGAAGGCCTCCTGCGGCACCTCGACCCTGCCGACGACCTTCATCCGCTTCTTGCCCTCCTTCTGCTTCTCCAGCAGCTTCCGCTTACGGGAGATGTCACCGCCGTAGCACTTGGCCAGCACGTCCTTGCGGATGGCGCGCACCGTCTCGCGCGCGATGACCCTGGCGCCGATGGCGGCCTGGATGGGCACCTCGAACTGCTGACGGGGAATGAGCTCGCGCAGCTTGTTGGCCATCCGTGAGCCGTACGCGTACGCCTTGTCCTTGTGCACGATGGCGGAGAAGGCGTCCACCTGGTCGCCCTGGAGGAGGATGTCGACCTTGACGAGATCGGCGCTCTGCTCACCGGTCGGCTCGTAGTCGAGCGAGGCGTAGCCGCGCGTACGGGACTTCAGCGCGTCGAAGAAGTCGAAGACGATCTCGGCGAGCGGCAGCGTGTAACGCAGCTCGACGCGCTCCTCCGAGAGATAGTCCATGCCCTGCAGGCTGCCGCGACGCGCCTGGCACAGCTCCATGATCGCTCCGACGAACTCGCTGGGAGCGATGAGCGTCCCCCGTACGACCGGCTCGTGCACCGAGTCGATCTTCCCGGTGGGGAACTCGCTGGGGTTGGTGACGACGTGCTCGCTGCCGTCCTCCATCTCCACGCGGTAGACCACGTTCGGAGCCGTGGCGATCAGGTCGAGTCCGAACTCGCGCTCCAGGCGCGCCCGGACCACCTCCAGGTGCAGCAGCCCGAGAAAGCCGACGCGGAAGCCGAAGCCGAGCGCGACGGAGTTCTCCGGTTCGTACGTCAGCGCCGCGTCGTTGAGCTGAAGCTTGTCCAGGGCGTCCCGCAGCTCGGGATAGTCGGAGCCGTCCAGCGGATACAGGCCGGAGAAGACCATCGGCTTCGGGTCCTTGTAGCCGGCCAGCGCCTGCTCGGCACCCTTGTTGAAACGGGTGACCGTGTCGCCGACCTTGGACTGGCGGACATCCTTCACACCGGTGATCAGATAGCCGACCTCGCCGACGCCGAGGCCGTCGCAGGCGGTCATCTCGGGCGAGTTGGTGCCGATCTCCAGCAGCTCGTGGGTGGCACCCGTGGACATCATCCTGATGCGCTCGCGCTTGCTGAGCTGCCCGTCCACGACTTTGACGTAGGTGACGACGCCGCGGTACGCGTCGTAGACCGAGTCGAAGATCATCGCGCGGGCGGGGGCGTCCGCGTCACCGACGGGCTGCGGAACCTGCTTGACGACCTCGTCCAGCAGCTCCTTGACGCCCTCGCCGGTCTTCGCGGAGACCCTCAGCACGTCGTCCACGTCACAGCCGATGAGGTGCGCGAGCTCCGCCGCGAACTTCTCGGGCTGGGCGGCAGGCAGGTCGATCTTGTTGAGCACCGGGATGATCGTGAGGTCGTGCTCCATCGCCAGGTACAGGTTGGCGAGAGTCTGCGCCTCGATGCCCTGGGCGGCGTCGACCAGCAGCACGCACCCCTCGCAGGCCGCGAGGGAACGCGAGACCTCGTAGGTGAAGTCGACGTGCCCCGGGGTGTCGATCATGTTCAGGATGTACGGGGTGTCCTTGGACTGGCTCGGAGCCCAGGGCAGGCGCACGGCTTGGGACTTGATCGTGATGCCGCGCTCGCGCTCGATGTCCATCCTGTCGAGGTACTGGGCACGCATCTGCCGGTCCTCGACGATGCCTGTGAGCTGGAGCATCCGGTCGGCGAGCGTCGACTTGCCGTGGTCGATGTGCGCGATGATGCAGAAGTTGCGGAGCAGAGCCGGGTCGGTGCGGCTCGGCTCCGGCACGTTCGAAGGGGTCGCGGGCACGCAGGGTCCTGTCGGGTCTGTCGGTCGGCGGGAAGCTCTCGTACGTTTCGTCTCCCCCATCGTCCCATGCGCGAGGGGTAGTCACCGGATTGGGAGGCCGCAGAGCCTGCTGGTAGCCTGGGCCGCTGTGCCTCGTGTGCTCTTCAGAGCTCACGGTGGTACGAAACGGCATCATCACCGAACCCGTAAAGGCAATTCTTCGTGGCGAACATCAAGTCCCAGATCAAGCGGATCAAGACCAACGAGAAGGCGCGTCAGCGCAACAAGGCGGTCAAGTCCGAGCTCAAGACGGCGATCCGCCGCACTCACGAGGCCGTTGCCGCCGGTGACAGCGAGAAGGCCGCAGCTGCCCAGCAGGTCGCCGGCCGCAAGCTCGACAAGGCCGTCAGCAAGGGTGTGCTGCACAAGAACAACGCGGCGAACAAGAAGTCCGCGCTGGCGCAGCGGGTCTCCGCTCTCAAGGGCTGAACAACGGTCCACCGCCGGTGCGGGTCCGACGGGCCCTCTCATTCCGTTCCGTACCGGCTGCTCACAGCGTGATGTCTCACACGTGACTGTGCGCCGCACGCGGCCTGCGTTCGCCACGCGGGTGCGGCGCTTCCGATCGTTTCACGATCACCGAGCGGACAACTGAACGACGAAGCCCCGCAGTGTTCATCGAAGCACTGCGGGGCTTTCGCATGCGCGGACGGGCGCGAGGGCGCGCGTCACTCGGGGGTGGCTCACGGAAGGGGCCCTGTCGGGTGGGTGCTCGTACGGCGGGCCCTGGAGGCGCACTCCCCGGTAGCGGAGGGCCAGAGCGGAGTCGCTGCCCGTCAGCGGGAGCGCGCAGCCTTCGCCACTGTGATCACGGCCCTCTCCAGCGCGTACTCCGGGTCGTCGCCGCCGCCCTTGACCGCCTCGTCAGCGGCAGCCACAGCGCGCAGCGCCGTGGAGACGCCGTCCGCGGACCAGCTCCTCATCTGCTGCCGCACGCGGTCGATCTTCCAGGGGGGCATGCCCAGTTCGCGCGCGAGGTCGCCGGGGCGCATGCCGCGGGGCGCGGAGGCGAGCTTGCCGATGCTGCGGACGCCCTGCGCCAGCGCGCTGGTGATGAGCACCGGAGCGACGCCGGTCGCCATCGCCCAGCGCAGCGTCTCCAGCGCCTCCGCCGCGCGGCCCTCAACGGCACGGTCGGCGACGGCGAAGCTGGAGGCTTCGGCACGGCCCGTGTAGTAGCGCGCGACGACCGCGTCGTCGATGGTGCCCTCGACATCGGCGGCCAGCTGGGAGCAGGCGGAGGAGAGCTCGCGCAGGTCGCTGCCGACGGAGTCGACGAGGGCCTGGGCGGCCTCCGGCGTCGCGGAGCGGCCGAGAGCGCGGAACTCGCCCCGCACGAAGGCGAGACGGTCGGCGGGCTTGGTCAGCTTCGCGCACGCGACTTCACGCGCGCCCGCCTTGCGGGCCACGTCCAGAAGGCCCTTCCCCTTGGCACCGCCGGCGTGCAGCAGCACGAGCGTGATCTCCTCGGCGGGAGACCCGATGTACGCCTTGACGTCCTTGACCGAGTCGGCCGAGAGGTCGTGGGCGTTGCGGACGGCGACGACCTTGCGCTCGGCGAAGAGCGAGGGACTGGTCAACTCGTCCAGGGTGCCCGGCTGCAGGTCCGCAGCCATCAGCTCGCGCACGTCCGTGTCGGGGTCGGCGGCACGGGCCGCCGTCACCACGTCCCGAACGGCGCGGTCGAGCAGCAGGTCCTCCTGCCCCACGGCGAGCGTGACAGGGGCCAGCGGGTCGTCCGTCGTCTTCTTGCGCGTACCAGCCATCGCCGCACAGCATCCCATGCCGCACCGACACTTCCGTCTGACGCAGAATGCCTGTGTGACGGACGTACGACACATCCTGGTGCTGCCCGACCGCGACGCGGCCGAGGAGGTCGCCGAGGCACTGACCCACCGCTTCGAAGGGCCCCACGAGGAGCCCCAGTTGGTGCGCGAGGCACTCGCGGGTGAGGACGACGCCGAGGACGCGCAGTGGCTGGTGGTCCTCGAAGGCCCCGGGGACCGCTACGACAGGCGGTTGCTCGACGCGCTCGCCGGCGAGTACGAGGGCTGGCTGGAGTGGGACTGACGCAGCGCGCGGCCCCCGGCGGCTCCGGGGCAGGACGTCGGGCTGACCGACGGCGGGTTCAAGATCACAGGGTGGGTGGGGCCGCCGGCCTGGTGAGGGAAGCCAGAAGACTGCGGTTTTGCCTGTGAGGCAAAATATTTGCCTCACAGGCACGTCATGGGGCTTCATGGACGTATGAACTCCCCAGCGGAAGGTCCGGAGAGCAGCTCGTCAGGCGGCGGACCGCCTGTGGCCCCGAACCTTCGAGAGCGCCGCCGCGCGGCAGGCCTCACGCTCGAAGCGGCGGCCGCCCGGGCCGGGCTCTCCGCCGCGCATCTCTCCCGGCTGGAGACGGGGCACAGGCAGCCGTCGTTGCCCGTACTGCTGGCGCTCTCCCGCTCGTACGGCACCACGGTCTCCGACCTGCTGGGTGAAGCGCCGCCTGAGCGCTCACCGGTGCTGCGGGGCGGTGAAGGGCAACCGACCCGTGCCGGCGGGTGGGTCTACAGGGCCGCCGGAAGCCCGGGGCGCGCGATGCAGGCGCTGCGGGTCACGGTGCCTCCGGCAGCGCAGAGCGGCCTCGTCCGGGTGCATCCCGGGGAGGAATGGCTCTACGTGCTCTCCGGCAGCCTGGCGCTCGACGTGGGCGAGGCCGCCTACGTCCTCGCCCCTGGCGACTCCGCCCACTTCGACTCCCTCGTCCCGCACCGCATCTCCGCGACAGGGGACGGCCCCGCGGAGCTGCTGTTCGTCCACACCCTGCTGCGCAGCACCGCCTCCGAGATGTGCCTCGGCAGCTTCGGCCCGCACGAAGAAGGTGAGCGACCGTGACAGACGGGCACTCCAAGGATTCGCGGCGAGAGAACGACCGGATCCCCCGCGGACTCCTCATCCGCCTCTTCGTCTACCTGGTGGCAGGCCATCTCTTCGCTGGGTTCCTGTGGCTCCTGTTCGAAGTCGGCGCAAGCCGGCAGTGATGCATCGGGGGGCGCGCTGTGGCTCCTTCCTGGGAGCGGGGGGCCGGAGCACGTCCTCAGGGA
>NZ_JACBXA010000174.1 GCF_013870515.1 Streptomyces albidus (ex Kaewkla and Franco 2022) | reverse complement strand
GTCGCCGTGTGCCGCCGACGTGACGCAGCGCGAGGTGCAAGGTGAGGCGACGACCCAGGAGTTCACCGGTCCTCCTCCAGGAAGTAGCGTCGGTAGCGGTCGTTCATCCGGAGCATGTCGAGCAGGACGAAGAAGTCCGCATCGCCGAAGTCCCTGTCGTGGGCGGGCGCACCGCACATCCACGCGCCGACCCGGAGGTAGCCGCGCAGCAGCGGTGGCAGTCCCTCGTAGTTGGCCCTCGCCGTCAGCTGCCGCCGCGGGGTCCATGGCTCGTGCGGGTGGACCCTCAACTCGGGCGGGGCGGCGTGCCTGGTGGTGCCCAGGAGCCAGGCGTCCGCCGCGGCCTGCCCGCCGTCGCTCAGCGGCACAGAGGCGCAGCCGGCGAGGTAGCGGTGCCCGGACAGCAGCAGGTAGCGGGCGAGGCCGCCCCACATCGCGTTGATCACGGCGCCCGAACGGTGATCGGGGTGCACGCACGCCCGGCCCGCCTCGATCATGGTCCGCCGGATGTGGACGGGCAGCCCTCGCAGGTCGAACTCGCCGTCGGAGTAGAGCCGTTCACTCCTGCCCGGGGGCAGGAGCCGGTACGTCCCGACGATCTCTCCCGTTGCCTGTTCGGTGACGACGAGGTGGTCGGCGATGTCGTCGAAACCGTCCACATCGTGCCCGGGCAGCGTCGTGCTCAGCCGTGCGCCCCTCTCCTCGGCGAAGACCCGGTGACGAAGGCGCTGGGCCGCGCGTATCTCTTCCCGGGTCCCGGCCATGGAGGTGGCGTACGTACCGGCGGCGGCCGATACCGTGGAAGCAGTGAGCATGGGTGATCTCCCTCTGTCGGAAAGCGGCACCCGCGCGGGACGTATCCAGCGATCCTCCGCGAGGGTTCATCCGTAGCCAAGGGCTTGCTCATGTTCCGCGCAGGTCTGCCGAGTTACCGCTCGGGGGCCCTTCCGCGTCGGCTGGGTGCCGCGGGGAGCAGCGGGGTCCCTTCGACGGGACGCGGTCGACCGGTCCGGCAGATACCGAGGCCCGCCGGGAC
The DNA here is from genome assembly GCF_013870515.1 of Streptomyces albidus (ex Kaewkla and Franco 2022). Classification (GTDB taxonomy): domain Bacteria; phylum Actinomycetota; class Actinomycetes; order Streptomycetales; family Streptomycetaceae; genus Streptomyces; species Streptomyces albidus. The sequence continues at coordinate 11,723 of NZ_JACBXA010000174.1, read as the reverse complement.
GTAAGGCTCCCGTGATCGCCTCGTCCCGGTCAGGCGTCGGCCCGTTCGGTGAGACGCGCGGCCAAGTCCCGTACGGCGTCACGCAGTTCGTCCGGGCGTCGGATCTTGAACGGCCAGCCGAGCCCGGCGAGCATCTGCGCCATCCCGTCCAGGTTCTCGGCGCGTGCGCGCACGAGAACGCCGTCCGGGGTCTCGCTCAGTGAGGCGGCCGAGGGCGGAATGCGCCTGCCGGCCTCCCGCAGGGTCGTCTCCAGTACGACCTCCACCTCATGCGTGTAGGGAACCGCCGCCAGCGACCGGGTCACGTACTGGACCGGGTCGAGGTCGTCGAGCATGTCGAACGTCGCCGTTCCCATCTCCACGGCGACCACCCTGTCCGCGCGGAAAGTGCGGGTCTGGCCGCTTCGGTGGTCGTGTCCTGCGAAGTACCAGCGGCCGGAGTGGAAGACGAGGCCGTACGTGTCCACTTCGCGTTCGCTGTCCTGGCCTTGCCACGACCGGTAGCGCATCCGGACACGTCGGCGTTCACGTGCCGCCTGCGCCAGGGTCAGCACGGTGTCGGTGGCGGGAGCGTCACCCTCACGGGAGGTCAAGGTGAAGCCCAGCGTCTCCTGGAGAGCCTGGACCCGTTCGCGCAGCGAGCGCGGCAGCACTCGCTGCACCTTGGCCAGCGCGCTCTCGGCCGCCTCTCCGGGCAGGCCGAGCCTGCGTCCGGCCATGAGGCCCAGCACCACCGCCGTCGCCTCGTCGTCGTTGAGCATCAGCGGTGGCAGCTTGTAGCCGGGCATCAGCCGGTAGCCGCCGTACCGGCCGCGTTCCGCGGTCACTGGGATGCCGAGTTCGGCCAGACGCCCCGCGTATCTGCGCACGGTCCGCTCGTCGACGCCGAGCCGTTCGGCGAGGTCCGAACCGCTCATCCTGTGGTGTGCCTGCATCAGTTCCAGCATGGCCAGCACGCGGGTCGTGGGGTGGGACACGAATCACCTCGCAAATCCGGGCGGATCCTGTCCGGTATAGGGCCCACTCTATTCACGTACGGGTGGAAAGAGACACGTGAAGGGTGGACGTCATGGCTGCGATCGTTCTGGTTCCCGGGTTCTGGTTCGGCGCCTGGGCGTGGGAAGAGGTGACCCGTGATCTACGGGATGCAGGGCACGACGTCCATCCGGTCACGCTGACCGGGCTGGCGGACCGGGCCGCGGAGGCCACGGCGGACGTGGGCCTGGAGACCCACATCGCGGACATCGTCCGGGTCGTCGAGGACGGCGGCCTGCGGGACGTGGTGCTGGTCGGGCACAGCGGAGCGAACATGCCGGTCACCGGCGCCGCCGACCGGATTCCCGAGCGGATCGCGCGGATCGTCTACGTGGACAGCGGCCCGATGCCCGACGGCATGGCCGGGATCGACTTCCACGAGCCGCAGGCGCAGGAAGAGCTGCGCAGACAGGTGGCCGCCGACGGCGAGGGCCACAGGATCCCGGTGCCGGCGTTCGATCCGGCCGCCGATCCCGTGAACCTCGCGGATCTGACGGACGCGCACCTGACGCGCATGCGCACCCTCGGCACTCCGCAGCCGTTCGGCACCGCAGCGGATCCGCTGAAGCGCCCGGCCGTGCTGCCTGCCGCTCCCCGGTCGGTGATCATGTCGACGTTCACACCGGAGCAGGTGGACATGGTCGCCTCCACGGGGAACCCCGTGTTCGCGCTGATGGCCGGGATGGACATGCACCATCTGCCCACCGGTCACTGGCCGATGTTCTCCCGCCCCGGTGAACTGGCCGCCCTCCTGGACAAGATCGCGCGCTGACGTACCTCTGCCGGTGGCCGGTACCGGGCCACCGGCAGATCCGCGACCGGGATGCCGCGCCCCTCGTGGCTCGCGGACCCCTGGGCCTGGTTCACGCGTCGAAGGCCGGCCCTCGGGTCCGGGTCCTTGCCTGCGTCCGGCGGACGCCGATCATGGAGCCAGCCCGTGTACCCGGCCGCTGGAGCCAGATGGACGACTCGCAGAACTCACAGCACTCGCCGCACTCGCCGCACTTGAGCGGCAAGCGCGACGTCGTGCTTCCCGCTGATGCGGGAGAGATCGTCCTGATCGGCGATCCCCGGGTGGCCGCGGTGCCGCTCAGGGAGTGCGGCGATCCCCTGGTGGACTGCCGCGAGGTGCTGCGCGTCGACCGTCGGCGTTCCGATCCGGACGGCGACTGGGCGCACTTGCGGGCCGGCGTCCTGAACCGTCTGCTGCACGCGGAGGCCTTGCTGCCCGACGGCCTGCGGTGGCTGCTCGTGGAGGGCTACCGGCCACCGGCCCTGCAGCAGAGCATCTTCGACGGGTACGCGACGCACCTGCGCGAGCTCCGTCCGCGGGCGGACGAGGCGGAGATCCACGCCGCGGCGACCCGGTGGTGCGCCCCCATGGAGACCGCCGGTCACACGGCCGGAGCCGCCGTCGATCTCACCGTCTGCACCGCGGAGGGCACCGAGGTCGACATGGGAAGCCCCGAGGCCGCGACCCCGGAGGAGAGCGGAGGAGCGTGCTACACGCATGCTCCGGGGCTGTCCGAACACGCCGCACGCAACCGGACCACGATGGTCGGCGCGCTCACCTCGGCAGGTCTCGTCAACTACCCGACCGAGTGGTGGCACTGGTCCTACGGCGACCGCTACTGGGCGTGGACGACCGGCACTCGAGCCGCCCTCTACGGACCCTGCACGAGAGCCGCCACATCGGCGTGATCAGCGGCCGGCTGCCCCAAGTGCCACTCGGCACACGCACCCCCGCGGACCGGGCCGTTCGTCGCATGACCCGGCCGGATCATGGCGGCACGGGAGCGCCCGGTCGTCTTCGTCACGCTCCCAGCCTGGCCGAGCGCCGAGTCGGGGGCGCATACTGGCGACACGATGACCAAGCCACCCGCGCCGCGGCGCCACCTCCCCACAAGCCCCTTCAAGGCCCCCGTTGCTCCGTTGGCCAAGCATTTCTCCCTCGGAGACCGGGTCTCACACGACCGATACGGACTCGGCAGGATCATCGGTGTCGAGGACGGGATCGCGATGCTCGTCGACTTCGGCTCCCGCCAAGCACGGATCGTCAGCCCGTACACCGGAATGGACAAGCTCTGATCCTGTGAGCCGCCCCGCCCCCCGGTGACGGTCCGAGTCCGCTTTGCTCGGCCTTCCCGGCGCGGGGTTTTCCGTCGCGGGGTTCTGCGTCGACCGTGACGTGTGCCCGGTCGTCCGTGCCGCGCTGCCTCCTTCGTTCCCCGACACCCTCCGTCAGGTTGTCCGGGGCGCGGGGCGCGCTGCACGCAGGCTCCGTGGGGCTGCCCGCACGGGCTCGCCGCCCGCATCCCCTTGCGGATGCGGGGGCCCTGCCCATGGCCGTCGGCCACTGAGATATCTTGATATCGAGACGATGTAGACCTGAAGCGGAGTATCGGTGACTGACTCGACCATCATCTATACGCAGACCGACGAGGCCCCCGCCCTGGCCACGTTCTCGTTCCTGCCTGTGATCAGGGCATACGGCTCAACCGCCGGGGTCAGCGTCGAGAGCCGGGACATCTCCCTGGCGGGACGGATCATCGCCGGCTTCCCCGAGCGCCTGGAGGAGGGCCAGCGCATCGACGATGCGCTCGCCGACCTCGGCGCGCTGGCGAAGACGCCCGGGGCGAACATCATCAAGCTGCCCAACATCTCAGCTTCGATCCCGCAGCTGAAGGCCGCGATCGCCGAGCTGCAGCAGCAGGGGTACGCGCTGCCGGACTACCCGGACGACCCGAAGACCGACGAGGAGCGGGACGTCCGCTCGCGCTACGACAAGGTCAAGGGCAGCGCCGTCAACCCGGTCCTGCGTGAGGGCAACTCCGACCGTCGCGCCCCCGCCTCGGTCAAGAACTACGCGAGGGCGTACCCGCACCGCATGGGCGTGTGGTCCGCCGACTCGAAGACGAACGTGGCGCACATGGACGCCGACGACTTCCGCTCCACCGAGAAGTCCGCGGTCATCGCCCGGGACGGCGCGCTGCGCATCGAGCTGGTCGGCGACGACGGCAGCACCACCGTCCTGCGGGAGTCGGTGCCGGTGCTCGCCGAGGAGGTCGTGGACGCGTCCGTCATGCGCACCGCGGCGCTGCGCGAGTTCCTCAAGGCGCAGGTCGCGCGCGCCAAGGCCGAAGGCGTGCTGTTCTCCGTGCACCTGAAGGCCACCATGATGAAGGTCTCCGACCCGATCATCTTCGGCCATGTCGTACGGGCCTTCTTCCCGAAGACGTTCGCGGAGCACGGCAGCACCCTCGCGGCCGCGGGGCTCACCCCGAACGACGGTCTCGGCGGGATCTTCAGGGGCCTGGACTCGCTGCCCGAGGGCTCGGCGATCAAGGCGTCCTTCGAGGCCGAGCTCGAAGAGGGCCCCGAGCTGGCGATGGTCGACTCCGACCGCGGGATCAGCAACCTGCACGTGCCGAGCGACGTCATCGTCGACGCCTCCATGCCGGCGATGATCCGCACCTCCGGCCACATGTGGGACACGGAGGGGAACGAGGCCGACACCCTCGCGGTCATCCCCGACAGCAGCTACGCGGGCATCTACCAGGTCGTCCTCGACGACTGCCGTGCGAACGGCGCCTACGACCCCTCCACCATGGGTTCGGTGCCCAACGTCGGCCTCATGGCGCAGAAGGCCGAGGAGTACGGCAGCCACGACAAGACCTTCGAGGTTCCCGCGACCGGCACGGTGCGCGTTCTCGACGGCGACGGCAACGCGGTCCTCGAGCAGACCGTGAGCACCGGCGACATCTTCCGGATGTGCCAGACCAAGGACGCCCCGATCAGGGACTGGGTCAAGCTCGCGGTGACCCGCGCCCGCGCGACCGGCGACCCGGCGGTGTTCTGGCTCGACGAGGACCGCGCGCACGACGCCAACCTCATCGCCAAGGTCCGGCAGTACCTCCCCGAGCACGACACCGAGGGCCTGCGGATCGAGATCATGTCGCCGGCCGACGCGATGGCGCTCTCCCTGGAGCGGATCCGCCGGGGTGAGAACACCATCTCCGTCACCGGCAACGTCCTGCGCGACTACCTGACGGACCTCTTCCCGATCCTCGAACTCGGCACCAGCGCCAAGATGCTGTCCGTGGTCCCGCTGATGAACGGCGGCGGCCTCTTCGAGACGGGGGCCGGCGGCTCCGCGCCGAAGCACGTGCAGCAGCTGGTCAAGGAGAACTACCTGCGCTGGGACAGCCTGGGTGAGTTCCTCGCCCTGGCGGTCAGCTTCGAGCACCTCGCGCAGACCACGGACAACCCGCGCGCCCAGATCCTCGCCGACACCCTCGACCGTGCGACCGCGACCTTCCTCGAGGAGAACAAGTCGCCCAGCCGCAAGCTCGGCGGGATCGACAACCGCGGCAGCCACTTCTACCTCGCCCTCTACTGGGCGCAGGAGCTGGCCAAGCAGACCGACGACGCACAGCTGGCCGAGGCCTTCGCGGATCTCGCGAAGACGCTGAAGGAGCAGGAGCAGGCCATCGCCGACGAGCTCCTCGGGGTCCAGGGATCACCGGTCGACATCGGCGGCTACTACCGGCCCGATGCGGAGAAGGCGGCGGCCGTGATGCGCCCGTCGAAGATCCTCAACGAGGCCCTCGCGACCCTCGGCTGACGACGCCGGAGCCGGTCGGGCACGTGAACGTGTCCGACCGGGCCTGAACGGCAAGGGAAAGGGACCTTGCCCCACTTCGGTGGGGCAAGGTCCCTTTTCGTGAACGTGGTGTCGGCAGACCTCAGGTCTCACGCACCGGTTTCAAGGTCGCGGGTCCGTACGCTGATCCGAACTCGTGCCCCCAGTGCGCGAGTTCGGATCAGCGGCTCTCGAGCCCCAGCAGACCGTCGAGGTGCGGCAGACTGTGGTCCAGCCGCTCCCGCTTGGTCCACAGATAGTCGTAGTTCTCCTTGTTGGGCGGGATCAGCAGCGGGATCCGCTCGGCGATCTTAATTCCGTTCGCCTCAAGGGCTGCCCGCTTCCTCGGATTGTTCGACAGCAGGCGTACGGATTCCACACCGAGGTCGTTGAGGATGTCCACGGCGACGGTGTATTCACGCGCGTCGACGGGGAGTCCGAGCGCGAGATTCGCCTCGACGGTGTCGAGGCCTTCCGCCTGCTGCAATTTCAGCGCCTTCAACTTCGCGAGAAGCCCGATTCCGCGGCCTTCGTGCCCCTGGATGTAGACCAGGACGCCCGCGCCGTCGGCGACCATCATCTGCAGGGCTGTGCCCAGCTGGTCTCCGCATTCGCAGTGCGTGGAGCCGAAGACCTCTCCTGTCAGGCACTCGGAATGCACACGGGTCATCACGCCGTGAGGGGTGATGTCTCCGTACACGAGGGCTATTTGCTCATTACCGGTGCTGCGATCCATGTACCCGAAGGCCAGAAAATCTCCGTGCACCGTGGGCAGTCGGACCTCGACCACCCGCTCAACGGCTGTTCGCCGCACGCCGTTTGCAGAGAATTCATGGTCTGCCATGCGGTGACCCTACCTCCCGTACAACCAATGATCGGGCTCTTGTCAGAAAAGGTGAACCAGGCTGCGGACCTGCGGTTTTGAATGCCCGGTCACGGATGAGACGTACGGGAACGGTCGGTTCGGTACCCCGTTGCGGGCAGTGATCGGTCTCCCTCGTACGAGAGACGGGACTGCCACAGCCACACCGTGTCGCGGCCGAAGGACCAGACGAGTGTGGCCAGTGAGAAGGCGACCAGACCGAGCGCGACGGGATACGGGAAGAGCCCCGAGGCCGCCGCGGCCAGAACTATCCCCTGGAGCGCGGCGACGGTTTTGCGCGCCATGCTCGGCGGCAGCGAGGCCCGCATCCACGGCAGGGCCTGGGCGGCGGCGACGAACAGGTACCTCATGGCACCTATCGCGAGCACCCACGGGCCCAGGAAGAGCGCGACGTAGATGCTCAGTACGAGGAGGAGGAAGGCGTCGACCTCCATGTCGAAGCGGGCGCCGAGGGCGGACTCGGTGCCCGTGCGTCTCGCCACGATGCCGTCGACGGCGTCGAGAACGAGCGCCGCGGTGGTCAGCGCCATGAGGGGAACCACGGAGGCGTGCGCGCCGCCGTCGGCGACGAGCGCCGCCACCCCTCCGGTGAGCACCGCTCTGCTGAGGGTTACCTGGTCGGCCGGCCCCAGGGCCGGCTTCCGCGATCTGAGCAGGACCCCGCCGAGGACCACACCCCAAACCGCGCCGGTCAGCCAGCCGACCGCTCCCATTCCTGTGACGGCCCAGAGGACTCCCAGGAGGAGAAACTGGGCGGCCACGCCCTGAGCGGTGTGCCGTTCCAACTGGCCTGTGACCCGCCCGTCTTGAGTGATCATCGCGCCTCCTGGTGCTGGTGTGGCGGAGCCGGGTGGGGGTGATTATGGTACGAGTGACCTCGGAGATGTGAAGGAAATGCAGTTAGACCTGCCTGGAGGGCACAAAAATTGGAGCTCGACGCACGTGCCTACTGGCTCCTCTCCCCGGGGCTCGGCGAGATCCGGTCCGCCTCTCTCCCGGCCCCCGGCCCCGACGAGTTGCTGATCCGCACGCTGTATTCGGGGATCAGCCGCGGCACCGAATCACTGGTCTTCCAGGGCCTCGTCCCGCAGAGCCAGTACGCCCTGATGCGGGCCCCCTTCCAGGAGGGCGACCTCCCCGGTCCGGTCAAGTACGGCTACCTCAACGTGGGCGTCGTGGAAGAGGGAGACCCCGCACTCGTGGGCCGCACGGTCTTCTGCCTCTACCCTCACCAGACCCGGTACGTGGTCCCGGCGAGCGCCGTGACTCCCCTGCCCTCCGAAGTGCCCGCGGAGCGTGCCGTGCTCGCCGGGACGATGGAGACGGCGGTGAACGCCGTCTGGGACGCGGCACCGCTGCTGGGTGACCGGATCGCCGTCGTCGGTGCGGGAATGGTGGGCAGCTGTGTCGCCTCCGTGCTCAGCCGGTTCCCGGCCTCCCGCGTGGAGTTGATCGACTCCGACCCGGCGCGGGCCCGTACGGCGGAAGCGCTCGGCGTCGACTTCGCCCTGCCGGAGGACGCCGCCCGGGACTGTGATCTGGTGGTGCACGCAAGCGCCTCCCAGGCCGGGCTGTCGACGTCCCTCGAACTGCTCGCCCCGGACGGCGAAGTCATCGAACTGAGCTGGTACGGCGAGAAGAAGATCAGCGTGCCGCTGGGAGAGTCCTTCCACTCGCGGCGGCTGGCGATCCGGAGCAGTCAGGTGGGCTCACTGCCACCGGCGAGGCGCGCGAGCCGCACCTTCGCCGACCGCATGGCGCTCGCGCTCGAACTCCTCGCCGATCCCGCCCTGGAGACGCTGATCACCGGCACCTCGCGATTCGGCGAACTGCCGGAGGTGATGCCCCGCATCGCCGGCGGCGAACTGCCCGCCCTGTGCCATCTCATCACTTACGGCGACGAGTCGAACGACGCCGAAGCAACAGGAAACACCCGTACCGGAGAGTGAGCCGATGTTCAGCATCACCGTTCGTGACCACATCATGATCGCCCACAGCTTCCGCGGCGACGTCTTCGGACCGGCCCAGAAGCTGCACGGCGCGACGTTCATCGTGGACGCGTGCTTCCGTCGCAGCGAACTCGACGCCGACGGCATCGTGGTCGACATCGGCGCCGCCACGCAGGAGCTCGGCGACGTACTGGCCGCTCTCAACTACCGCAATCTGGACGACGAACCCGATTTCGCCGGGGTGAACACCTCCACCGAGATGCTGGCCAAGGTCGTCGCCGACCGGCTCGCCGACCGTGTGCACGCGGGCGCGCTCGGCGAGGGCGCCCGCGGGCTGGAAGGGATCTCGGTGACCCTGCACGAATCGCATGTCGCATGGGCCGGTTACGAGCGGACCCTGTGAGCGGTCCGGCCGGTGCCGGAACGGGTGCGACGGACGCGGAGCCCGTACACGTCCTGATGCCGGGCGGCGTCGACGACACGGCGTCGCCCAGCGGCGGCAACGCCTACGACCTGCGCATGTGTCGTGAACTGGCGGCCCACGGGCGGCCGGTGCGGGAGATGAGGCTTCCCGGCGGCTGGCCCCAGCCGACCGCCGCCGAGGAGGAAGGGCTGGCCCGCGCACTGGGCGAGCTGCCCGACGGTTCGCTCGTGCTCGTCGACGGACTTGTCGCCTGCGGGGTCCCCGGCATCGTCGTACCTCAGGCGCGGCGGCTGCGCCTGGCGGTGCTCGTGCATCTGCCGCTCGCGGACGAGACGGGGATCGCGCCGGAGCTGGCAGCCGAACTCGAGACGCGCGAAAGGGAGACCCTGCGGGCCGCCGACGCCGTGATCACCACGAGCCACTGGGCCAGCCGCGATGTCGCCGCCCGGCACGGACTGGAGGAACGGCGGGTCCACACCGTGTGTCCCGGTACGGACCCGGCGCCCCTCGCCCACGGCAGCGGCGACACGCCCCGGCTGCTCTGCGTCGCCGCGGTCACGCCGCGCAAGGGGCAGGATCTGCTCGTGCGTGCCCTGACCGAGGTCCGGGACCTGGCATGGAGCTGCGAGTTGGTCGGCTCCCTGGACCGCGACCCCGGCTACACCGCGCAGTTGCGCCGCCTGCTCGACGACTCCGGGATCGCCGACCGGGTGCTGCTCGCCGGCCCGCGTACCGGCGAGCAGCTGGAAGCCTCCTATGGCGCCGCGGACATGTTCGTCCTCGCCTCGCACGCCGAGACCTACGGCATGGTCCTCACGGAGGCCCTGGCGCGGGGAGTCCCGGTGCTGGCCACGGCGGTCGGCGCGGTACCGGACACCGTGGGAAAGGCCTCGGACGGGAGCATTCCCGGCATTCTGGTCCCAGCCGGTGATGCGGCCGCCCTAGCTGCTGCTATGCGCCGCTGGCTGACCGATCCCTCGATTCATCGTCATCTGACAACAACTGCACGAGATCGACGCGCTGGGCTGCAAGGTTGGCCCGAAGCCTCTCGCCATCTGGCAGGTGTGCTGGAGCGACTTCACCGCGAACCACCCGTACCACGCGAACCTCAGGATTAGCGGAGGACCCTTTGAACACCGTCGGTGCTTCCCGTTACGCCCCCGAATGGCTGGCATTGCGTGAACGCGCCGACGCACAGGCCCGCGCACAGCAGCTGCTCGAACCGCTGCGCGCGTTCCTGAAGGACACCGCTGCCCCCGACGGGACGCTGACCGTCCGCGACCTGGGCTGCGGCACCGGGTCGATGGGGCGCTGGCTCGCCGATCGGCTCGGCGGCCCACAGCACTGGGTCATGTACGACCGCGATCCGGCGCTGCTCGCAGAGATCGCCGGACGCATGCCGCTCACCGCCGCGGACGGCACGGGCATCGAAGTGGTGCCCGAGGAGCAGGACATCACGCGCCTGGACAGCGACGACCTCGCGGGCACGTCGCTGGTCGCGGCCTCGGCCCTGCTCGATGTGCTGACCTCCGAGGAAGTGGACCGCATCGCCGCGAACTGCACCGAAGCCGGGTGCGCGGTGCTGCTGGCCCTTTCCGTGGAGGGACGGGTCGAGATCGACCCCTCGGACCCGCTGGACGCCGAATTCGAAGCGGCCTTCAACGCTCACCAGCGTCGACTCGACGAGGGACGGCGGCTGCTCGGCCCCGACGCCGTCGACACCGCAACGGCGGCCTTCGAAAGCCGGGGCGCCGAAGTGATCACGCACTCCAGCCCGTGGCGCCTCGGTCCCGAGGACCGCGTGCTGACGGCGGAGTGGCTGCAGGGCTGGGTCGCCGCCGCCTGTGCGCAGGAGCCGGAACTGGAACAGGAACGCGAGGCGTACCTGCGCCGCAGACTCGACGCATGTCATGCGGGCGAGCTGACGGCGGTGGTCCATCACCGTGACCTGCTCGCGCTGCCCGGCCGTCCGGCTGAGGGGGCCCCCGCATGACCGGCCGTGAGGCCGGCCGGACGATCTGGCGCAGGCTGCGCGTACCCATGGCGCTGGCCATCCTGATCGCCGTGGTGCACCGGCTGGGAACCTCGGCCCTGCTGGGGGCGCTCGGCCGCATCGACGCCGAAGCAGTCGCACTCACCTTCTTCTTCAGCATCCCCGCCACCGTCTTCAGCGCGTGGCGGTGGCGGCTGGTGGCCGACCGCCTCGGCATACGGATGCGCCTGGGCACGGCGGTAGCCGACTACTACCAGGCGCTCTTCATCAACGCGACGCTCCCCTCCGGGGTGCTGGGCGATGTGCACCGCGCCGTACGCAACGGCCGGGACTCAGGTGACCTCGGCCGCGGTGTGCGTGCGGTCATCCTGGAGCGCGCCGCGGGCCAGGTGGTCCTCGTGGCGACAGCGCTGGTGACGCTGGCAGCGGGCTCTGCCTATCTGCCGGTTCTCGGCGCCTTCCAGGGCCCGCTGACAGCTCTCGCCGTGGTCGTCTGCGTCCTGGCGCTGATCGTCGTCGCGACGCTGGGCAGGAGCCGTCGTGCGGAGAAGTGGCGGCGGTCGCTGGCCGCGTTCCTCCTGGACGCGCGTACCGCCCTGTTCGCACGCGACAGCTGGCCCGGCGTCCTCGGTTTCTCCGTGCTGGCGCTGTGCGGGCACGTGGGACTCTTCATCGCCGCCGCACGGGTCGCCGGAACATCCGCCCCGGTCACCGCGCTGGTGCCGCCGCTCCTGCTGGCGTTGCTGGTGATGGCCACGCCGAACGGTCCGCTTCCGGTGGGGACGGTGGTCGTGACT
>NZ_JACBXA010000173.1 GCF_013870515.1 Streptomyces albidus (ex Kaewkla and Franco 2022) | reverse complement strand
TGGATCCGCCGACCCGCGAGATCTACACCCTTGCCCTACACCCCGCTCCTCCGAGCTACCACCGTGAACGCCGCTCCGCCCCGTGCCGCTTCGCCGACCCGGGCCGTGCCTCCGTGGCGCTCCGCCAGGCGCCGTACGAGGGCGAGCCCCAGGCCTCGCTGCCTGTGAGGGGGCGGGTCCTTGGTGGACCAGCCCTCCGCGAAGACGACTTCACGCTGCTCGCTTGGAACGCCGGGTCCGCTGTCGGTGACGCGCAGGACGATGCCCGTGCCCTCCGCGTCGTCGTCCTCCTCGGCGATGGTCCCCGTGCCCTCGGCGCTGCGGACGTGGTTCCTGGTACGCAGCTCCACCGCGACCTCCGCCTCACCCGAACCGGCCGCCGCGTCCACGGCGTTGTCGACGAGGTTGCCCAGAACCGTTGCCAGCTCCCGCGGGTCCACCAGCCGGTCGGGCAGATACGTCCCCGAAGTGATGCGGAGGGCGACGCCGCGCTCGGCCGCCACCGTCGCCTTGCCCACCAGCAGCGCGGCCAGCAGCGGGTCCTCCACGCGCTCGGCGATCTGCTCCGCCGTGGCCCGGTGAACGCCGACGGCCTCGCTGATGTAGTCGACGGCCTCCTCGTGCAGGCCGAGCTCCAGGAGCCCCAGCAGGATGTGCATCCGGTTGGCGTGCTCGTGGTCCTGGGCGCGCAAGGCGTCGATCAGGCCGCGTGAGCCGTCAAGTTCACGTCCGAGCAGCTCCAGTTCAGTACGGTCGCGGAGCGTGGCGACAGCGCCGCCGTCGTCCGTGGGCATGCGATTCGCCACCAGGACGCGGCCGCCGCTGACAGTGAGCAGGTCGGCGCCCGTCACGCTGCCGCACAGCACGTCGGCCGTACGGCCCGGGCCCAGCACCTCTGTCAGCGGGCGCCCGGTGTCCTCGGGACGCAGTTCGAGCAGGCGCTGCGCCTCGTCGTTGACGAGACGGATGCGTCCGCGTGCGTCCAGGGCGACGACGCCCTCCCGGATGCCGTGCAGCATCGCCTCGCGTTCGTCCAGCAGCGAGGAGATGTCGGAGAAGGCGAGGTCGTGGGTCTGCCGCTGAAGCCGTCGGGAGATGAGCAGGGCGGCCAGCATGCCGACCGCGAGAGCGCCGCCGGCGTAGGCGAGCAGCTCCGGCACGGCACCGAGGAGCTTGTCGCGCACACCGTCGTAGGCGATGCCCACGGAGACGGCGCCGATCAGCTTCCCCTGCTCGTCGCGCAGCGGGACCTTTCCGCGCGCCGACCTGCCGAGCGTCCCCTCGTCGATGTGCCGGACCTCGTGCCCGGCGAGGGGGGCGCTGGGGTCGGTGGAGACGTGCCGGCCGACGCGTCGGGGCTCCGGGTGCGACCAGCGGATGCCGTCCCTGTCCATCACGACCACGTAGCCGGCGCCCGTCGCCCTCCGGATCTGCTCGGCCTGCTTCTGTACGGGGCCCGTCACGGACGGCTCGGCGCCGGAGGTGAGCTGACGGGCGAATCCGGGCTGCGCGGCCGTCGTCTGGGCTATGGCCAGTGCGCGGTCCATCGCCCGGTCGTCCAGCTCGTCGCTGAGGGGGGCCAGGAAGAACGCCGTGACCAGGGCCGTTACTCCCGTGGCGATGGCCAGCTGCATCAGCAGGACCTGCGAGAAGACGCGCTGCGGCCATCGGACCCGGAGCCGGGGCGTGCGCAGGCGCAGTCGCCCGGTGGACCCGGTGGACCCGGCGTCTCGGGCGGCTGATGCGGTCACGGGAGGCCTCGATGCGGTGCGTGGGGGAGGAGCGGGCGCAGTGTCCGGTCGGTGCTGGGGAGAGAAATACGGTATGTGAGGTACGGGTGTGCGAGGACCGTAACCGGTCACCGCCGGGGTGTGCAGTGACCTGCGCGATGCCCTCGGAGCCGGGGGAGTCCCACCGGCCGGAGGATGCGCGAGTTGTGGTGATATGTCGACAGGTCGCTGAAGCGCCCCCATGTGAGGGAGAGGGCCCGAGCTGTCCAGTACGATCAGCAGCTGCTCAGTACGCCCTGCACGCTGGAGGAATCCCCTCGTGACCACCCGACGTGTACCGGTCGTCGTCCTCGCGGGCTTCCTCGGCTCCGGCAAGACCACCACCCTCAACCACCTGCTGCGGCGCAGTCGCGGCACCCGCATCGGTGCGGTCGTCAACGACTTCGGGAGCATCGGGATCGACGCGATGACCGTCGCCGGCCAGGTCGATTCGATGGTCGCGCTGGGCGACGGCTGCCTGTGCTGCGCGGTCGACACGAGCGACCTGGACGAGGTCCTGGACAAGCTCGCCCGTCCCTCGGCGGAGATGGACGTCATCGTCGTCGAGGCCAGCGGGCTGGCCGAACCCGAGACGATGATCCGCATGATCCTCGCCGCATCAAGTGAACACATCGTCTACGGCGGGCTCATCGAGGTGGTGGACGCCGCCGAGTTCGAGCACACCCGTGAGCGGCATCCGGAGCTGGAGCGGCATGTGCGGGCCGCGGACCTCGTGGTGCTCAACAAGGCCGACCGCGTGGACGACGCCGCGCGTCGCGCGCTGGAGCAGGAGCTGGAGAGGCTGAGCCCGGGAACGCCCCTGGTGCACGCCTCGTACGGTCGCATCGAGCCCTCGTTGCTCTTCGACCCCGCGAGCCGGGAACGACCGCCCGTCGAACAGCTCTCCTTCGACGCGCTGTTGGAGGAGTCCGGCGAGGACGAGCAGGACCACACCGGCCACATGCACGCCGCCTACGAGAGCGTCGAGTTCACCTCGGACAGGGCGCTGCATCCACGGCGCTTCCTGGAGTTCCTCGACAGCCGCCCGAAGGGCCTCTACCGGATCAAGGGCTTCGTCGACTTCGGCGCGGCCGATCCCGCGAACCGCTATACCGTGCACGCGGTCGGCGGCTTTCTCCGCTTCACGCCCTCACGGTGGCCGCGCGACGAGGAGCGGCTGACACAGCTGGTGCTGATCGGTTCCGGGATCGACGGGGAAGCGGTGCGCAAGGAGCTGGCGGACTGCGTCGAGGACGGCCCGGGGGAGACGGACCCGCAGTCGCTGTGGGGCGTGCTGCGGTACGTCGACGACGGGAGCGGCGACGACGGGAGCGGCGACGCGTCCGACGCGGAGCCCGACCAGCCCTACGAGCACACTCTGGACTGACCGGGCACGAACTCACCGGCCCGGGACGGGCAGCAGCGGGGAAGGCGCAAGGGCCCACCCCGCCGTGCTCGTCGGCGGTGCTCTTACAGCGGTGCTCCTACACGGGCCCTGCGATCACGGCGACCGGCTTGGCAAGCGCCACACCGGAACCGTCGCGGCGGGGGTCGAGCTCCGGCAGGTCCGCCGGTGCGCCGTTATCGGCCGCGGCCTTCGCCGGGGTGGGCCCGGCCCAGGCGACGACGAGGGAGTCCTCGCCCTTGAGGAAGCGCTGGCAGCGCACACCGCCCGTCGCGCGCCCCTTCCTGGGGAACTGGTCGAACGGGGTGAGCTTCGCCGTGCTGATCGAGTCGTCCAGGGTGCCGTGCGAGCCCGACAGCGTGAAGACGACCGCGTCGACCGACGGGTCGACGGCGGTGAAGGAGATGACCTTCGCCTCGCCCGTCAGCTTGATCCCCGCCATGCCGCCGGCCGCGCGCCCCTGAGGCCGCACCTGCCCCGCGGGATAGCGCAGCAACTGCGCCTCGTCGGTGATGAAGACCAGGTCCTCCTCGCCCGTACGCAGCTCGACCGCGCCCGCGATGCTGTCGCCCTCGCGGAGGGAGATGACCTCCAACTCCTCCTTGTGGGACGGGTAGTCGGGGACCACTCGCTTGACCACGCCGTGTGCGGTGCCGATCGCGAGCCCGGGGGAGGACTCGTCGAGCGTGGTCAGGCAGACCAGACGCTCGCCGTCCTCCAGCGACAGGAACTCGGAGATCTGTGCACCCCCCGCCAGATGAGGCGCGGACGCGGCCTCGGGCAGCTGCGGCAGATCGACGACGGTCAGCCGCAGGAGCCGCCCCGTCGAGGTGACCGCACCGATGTCGCCCCGGGTCGTCGCCGGCACGGCCGAGATGATCACGTCGTGCTTGGCACGCTTCGCCGCCTGGTCGAAGACGGGTTCGCCGTTGGCCGTACGGGCGAGCAGGCCCGTCGAGGACAGCAGCACCCGGCACGGGTCGTCGGCGACCTCCAGCGGCACCGACGCCACGGGCACGCCTGCCGCCTCCAGCAGATCCGTGCGACGCGGGGTGCCGTACTTCTTGGAGACGGCGGACAGTTCACCGGAGACCATCTTGCGCAGCTCCGCGTCCGACTCGAGGATCAGGGTCAGTTCCTCGATCTCCCGGCGCAGCCGGTCGCGTTCGCTCTCCAGCTCGATGCGGTCGAACTTCGTCAGGCGGCGCAGGGGGGTGTCCAGGATGTACTGCGTCTGCACATCGCTGAGTTGGAACCGGCTCATGAGGGATTCCTTGGCCTGAGCCGCGTTCTCACTCGACCGGATGATTCTGATGACCTCGTCGATGTCGACGAGAGCCACCAGCAGTCCCTCGACCAGGTGAAGTCGGTCCCTGCGTTTGGTGCGCCTGAACTCGCTGCGGCGCCGCACCACCGTGAAGCGGTGGTCGACGTAGACCTCCAGCAGCTCCTTCAGCCCCAGCGTCAGCGGCTGACCGTCCACCAGAGCCACGTTGTTGATGCCGAAGGACTCCTCCATCGGCGTCAGCTTGTAGAGCTGTTCGAGGACGGCCTCCGGGTTGAACCCGTTCTTGACCTCGATGACCAGACGCAGCCCGTGCGCGCGGTCGGTGAGGTCCTTGACGTCCGCGATGCCTTGCAGCCGCTTGGAGTTGACCAGGTCCTTGATCTTGGAGATGACCTTCTCCGGGCCCACGGCGAAGGGGAGCTCGGTCACGACGAGGCCCTTGCGGCGGGGCGTGACCTGCTCGACCGCCACGGTCGCCCGCATCTTGAAGCTGCCGCGGCCGGACGCGTAGGCGTCCTTGATGCCGTCCGTGCCGACGATGCGGCCGCCCGTGGGCAGGTCCGGACCCGGGACGAAACGCATCAGCGTCTCCAGGTCGGCGCCCGGATGCTTGATCAGATGCCTTGCGGCGGCGATGACTTCGACGAGGTTGTGCGGAGGCATGTTCGTCGCCATGCCGACCGCGATGCCCGAGGAGCCGTTCACGAGGAGGTTCGGATACGCGGCCGGAAGCGCTGACGGCTCCTGCTCGCTGCCGTCGTAGTTGGCGCCGAAGTCGACCGTCTCCTCGTCGATCGACTCGACCATGAGACCGGCGGCAGGCGCGGACCGGCACTCCGTGTACCGCATGGCGGCGGGCGGGTCGTCGTTGCCGAGGGAGCCGAAGTTGCCGTGGCCGTCGACCAGCGGAAGCCGCATGGAGAACGACTGGGCCATGCGCACGAGAGCGTCGTAGATCGCGCTGTCGCCGTGCGGATGGAGACGGCCCATCACCTCACCGACCACACGGGCGCACTTGACGTAGCTGCGCTCGGGGCGCAGACCCATCTCGTGCATCTGGTAGAGGATGCGCCGCTGCACGGGCTTCATCCCGTCGCGGGCGTCGGGGAGCGCGCGCGAGTAGATGACCGAGTAGGCGTACTCCAGGAAGGAGCCCTGCATCTCGTCGACGACGTCGATGTCGAGGATGCGCTCCTCGAAATCGTCCGGCGGCGGAGTCTTCGTACTGCGGCGGGCCATCGCTGCTGGGGCTCCTTCGTGCGTACGGTACGGACGGCTGATGCCGAGCCGGTACGGGGCGGAACGCGGAACTGACGCGGACCATTGTGGACCGCGACTGTGACAACCGGTTCCCCGACCCGTCGGTGGGGAACGGCGTACGCGCCCTCCTCGTGCGGAGGATGGCACGGAACGGGCCCGGTTCCGGGTCGTACCGTACGGGAACTTCGCACGCAGTCGGAGCGGTTGCATAGGGTGAGCGGACCGCTTGCCACCACGTGCACGCACTGACGCGATCGAAGGGACTCCACGCCCATGGGTCACACGGCCACGCCCCCGCCATCACTCGGCGGGCTGACAGCGACCGAGCACCGGCTGGCCAACGGCCTGCGCGTGGTGCTCTCAGAGGACCATCTCACCCCGGTCGCAGCGGTCTGCCTCTGGTACGACGTCGGCTCCCGGCACGAGGTCGCCGGGCGCACAGGGCTCGCCCACCTCTTCGAGCACCTGATGTTCCAGGGCTCCGCGCAGGTCCAGGGGAACGGCCACTTCGAACTGGTGCAGGGCGCGGGCGGTTCGCTCAACGGCTCCACCAGCTTCGAGCGCACCAACTACTACGAGACCATGCCGGCCCACGAGTTGGAGCTCGCGCTCTGGCTCGAAGCGGACCGCATGGGCTCGCTGCTGACCGCCCTGGACGACGAGTCCATGGAGAACCAGCGCGACGTGGTGAAGAACGAGCGCCGCCAGCGGTACGACAACGTGCCCTACGGCACCGCCTTCGAGAAGCTGACGGCGATGTCGTACCCGGACGGACACCCCTACCACCACACGCCGATCGGTTCGATGGCCGACCTGGACGCCGCCTCCCTGGAGGACGCACGGGAGTTCTTCCGTACGTACTACGCGCCCAACAACGCCGTGCTGAGCGTCGTCGGCGACATCGACCCCGAGCAGACGTTGGCGTGGATCGAGAAGTACTTCGGCTCGGTCCCCGGCCACGAGGGCAAGAAGCCTCCTCGTGACGGCACCCTTCCCGACGTGATCGGCGCGGAGAACCGGGAGATCGTCGAGGAGGAGGTGCCCTCCCGCGCGGTCATGGCCGCCTACCGGCTGCCGCACGACGGCACCCGCGAGTGCGACGCCGCGGACGTGGCGCTCACCGCGCTCGGCGGCGGAGAGTCCTCCCGCCTCAACAAGCGTCTCGTGCGCCGCGACCGGCTGGCCGTCGGTGCGGGATTCGGGATGCTGCGCCTGGCCGGAGCGCCGTCGCTGGGCTGGCTCGACGTCAAGGCGTCGGGCGGCGTCGAGGTCACCGCGATCGAGGAGGCCGTCGACGACGAGCTGAGGCGGTTCGCCGAGGAGGGCCCTACGCCGGAGGAAATGGAGCGTGCACAGGCCCAGTTGGAGCGCGAGTGGCTGGACCGGCTCGCCACGGTGGGCGGTCGCGCAGACGAACTGTGCCGCTACGCCGTCCTGTTCGGCGATCCGCAGCTGGCGCTGACAGCCGTGCAGCGCGTCCTGGACATCACGCCGGAGGAGGTCCGGGCCGTCGCCGCCGCGAGGCTCCGCCCCGACAACCGCGCCGTGCTCGTCTACGAGCCCACAGAGCCGTCCGCCGCCGATGAAAACGACCAGAGCGAGGAGCCCGCCCAGTGAGCGACGCCCCCACCCCCGCACAGACGGCTGCGGCAGGTACGTCAGGCACGTCCATGGAATTCCACCCGCAGCCGCAGGGCGGGCGGCCCAAGCCGTGGGCCTTCCCTGCCCCCGACCGGAGCCGGCTCGGCAACGGTCTGACCGTGCTGCGCTGCCACCGTCCCGGCCAGCAGGTCGTCGCCGTGGACGTCTCGCTGGTCGCCCCGCTGGACGCCGAGCCGGAAGGCCTCGACGGCGTCGCCACGATCATGGCGCGCGCCTTCTCCGAGGGCACGGACAAGCTCGACGCCGAACAGTTCGCCGACGAGCTGGAGCGCTACGGAGCATCCCTCGACGCCTACGCCGACCACGCGTCCGTACGGGTCTCGCTCGAGGTCCCGGCCTCCCGGCTGCACAAGGCGCTCGCCCTGCTCGCGGACGCGCTGCGTGCCCCCGCCTTCCCCGAGAGCGAGGTCGAGCGCCTGGTCGGCAACCGCCTGGACGAGATCCCGCACGAGCTGGCGAACCCGACCCGCCGTGCGGCCAAGGAGCTGGCGAAGGAGCTCTATCCGGCCGGCACCCGGATGTCCCGGCCCCGTCAGGGCACCGAGGAGACCGTCGCCCGCATCGACGCGAAGGCGGTCCGCGCCTTCTACGACGCGCACGTACGTCCGGCCACGGCCACCGCCGTGGTCGTCGGCGACCTGGACGGCATCGACGTGGACGCCGCCCTGGCCGACACCCTCGGCGCATGGACGGGCTCCACCGCCGAGCCCCGCCGGGCGACGCCCATCACCGCCGACGACACCGGCCGCGTAGTCATCGTGGACCGCCCCGGCGCCGTGCAGACGCAGCTGCTGATCGGCAGGGTCGGGCCCGACCGGCACGACCGCGTCTGGCCGGCCCAGGTCCTCGGCACGTACTGCCTCGGCGGCACGCTGACGTCCCGGCTGGACCGGGTCCTGCGCGAGGAGAAGGGCTACACCTACGGGGTGCGCGCCTTCGGGCAGGTCCTGCGCTCCACCGCGGACGGCACGGGCGCCGCCCTGCTGGCCATCTCCGGCTCCGTGGCCACGGACGTCACGGCTCCCGCCCTCGCCGACCTGTGGCAGGTGCTGCGCACCCTCGCCGCGGAAGGTCTCACCGAGGACGAGCGTGACGTCGCCGTGCAGAACCTGGTCGGTGTCGCTCCGCTGAAGTACGAGACGGCGGCCGCCGTGGCGGACACCCTGGCCGAGCAGGTCGAGCAGCAACTCCCCGACGACTACCAGGCGCAGGTGTACGCGAAGCTCGCGGAGACCGGCACCGTCGAGGCCACGGCCGCGGTCGTCAGCGCCTTCCCGGCCGACCGCCTGGTGACGATCCTCGTCGGGGACGCCTCCCAGATCGCCGATTCCGTACGGGAGTTGGGAATCGGCGAGGTCAAGGTGGTCTCCGGGAACTGAGCAACTCACGCACCGTCAGGTGACGGTCGCCGCTCGTGGGGCGGCTCCGGCTCGGATCGTCGAGCCGGAGCCGCCCCACTGCGTTTTCCGTATGTCCTGAATTGATGAACTCTGCCCAGGTCCGTTGTGTGGCCTACGCGACAAATCCAGGGTTTGGTTTGGCGGTTGGCAGATGCCCCATTTAGCGTCGATCCGGCTGTTCGTCAGAAGTGACCGCGACCGCGGCCGACGTTCAGCATCGCTGAGTCCCCGCACCGACAGGTGCATGGGGAACCGGGGATCCTTCCCTCGTGGTGCCGCCTCGGCGGTGCGCAGAGGGTCCCTTCCAGGTCCGGGCACCGAAGCCGGACCGCCATGGAAGGGGTGGGGTGAATCGGAGCGCCTCTCGCGAGGCGGTCCGTAGGAGACCTTCCTGCTCCGAACCGTCTGGGGATCCCGCTGCCGAAAGGCAGGGGCAGACTCGGTAAGCGAGAAGGAAGGAAAGGAGTCACGCCAGCCCATGGCGTTCACGCATGCCCGGGGGAAGCACCGACGTCCCCCACGGATACAGCGCCGCAGCGCCCACGCTGTCGGCATCGCAAGCCTTGCGGCCGCCGGCGTCGTCGGCTCGATCGCGACTCCCGCGACGGCCCTCACGGGCCAGGAGGCGCCCGCCACCGGCCAGGCCGCCGACGAGATCAGCTCGAAGGAAGCCGGGACCGGGCACGACACCGCCCTGACCCGCGCCGTCGGCTTCGGCGACTCGATCGCCGCCACCGTCAGCGACCAGGCCCAGGCGCAGAAGGCCGCGGCCGTACAGGCCAAGGCCGAGAAGGAGGCCAAGCGCAAGGCCGCCGCCGAGAAGGCGAAGCGGGAGCGCGAGGCGCGGGAGAAGGCCGCGAGGGCCGCCGAGCGGGCCAAGCTCAACGCCTTCACGGCGCCGTTGGACGACCCGTCCGTCTCCACGCCGTACCAGTCCTCAGGCGGACTGTGGTCCTCCGGCAGCCACACCGGTATCGACTTCGAGGCGGACGAGGGCACCGAGGTGCAGTCCGTCGCGGCCGGCGAGGTCGTCGAGGCGGGCAGCGACGGCTCGTTCGGCAACAACGTCGTGATCAAGCACCGGGACGGCACGTACACGCAGTACGGCCACCTGTCCTCCATCAGCGTCTCGGCAGGCCAGTCGGTGACCTCCGGACAGAAGATCGCCCTGTCCGGTTCGACCGGCAACACCACGGGCCCGCATCTGCACTTCGAGGCGCGCAACGGCCCGGACTACGGCTCGGACATGGACCCGATCGCCTACCTGAGCAAGCACGGCGTCGACGTCTGAGTGTTCAGCAGCAGATGAAGAGCAGTACGACGGAGCCCCCGGCCGCCTCTCGCGGCCGGGGGCTTCTCTTGTGGCGCCTCGTGTGATCGTGTGACGTCCCGGACGCAAGAACGGATGGAACCCGGCGGCCTGCGCCGAGAATTCCATCCGTGAGGTTGAGACCGGCCGAGACGGGCTCGGCGCAGCCGGAGAGTTCGGATCAGACGGTCTCCGGAAGCTCCTCGAGCCCTTCGGAAACCAGCGTGGCCAGGCGCTCCAGGGCACCCTCCGCGTCGACGGCCTCGGACGCCAGGACGATCTCCTCGCCGGCCTCCGCGCCGAGACCGAGCACGCCGAGCATGGAAGCGGCGTTGACCGGTGTGCCGTCGTCACCCTTCTTGACGGTGACGGGGACCCCCGCGGCAGCCGCGGCGCGGCAGAAGATCGAGGCGGGGCGGGCGTGCAAGCCCTCGGCCCAGCCGACGGTGACGCGGCGCTCTACCATGGTTGTTGCCCTTCGAGTCGTTCTTGGCGTACGGCCGAAGCCAGTCTCGCATGACACTTGTCCCGGCCCCCCGCACCCCCGGTGACGTGCGCGGCTGAGCGTACCGAGACGTCCGTGCCGGTACGGCCTTACGCTGACCCCATGCGTACCCCGGAGGAGCCTGCGTACCCGGCGCACTGGGAGGCCGACGTGGTGCTGCGCGACGGCGGCACCGCCCTGATCAGGCCCATCACCGCGGACGACGCCGAGAGGCTCGTCAGCTTCTACGAGCGGGTTTCCGATGAGTCGAAGTATTACCGCTTTTTCGCCCCGTACCCACGCCTCTCCGACCGTGACGTACGTCGCTTCACTCACCACGACTATGTGGACCGGGTCGGCCTCGCGGCCACCGTCGGGGGCGAGTTCATCGCAACCGTCCGATATGACCGGATCGACGACACGGGTCGTGCGGCCACCACGCCCTCGGCCCAGGCCGAGGTCGCCTTCCTCGTGCGGGACGACCACCAGGGCCGTGGCGTCGCGTCCGCTCTGCTCGAACACATCGCGGCTGTCGCCCGCGAGCGCGGCATCCGGCGCTTCACCGCCGAAGTGCTGCCCGCCAACAACAAGATGATCAAGGTGTTCACGGACGCGGGCTACTCGCAGCGCCGCAGCTTCGAGGACGGCTCCGTCCATCTCACCTTCGACCTCGAACCCACCGAGCAGTCCCTCGCGGTGATGCGCGCCCGTGAACAGCGGGCGGAGGGCAGCTCGGTGGCGCGCCTGCTCGCCCCGGGGTCGGTCGCCGTGATCGGTGCGAGCCGCTCGGCGCGAGGGGCGGGACGGAGGATCCTGGAGAGCCTGCACACCGGTGGATTCACCGGCAGGGTCCACGCGATCAACCAGGCGTTGCCGGAGAGCGGCGGCGAACTCGGCGGTGTGCCCGCGTACCGGTCCGTCCAGGACGTACCCGAGCACGTCGACCTCGCCGTCGTCGCGGTTCCCGCCGCCCAGGTGCCCGCCGTCGCCCGCGAGTGCGGGGAAGCGGGCGTGCAGGGACTCGTCGTGCTGAGCGCCGAGTTCAGCCGCGACGAGCAGCGCGAACTCGTCCGGCTGGCACGCTCGTACGGGACCCGCGTCGTCGGTCCCAACGCCTTCGGGCTGATGAACACCTCGCCGGACGTGCGCCTCAACGCCACGCTCTCGACCGAGATGCCGCGCCGCGGCCGGGTCGGCCTGTTCACCCAGTCCGGCGCCATCGGGATCGCGTTGCTCGCCGGTCTCCACCGGCGCGGTATCGGGCTGTCCAGCTTCGTCTCGGCGGGCAACCGCGCCGACGTCTCCGGCAACGACGTGCTGCAGCACTGGGACGACGACGCCGACACCGACGTGGCCCTCCTTTACCTCGAATCCATCGGCAACCCGCGGAAGTTCACGCGGCTCGCCAAGCGCACCGCCGCCCGCAAGCCCATGGTCGTGGTCAAGGGCGCCCGGCACAGCGGGAGTGCACCGCCGCCCGGTCATGCCGCTCCGGTCACCAGCACCCCGCCCGCCACCGTCAGCACGCTGCTCCGGCAAGCCGGCGTGATCATGGTCGACACGGTCACCGAACTGCTCGACGCTGGCGCCCTGCTCGTCTCGCAGCCCCTGCCCGCCGGGCCGCGCACCGCGATCCTCGGCAATGCGGAATCACTCGGGCTGATCACCTACGACGCGTGCCTCGCCTACGGTCTGCATCCCCGTCCCGTACGCGACCTCACCACCTCCGCCACTCCCGAGGAGTACCGGAACGCGCTGCGCACCGCCATGGAGGACCCGGAGACCGACGCGGTCGTCGTCACCGTCATCCCCTGGGTCGGCGACACCCCGGCGGGGGAGCTGGCGGACGCGCTGCGCGACGCCTCCGCGGAGGCCGGCAAGCCGGTCACCGTCGTGCACCTCGCGATCGAGGGGCTCGACGACGCGCTCTCCGAGCGCGGCATCCCCTCCTATCCGGCGCCCGAACGTGCCGCCCACGCACTGTCGGAGGCGGCGCGGTACGCGTCCTGGCGCCGGGAGGCGGAAAGCCCGGGCCGCGTACCGGAGTTCGAGGTCGACGAAGCCGAGGTGTCGGCCCTGCTGGAACGGGTCACCGCCAGGGCGGTCGAGGCCACGGCGGAGGAGCTGCCCGTTCCCGGGGCCACATCGGAACGTGCAGCCGCGCCCGCTTCCGGACCCAGCGCCGA
>NZ_JACBXA010000172.1 GCF_013870515.1 Streptomyces albidus (ex Kaewkla and Franco 2022) | reverse complement strand
AAGCCTGCGGCTGAGCCCGTGGCGCCTGAGCCCGTCGCACCTGAGCCTGTGGCGCCCGAACCGGTCGCCCATGAGCCGGTCGCCCATGAGCCGGTCGCCCATGAGCCGGTCGCCCATGAGCCGGTCGCCCATGAGTCGGTCGCGCATGATGAGCCCGTCGCTCCCGAGCCGGTCGCATCCGCGGACAGGAAGACGCCGATCGCCGCCGCATTCCGGCAGGGACGCAGCCCTCAGCCGGACAAGGCGACCGAGGACACGGGCGCAGCCCGTACCGTCGCCGCCACGGCCGCCCTTCGCTGCAAGGACGAGGCAGCCGGCAAGAGCGGCGCGGTCGCGGGCGCCACCGAGCGCCGGATGCTGGGTGTGCCCCGCAACCGCGGGAACATGGCGGCGGCGGGAGCCGGCGTCGTACTGGCCGCGGTGCTCGGCACGATCATGGGGCTCGGTTCCATGCCGGACGACGGTCCCGGTCCCTCCGACCGCGGGGGCAAGCCCGGTTCCTCGTCCACGCAACCGGACGAAGAGAGCGAACTGAACGCCGACAACCCGGAGTCCGGCAGCCCGGAGAGCGACACACGTAAGTCGCGCAAGCCCAGCTCCTCCGAATCCCCCGGAGCGTCCGACAGCCCGAGCAGCGCGTCGCCGAGTGAGAGCAGCTCGGAGCCGGGCGAGGATCCGTCCACGAGCGAGCCGGGCGACTCGGGAGGTGCGGGCAGCCCCGGCTCCAACGGCGGTACGGACGGCGGCGGTACGGACGGTGGCACCGATGGCGGTACGGACGGTGGCACTGACGGAGGTACCGATGGTGGCACTGACGGAGGTACGGACGGCGGTACCGATGGCGGCACTGACGGCGGTACCGATGGTGGCACCGATGGCGGTACGGACGGTGGCACTGACGGCGGTACCGATGGTGGCACCGATGGCGGTACGGACGGTGGCACTGACGGCGGTACCGATGGTGGCACCGACGGAGGTACGGACGGTGGCGCCGACGGAGGTACCGACACAGGCGGTACGACCGACGGCGGCACCGGCACCCCCAGCCCGACCGGCACACCCATCGCCTGACGGAACAGCGCTCAGATCACCGCTTCTCCTGCCCGGTCGGCCCGTCAGCGCCGGGCAGGAGAGCGTGCGCCCTCCTTGCGTACGAACGACCTGCGCAGGGCGTGATACGGCTCGTCCGGATCGAAGAACTGGCGGCACATCCTGTTCAGTTCCTCACCCCGGTAGGCGGCCAGCGGTTTGACCGCCTCGTCCCGCGCGCGTGCACGGGCCTTCTCCGTGAGGCGCAGGGGAAGCCGCGCCGCAGCAGCGGCGTCCGCGGCCATGCGGGATGTCTCGTGCGCGAAGTCCCCCGGCGCGGCAGGCACCAGCGCGTCGACGAGGCCCATCTCGGCGGCGCTCGCGGCGCTCAGCGGTGCCGCCTCGTCCATGAGCCGCTGCGCCGTGGCCGGCCCCACGCGGCGCGGCAGGGTGTAGGTCCAGTACTCCGAGCCGTACAGGCCCATCAGGCGGTAGTGGGGGTTCAGTACGGCGCCGGTTCTGCACCACACCTCGTCCGCCGCGAGCGCGAGCATCACGCCTCCGGCGGCCGCGTTGCCACCGAGCGCCGCCACGACCAGCCGGTCCGTGGTCCGCAGGACGGCTTCCACCAGGTCGTCCATGGCCAGGATGTTGAGCCAGGACTCCTGCGCGGGATCCGCGGCGGCCTCGATGACGCCGAGGTGGATGCCGTTGGAGAAGAAGTCGCGGGTGCTGCCCATGACGAGCACCGACGTGGGGCGTGAGAGCGCGAAGCGGTAGGCCCGCAGCAGGCGCCGGCAGTCGGCCGTGCTCATCGCGCCGCCGGGGAAGGTGAACCAGAGGAAGCCCACCTCGCCCTCCTGCTCGTAGCGGATGTCGCTCCAGATGTGCCGTCCTGCGGGTGTCTCCAGTGGTGCGGGAATCTCCGGTACGGGGGGAAGCAGACCGCCGAGGGCGTGGACCGCGGGTCTCTTGAAGGTCGAGGGGCCGCCCTGCGTCCGCCGGGGTCTCAGCTGCGGGATCCACACCGCTCCGTCCCGCGTCGCCCGGCACACCGCGCCGGCACGGGTGGCCAGGATCTCCCCTGGGGCGCCACGCAGTTCGAGCTCGGGACGGCCGCCGTGCAGAAACCATTCTGCGTCAAGTAGTTCGTCGAGCACGCCGGGCTGGGAGTCGGCGGCGCGGAGTTTGCGCAGCACCGTCGCGGTGGAGTCGGCGGACCAGTCGATCCGGCGCAGGTCCTGGCCGAAGTACGGGCGCCAGACCGGATCCACCTCGAGGGTGCGCTGCGGCTGCGGCTTGTGCCGACCGGACGCGAAGCGCTCAACGGCCAGCATCACGGCGGCCATTGCGGCGTCCGCCGCCTCGTTGCGGTAGATGTCGCTCTTGCCCGCCCCCGGGGGGATCTCGAAGGGAACCGTCGCCCAGATGTCGCCGGCGTCCATCTCGGCGTCCGCCTGCAGCACGGTCACCGCCCACCGCGTGGCGCCTGTCTCGACGGCCCAGTCGAGAGACGAGGGGCCGCGGTCGCCGGGCGGACCCGGATGAACGATCAGGCAGGTGTGCCCGGACCAGACGTCCTCGGGAAGAGCCGTCTTGAGCATCGGGGCGATGATCAGCTCCGGTACGTGACGGAGCACCCCCTCGCGTACGGCGTCCTGATCGCCGTCCGGGACCACGTCCAACTCGTGGTCCCGGACGGCGATCAGTTCTGCTTGGACGCGCTGTGTGAGGCTGTTGAAAGCACTGGCCACGAGCAGGATCCGCACCGTGCACCTCCGTGTCCGACGGCCGCCGGACGGCCGCCCGGCGCGAGCAGCCTCGGACGGTATCCCAGGACGGAGGGCGGCGGCCAGGGACGGGCGGAGAGTGAGACAGGAGTGCCCTCGTACGGCGGTACGTTCTTAGTAGGAACTGAGGAATGGCTGGTGAGGGCACGCGTCCGGCAGGCGGGCGTCAGAAGAGCCGGAGCTTGTCGTCCTCGATGCCGCGCAGCGAGTCGTAGTCGAGCGTGACGCATCCGATGCCGCGGTCCGAGGCCAGCACACGCGCCTGCGGCTTGATCTCCTGCGCCGCGAAGACTCCCTTCACCGGGGCCAGATGAGGATCCCGGTTGAGGAGTTCCAGATAGCGCGTGAGCTGCTCCACGCCGTCGATCTCGCCACGCCGCTTGATCTCGATGGCGATCGTGGTGCCCGTCTCGTCGCGGCAGAGGATGTCCACGGGGCCGATGGCCGTGGGGTACTCACGCCGGATCAGCGTCCAGCCGTCGCCGAGGGTGTCCATGCGGTCGGCGAGAAGCTCCTGAAGATGCGCCTCCACGCCGTCCTTGATCAGGCCCGGGTCCGTGCCCAGCTCGTGCGAGGAGTCGTGGAGGACCTCCTCCATGGTGATGATCAATTTCTCGCCCGCCTTGTTCTGCACGGTCCAGACCGAGTTGGAGCTCTCCTCGGACTCCTTCACCGTGCACGGCGGTGACATCCAATTGAGAGGTTTGTACGCGCGGTCGTCCGCGTGTACGGAAACGGAGCCGTCGGCCTTGACCAGGATGAGACGGGGGGCCGAGGGGAGATGGGCCGTGAGCCTGCCGGCGTAGTCGACGGAGCACCGGGCGATGACGAGACGCATGGTCGGTCACGCTACTGGAAGCCGCTCCCGATAAGCGATTCGCCCCTTGATCGCCCCGTTCAACAGTGGCCGGATGTATGCCCATTCGCATGGTGCGGTCACTCTCCGCCCCTTAACGTTAACGATGGGGGGTGTCGCCGTACGGAGTCGCGTGATCACGCGATGGCCGCCCGGGTCCCTCCATTCCCATCAGGAAGACCCCTATATCCCCAGGGGTCGCGAGAGGAGAACCCATGTCGCTCGACGTCTCACCGGCCTTGTTGACACAGGCCGAGCAGGGAGAAGTCGACGAGAGAGACTTCGTCGAGTGCGTCCGCACGTCCCTCCCGTACGCATGGGAGATGGTCGCTTCGCTGGTGGCCCGGCTGAAGGTGGACGGCGGCGAGTTCGCCGACAACCAGACGCCGCCGCCGAACGAGCAGGCTCGAGGTCAGCTGCTACGCGCGTTGGCCAGTGATGCGATACGCGGGGCGCTGGAGCGGCACTTCGGTGTGCGGCTTGCCTTCCAGAACTGTCACCGGGTCGCGGTTTTCCCGCTGGACGCGTCGGTGGACGACAGGCTGGCGCGCTTCACCTCGGTCCGCGGACAGCTGCTCAACCAGTCGCCGACCCTGCGCGACTGCTGAAGGCTGCACCAGCGCAGCCGGCACAGTGCCGCGCTGCCGCTGCTCCCGTGGGCAGCGGCAGCGTGCTCAGGCTGCGGATCCGGACGTACGCATCCGGACGGATTCGCACACACGCGACGGGCGGCGGTGACAGCGAGCGCCGGGTGCGCGGGAGTCAGGACGCAGGAGGGAGCTGCGTCAGGACCTCCTCGCCGAGCCGCTGCACGTTCCGCTCCGTCGCCGCGAGATCGCCCGTCCCTTCGACGAGCAGGGCGAACCGGTCGATGCCGGTGCGCTCGTGCGTCGCCGCGAGACGGTCCGCGCACAGCTTCGGGGTCCCCACGGGGTGCAGCCTGCACAGCAGTTCGGTGTATGAGAGCGGGTCGCGCATCGTGCGGCGGCGTCCGTCCACCGTGCGGTGCGCTCCGAGTCCTTCGCGGAACCAGTCCGGCATCGTCTTGATCAGGGACTCGGCGGCCTCATCGGTGTCGTCGGCCACCTGAGCGACGCCCACGGACACGTGCAGGGAAGCGGCCCGCTCGATCTCCTCGGCTGCGAGCCCCGCCTCTCGCGCCTCACGGCGCCACATCGCCACGACCTCCGCCTTCTCCTCGTCGTCGCAGTGCATGCCGAGCAGCATCGGCAGTCCGCGGCGTGCAGCGAGCCGGACCGTGCCGGGCGAGGTGCAGGCGACGACGACGGTGGGACGGGTCAACGAACTCTGGCCGGCGGTGGCGGAGGAAGAGCCTTCGGCGGTGGCGGGCCCCTCGGCGTTGGCGTCCTCGGCGGGGCTCAAGGGCGCGTCGCAGCGCGGCACGACGTCGACCTCGCGGAACTGGTACCGCTCTCCGTCCGTCCCGACGCGGGCTTCGCTCAGCCAGCGCAGCAGCAGATCCATCGCCTCGGTGAAGCCGTGCTCGTACGCTTCCAGGCCGCCGCCGAGGACTTCGAGATCGACCCACGGGCCGCCACGGCCGAGGCCGAGCGTGAAACGGCCGCCCGAGGTGAGGTGCAGCAGCGCGGCCTGCTCGCCGAGCGCGACAGGGTGAGCGTTGGGCAGCACGCTGACCGCGGTGCCGACGCCGATGCGCCGGGTACGCCCCAGCAGGAACGCGGCCAGGGTGACCGCGGACGGGCAGACTCCGTACGGGACGAAGTGGTGCTCGGCGAGCCACACCGAGTCGAGCCCCGACTGCTCCGCCAGTTCCCCCGTGCGGACTGCGCGGTGCAGCGGCTCCCTCGGCCCTTGCCCTGGGAACTGCGCGGCCAGCACGAACGCTCCAACTCGCATGCTGTGCCCTCCTCTTGAGCGTTCAGGACCCCATCAGGCATTAACGGATGACACGTGCCAAGGGCACGGCATGAAATTCAATTCTTCCGATGAACGGCACCCGACAACAGGGCGCCGGGCGGACCAGTCTGCTCTGTCGCCGGTGCTGCGGGCGTTCGGGTCATTGATGACTACTCTGGTGAGGCCCCGGTTCCGATCTGTCGAGGTGTTCCGTGTCCCCGCGTCGTAACCGCCCCCGCGGCGGTGCAGTCAGCTCCTCCTCTTCCTCCGCCTCCGGGCGTCAAGACGACGAGGCAGGGGGGCGCTACGGGCTGGAGCGCACCGAGGACTGGCGCGGCGAGGAGTGGGCGGTGCGCCTGGTCGGGGGCACCGCGGGCAAGCAGTACCGGTGCCCCGGCTGCGACCAGGAGATCCCGGCGGGCGTGCCGCATGTGGTGGCCTGGCCGCGCATGGGGCACGTCGAGGACCGGCGTCACTGGCACAAGTCGTGCTGGAACGCGCGGGACCGGCGGGGGGCGCGTCTTCAACGCTCACGCAACGCGCCGCGCTACTGACCGTCCCTCGTACGGGTGTCGCTCGCATTTACGGTTTCGCGGGCCCGCACCTGCGTGGACCACTCGTCCGGTCAACGCCTCGGCGCCCTCCTCACCGTTCCGGCGTCCCTGAGAGCCTCTGGCCTCCCTGCGACCTCTCGCGCTCCTGAAGTCGCCTCCGCTGCGGCACCACCGTGTACTTGGGGTCCTTCGAGGACTCCAATCCGGCGTGGAAGACGCCGAGTCGCGTGCACGCCGAGGCCGCGACCAGCGCCAGCCCGGACAGACCCGCAGCCGCACGGCTGCGCCCTCCGAGCACTGCCGCACCCGCCGCGCCCGCCAGGGACAGCGCCTCGGCTGCGCGCATCCACCGTCCGCCGCGACCTTCGCGGTAGACCTCGGCCACCAGCCCCAGCCTGCGTTCCATCGCCTTCATGGCCGCGTTCTCGAGGGCTGTCCCCGCCACCGCGGCGCTCCGCGCCGGGCCGTTCTCCGCGAGCGGCGACGCCGCCAGGGCCATGCCGGACGCGGCCGTGGCCGCCGAACCGACGAAGACGAAGGGCAGTTCGCGGTAGCCCTCGTGCCAGCCGGGCACGGCGGTGTCGGCGGCCAGCACGGCCGTGTACGACGCGACAGCAGGTCCGAGCAGGGCCGCTCCCACCGTCGCCGTACGGCCGATGCGCGGAAGCTTCCCGCCGGCGTCGCACAGCGTCGCCACGAACGAGGCGGGAGCGTAGGCGGCGAGCAGCCAGGAGCCGACGCTCATCGGTGAGGTCGGCTTGAAGACCCGCAGCATGTTCGCGAACCGTCCGGGGCGGCCCAGGTCGTGGATGAGGGCGGCGGCCGAGCCGGCGACGGAGACCGTCGAAGTGACCTTCAGCGCGCGGGCCATGACGGGCCGGCCGCTCAGCTCGGCCCCGGCTGCGAGCACGGAGCCCGCACCGGCGAGGCCGCCGAGGAAGAAGTACCCGGCGATGTTGAGCGGCTGCCATGCGGGCTGGTTGAGCACCGGCCTGCCGTAGTAGGAGGTGAACTCGGCCTCCGGGACCATCGTCTGCTCGCCCTTGCGGCCGCGGGCCCTGCCACGACGGTGCCTGCCCTTGCCGTGCCGCTTGCCGGCGTCTGCCCCGGCTCCGTTGCCTCCGGGCCGTTCGCCGCCCGTCAGGTCCTGGGCGCCGACGAGTGCCTCTCGGCTGGGACGGATCCCCTGCTGCCCTTCCTTGGTGACGTCGGAGATGCTGCCGGCCTGACGTGCCTCGGCCGGGTTGCCGTCGGCCTCGTTCCTGCCCGCACCGTGGCCGTCGCCCTGTGCGCCGTCGCTCATCGCCGGATCCTCCACTTCAAGGCGTCGTTGCGTCCGTGCGCGGCGAAGACGGCCGCGAGTCCGCCGAGGAGAGTGAGCGCCGCCGCCCCCGCGTGCCGCCACATGTCCGGCAGATCGCGGGTGGTGACGACCGGGTCCGGCGGCAGTCCGTAGACCTCGGGCTCGTCCAGCAGCAGGAAGAAGGCGCCGTCGCCGCCGACGCCGTCCTCGGGGTCGTGCCCGTAGAGCCGTGCGTCCCCGACACCCGCCTCGTGCAGCTGAGCGACCCTCGCCTCGGCCCGTTCGCGCAGTTCGTCCAGGGGCCCGAACTGGATGGACTCCGTCGGGCACGCCTTGGCACAGGCGGGCTCCTGGCCCGCGCCCAGCCGGTCGTAGCACATGGTGCACTTGAACGCCCGGCCGTCGTCGGGACGTTGCTCGATGACGCCGTAGGGGCAGGCCGGTACGCAGTAGCCGCAGCCGTTGCAGATGTCCTCCTGGACCACCACGGTGCCGAACTCGGTCCGGAAGAGCGATCCGGTGGGGCAGACGTCGAGGCAGGCGGCGTGCGTGCAGTGCTTGCACACGTCCGAGGACATCAGCCAGCGCAGTTCACCGCGTTCCTCCGACCCGGCCTCGGGGGGAGTGGTCGGAGTGACCGCCGCCTCCTCCGGCGGGGTGCCGGAGCCCTGCGCGGCGAGAGCGAGCACGTCCACATCGCTGTGGTCGACGTCGGCGTGTGCGTGCCCGACGGGCTTGCTCTGCTCGATGAAGGCGACGTGCCGCCAGGAAGAGGCGCCCAGGCCCTGGGTGTTGTCGTAGCTCATCCCGCTGAGCTCGATGCCGTCCTCGGGGATGGCGTTCCACTCCTTGCAGGCCACCTCGCACGCCTTGCATCCGATGCAGACGGAGGTGTCGGTGAAGAAGCCGACACGGGGCGGGTGTTCGCCGTGCCCCGCGTCGCCCGCCGGATCGTTCTCGGGGCCGGCGAGCAGGTTGCGGCCGATGATGGATTCAGTCACGTCCGTACCTCCATGCCGGTGTGCTCAGTGATGCCGCCACGCTTGCGGTACTCCTCCAGAAGCCGCAGCAGGTCCGCGCCCCGTGGCCGCCGTCCCGGACGGATGTCGGCGGTGAGGGCCTTGACTTCCTGTATGTGCACGTTCGGGTCGAGCGCGATCGACGTCAGCTCGTTCGCCGCGTCCCCGGTGCTGTAGCCGTTGCGGCCCCAGTGGTACGGCAGCCCGATCTGGTGGACCGTACGGCCGCCCGCGCGCACCGGAGACATCCGCTCGGTCACCAGCACGCGGGCCTCGACAGCGCTGCGGGCCGTGACGACGGTGGCCCAGCCCGCGTGCTCCAGCCCGCGTTCCCGGGCCAGTTCGGGGGAGACCTCGCAGAAGAACTCCGGCTGTAGCTCCGCCAGATAGGGCGACCAGCGGGTCATCCCGCCGGCGGTGAAGTGCTCGGTGAGCCGGTACGTGGTCACCACGTACGGATAGACGTCCGAGCCGGGCTCGTCACCGCTGGGGTGGTAGCGGTTGTGCTCGCGGGAGAAGATCTCCCGTACGGGGCTGCGCTGTTGGCCGGGGTGGAGCGGGTTGCGGACGGGTGAGTCCTGCGGCTCGTAGTGAGTGGGCAGCGGCCCGTCGAGCAGTCCCGCGGGCGCGTACAGCCAGCCCTTGCCGTCGGCCTGCATGATGAAGGGGTCCACGCCGCTCAGGGCGTCGGGTCCGACGGCGTCCGGCTCCGGACGGAAGGACGGGGGCCGGTCCGCGATGAAGTCGGGGACGTCGTGGCCGGTCCAGCGGCCCTGTTGCTCGTCCCACCACACCAGCGCCTTGCGGTCGCTCCACGGGTTGCCTTCGGGATCGGCCGAAGCGCGGTTGTAGAGGATGCGCCGGTTGGCCGGCCAGGCCCACGCCCACTCGGAGGCCATCCAGTCCTGCTCGGTGTGCGGCTTCCGGCGGGCGGCCTGGTTGACGCCGTCGGCGCGGACCCCGCAGTAGATCCAGCAGCCGCACGAGGTCGAGCCGTCGTCCTTCAACTGCTGGTACCGGGAGAGCGGCCGGCCCTCGGCGTCGAACCCGTTGATCTCGGCGAGAACGGCCTCGGCGCTGGGCTCCGCGAGGGGACCCTCGGTCGGGTAGTCCCAGGTGAGGTCGAGCACGGGACGGTCCATGGGGTCGGCGGAGTTCCTGAGCCGCTCCCTGATGAGCCTGCCGAGGTGGTAGACGAACCACAGGTCGCTGCGCGCCTCTCCGTCCGGCTCCTTCGCCGCGTGGTGCCACTGCACGTACCGGTTGGTGTTCGTGAACGAGCCGGCCTTCTCCGTGTGGGACGCCGCGGGGAAGAAGAAGACCTCGGTGCCGATGTCCTCGGTGCGCATCTCCCCGCTCTCGATCTCCGGCCCGTCCTTCCACCAGGTCGCCGACTCGACGAGTGAGAAGTCGCGCACGACGAGCCAATCGAGGTTGGCCATGCCCATGCGCTGCATACGGGCGTTCGCCGAACCGACCGCCGGGTTCTCCCCCATCAGGAAGTAGCCCTTGCAGATGCCGTCGAGCTGGTTGAGGACGGTCTCGTACGTGCTGTGCGCACCGGTGAGACGGGGGAGGTGGTCGAAGCAGTAGTCGTTGTCCGCGGTGGCGGCGTCGCCCCAGTACGACTTCATCAGGCTGACGAAGTACGAGCGCATGTTGCCCCAGTAGCCCTTGTCGGCCCGCACGGCCTCCACGAACGTGTCCAGGTTCTCGTTCTCGTGGGCGTGCGGCATGGGGAGGTAGCCGGGAAGCAGGTTGTAGAGCGTGGGGATGTCGCTGGATCCCTGGATGCTGGCGTGTCCGCGCAGCGCCTGGATCCCGCCGCCGGGGCGGCCGATGTTCCCCAGCAGCAGCTGGAGGATGCAGGCGGTGCGGATGTACTGGGCGCCCACCGTGTGCTGAGTCCAGCCGACCGCGTAGCAGAACTCGCTGGTGCGGTCCGGGCCGGAGTTCTCCACCAGCGCCCTGCACACCTCCAGGAACGTCTCCCGCGGAATGCCGCAGGTCTCCTCGACCATCTCCGGGGTGTAGCGGGCGTAGTGCCGCTTGAGGATCTGGTAGACGCAGCGCGGGTCCTGCAGCGTGCGGTCCTGCCGGGAGGAGGACTCGCCCTCGAGCCCGGGGCCGCCCGAACCGTGCGACTCGGGCTTGCCCGCGGAGGCAGGCGTGCGGCTGCCCTCGGGGTCCTCCTCGTGGACCGCGTCGCCCTCGCCGGAGGCGGGCTGTCTGGTTTCGCCGCCGCCCGCGTACTGCCAGGAGTCCCTGTCGTAGCGGCGCGTGTCCGGATCGAGGCCGGAGAAGACACCGTCGAGATCCTCGGTGTCCTGGAAGTCGTCACCGACGATGGTGGCGGCGTTGGTGTAGTCGAGGACGTACTCGCGGAAGTCCGAGCCGGTGCTCAGCACGTGGTTGACGATGCCGCCGAGGAAGGCGATGTCGGTGCCCGCCCGGATCGGTACGTGCAGGTCGGCCAGCGCGCTGGTACGGGTGAAGCGCGGGTCGACGTGGATCACCTTGGCGCCGCGGGCCTTCGCCTCCATCACCCACTGGAAGCCGACGGGGTGTGCCTCGGCGAAGTTCGAACCCTCGATGACGATGCAGTCGGAGTTCTGCAGGTCCTGCAGGAAGGTGGTGGCGCCGCCCCGTCCGAAGGACGTGCCCAGCCCGGCGACCGTTGAGCTGTGACAGACCCGGGCCTGGTTCTCGACCTGGACCACGCCCAGAGCCGTGAACAGCTTCTTGATCAGGTAGTTCTCCTCGTTGTCGAGAGCCGCGCCGCCCAGCGTCGCCAGGCCGAGCGTGCGGTTCACGCGGAGCCCTTCGTGCTCCCACTCCCAGGATTCGCGCCGCGAACGGACGACCCGCTCCGCGACCATCTCCATGGCGGTCTCCAGGTCCAGCCGTTCCCAGTCCTCGCCGTACGGACGCCGGTAGAGGACCTCGTGGCGGCGGGCGTCGCCGGTGGTGAGCTGGAGTGTCGCCGAGCCCTTGGGGCACAGACGGCCGCGGCTGACGGGGGAGTCGGGGTCGCCCTCGATCTGGACGACCTCGTCGTCCTTGACGTAGACGTTCTGCCCGCAGCCCACCGCGCAGTACGGGCAGATCGACTTCACGACCTTGTCGGCGGTCTCGGTGCGGGGGCGCAACTCCCGGGTGCGGGCCGAGGATGCCGCCGCGCCGCGGCCCAGCGGATCCTCACTGGTCAACTGCCGGTACACCGGCCAGCTCTCGAGCCAGGTGCGTACACCCATCACTGGTCCTCCATCCGCACGAGCACGTGATCGCGCGGGCCCAGTGCCCCTCTCACTCCGCTTTACGCGTGGAGGGCCTCAACTCGGCGGAGAACGACGGCAGACGGCCTGGAGGACGGCTGACGCTGATGTGCTGCGTGTGCTGTGCGGGGGTGACCGCCGCACAGCACACCTCGCCTCACACGTCGCGCTTGTTGAGCAGCGCGTAGGCGGCGACCAGCACGGCGACGGTCACGCCGGCGAGGATGCCCAGCAACGGCCAGCCCGTGGTGTTCGGATCGTCCGTCGCCATGGGGATCCGGAAGAGCGAGGCCAGCCCGTTGAGCGGCGAGTACTCCATCAGGAAGTCGCGCACGTCCTTGAGCTTCTCGCCGCCCATGAACAGCGCGAGGACCAGCGGCAGCAGGACGAGGCCGAGCATCGTCGTGATCGCTCCGGCCGAGTGCCGCAGCAGTGCGCCGACGGCCAGCGCCAGCAGCCCGAGCAGCGCCACGTACAGACCGGCGCCGACTGTCGCTCCCAGCCACTGCCCGCTGTCGGCGACGACCTGGCCGTCCTGGACGTACTTCTGGAGCTCCTCCACGCGCTGGACGTACTCGGGGACCTCCTGGTCGCTCAGCAACGCGGAGTTGATGAGGGCGGTGACCGAGCAGGCGACCGTCGTCATCACGAAGGCCAGGAGGAAGAAGATGAGTGCCTTCGCGATCAGCACCCGGCCGCGCTTGGGGCAGGCGGTCATCGTGGTGCGGACCATGCCCGTGCCGTACTCGGAGGTGATCACCAGCACGCCCAGGGTGATGATGCAGATCTGCCCGAGCATCAGCCCGAAGAGCCCCGGTGCGAGAAGCGGCATACCCGTGAACGTGCCGCCGCTGAGCAGCGACGCCGTCAGCAGGCCGATGCCGACGACGAGCAGGAACATGACGCCGAGCGTCCACACCGTGGAGCGCACCGACCGGATCTTCGTCCACTCCGAGACGATGGCGTGGCCGAGGTGGGTCCGCTTGAGGGGGATGGGGGAGGCGTAGCCGCCGGCCATGGGAGCGCCGGGCGGCGGCGCGGTCGCGGTAGCCGGACCACCGTGCTGCTGGTACCCCGGGTTCATGGGCGGCTGCTGAGGCTGCTGGTGCGGGGTGGTCATCGGGCGTCGTCCTCGCTGTC
>NZ_JACBXA010000171.1 GCF_013870515.1 Streptomyces albidus (ex Kaewkla and Franco 2022) | reverse complement strand
GCCGAAGGCGGCGATCAGCAGCGCCAGCAGCGGCCACACCACGACGAAGACCAAGCCGTCGTACGAGTTCTCCAGCAGCTCCGAGATCCGCTCGGAGTTCTCCACGAACGGGATCCGCCAGAGCAGGTCCAGCAGCGGAATCGTCGCGATCAACGCCGGCTGATGCCACAGGTAGATCGTGACGGCACGGGAGTTGGCGAGCGTGACCGGTCTGTCCAGCCGGTGCAGCGGTCCGGGCAGATGCTTCCACGAGGGGCTGATGCGCAGCAGGAGGAGGCAGAAGCCGAAGGACCACAGGGCCTGGGCGAGCGGGATGTCGTTGAGATCCCAGCCCTCCTCGCCGGGGTGACCGCTCGCCCACCACAGGCCTGCCGCCATCGTGACGAACGAGGTGGCGAGCACGGCGGACATCGGCAGCCGGCGCAGCAGCCCGTCGTGGTGTGCGAATCCCAGCAGCCAGCACGCGCCGTACACCGCGAAGTCGGTGACGGCTTCGCCCGTCTCGCCGGGGATGCTGATCAGACCGGTTCCCACGACCGCGGTGAGCACGAGCGGAGCCAGGAGCGTCGCCCAGGGCAGCCGCCGGAAGGCGCGCAGCATCAGCGGGGAGAGCAGGACGAACCACAGGTACGCCCGCAGGTACCAGAGCGGACCGGCCGCCTCCATGGCCCAGGTGTCGTCCAGCAGGCCCCCGCCGTCGCCGATCAGTTCGGGGTACGGAGGGCTGCCGACGGGCACGAGCCAGCACGCCAGCCGCAGCCAGCCGCCCACGCCGTGGCCCGGCCGCCATCCCTGTACGAACAGCAGCGTCACCAGCAGCGCCCCGTACAGCCAGAGCGGCAGCAGCAGGCGCCTTATGCGGCTGCGCACGACGCCGAGGGCGGGCCGTCCCAGCGACCTGGCCATCAGGGACCCCGCGAGCGCGAACATCACGCCCATGGAAGGGAAGAGGAACGTCAGCCAGGCCCAGCTGAAGGTGTGGTAGACGACGACGCGCACCAGGGCGACGGCCCGCAGGAGGTCCAGGTACCGGTCGCGGCCCGGCACACTCTGACGTGTGCCGGTGCCGTCCGACGCTCGGGATGTGACGACGCTGCCGGACGCATCCGGTGAAGTCGCCGTCCGTGCCCCGGCGGTCATGCGGCGGAACTCTGTTCTCTGGCGTCCCGCTCCTGCACCGGGACGGCGTGGACAACGGCCTGCGGGGTGAGAGGTGCTGCTTCCAACTGCCCCGTGCGGCGCAGCTTCTGCCACCGCAGCCGGCCGCCGGTCAGCGCCGTGATCCACGACTGCAGCAGCACGACGTACATCAACTGCCTGTACAGCAGCTGCTGGAGCGGCAGCGTCAGCAGCGGCGTCAGCCGCTCGCGGTCCAGCCGGAACGCGTAGGCCGCGCACACTCCCTGCAGCGCGAGTACGGCCGCCCAGGCCAGTGCGGTACGCAGCGTCGGCCCGAACACCAGGCCGTACACGAGGAAGACGTCGATGAGCGGTGCCAGCAGCGGGGCGAGCACCATGAACAGGGACACGAGCGGCAGCCCGACGCGGCCGAAGTGCCCGGAAGGGCCGCGCTCCACCACTGCTCGACGGTGCTTCCAGATCGCCTGCATGGTGCCGTAGCTCCACCGGTACCGCTGCGACCACAGCTGCTTCACGGTCACGGGTGCCTCGGTCCAGGCTCGCGCCTTCTCCGCGTACACCACGCGCCAGCCGTCCCGGTGCAGTGCCATCGTGACGTCGGTGTCCTCGGCGAGCGTGTCGTCGCTCATGCCGCCGACCCGCCTCAACGCGCTGAGCCGGAACGCGCCCACCGCACCGGGGATGGTGGGCATGCAGCGCAGCATGTCGTACATGCGGCGGTCGAGGTTGAAGCCCATCACGTACTCGATGTGCTGCCACGCGCCGATCAGCTTGTGCCTGTTGCCGACCTTGGCGTTGCCGGCGACCGCGCCGACGCGCGGGTCGACGAAGGGCTGGATCAGCTCCCGCACCGTCGTGGACTCGAAGACCGTGTCGCCGTCCATCATGACGATCAGCTCGTACGAGGCGTGCTGCAGACCGGTGTTGAGCGCCACGGGCTTGCCCGAGTTGGGCTGGCGTACTACGCGCACGCCCGGCATGCGCAGCGCTTCCACGATCTCCGGTGTGCCGTCCGTCGAGCCGTCGTCGATGACGATCACCTCGACGGGATGGTCGCTGTTCATCAGCGACCGGACGGTGTTGGCGATGCACTCGCGTTCGTTGTACGCGGGTACCAGGACGGTGACCGGCTCGGTGACACGTCCGGAACCGGGCGGCCCCCAGGGGTTGCCCCTGCCGCGGCGGCGCGTTCGCCGCGCGTGCGCTGCCGACAGGACGAGCATCAGCACGAACCGCGCCATCACCAGGGCGCCCACGATCGCCAGCGCCACGACCAGGACGCTCATGGCGTGCTCGGAGACCCCGACCGCGGCGACGAAGGCGTATCCCTTCCAGCGGTCCAGGCCGTGCACGGCGGTGTGCGGGCTCGGGGCGCCCAACGCCTCGGTCAGATGCGGGAATGCGTAACCCTGCGCCTGAAGTCGCGGCAGCAGACGGTCCAGGGCCGCAACGGTCTGCGAACGGTTCCCACCGGAGTCGTGCATCAGGACCATCGCGCCCTTGCCGGACTGCTGCGGCGTGGCCAATCGCACGATCTCGTCGACGCCGGGGCGTGCCCAGTCCCTGCTGTCGGTGTCGATGAAGGCGCTGAGGTAGCCGTGGGAGGCGATCTGGCGGGTCACCGGCCAGGACTTGTCGTCGAGGGCGTCGACGGTCGAGGAGTACGGCGGCCGGAAGAGCGAGGTGCGGATGCCCGCCGCGCCCGCGAGCGCCAGCTGGCTCTGGGCCAGCTCCCGGTCGATGCGGGAGGCCGACTGGTAGGACAGGTCGGGGTGGTTGAAGGTGTGCAGCCCGACCTCGTGCCCTTCGGCCACCATGCGCCGCACGAGTTCGGGGTGGCGTGACGTCATGGTG
Organism: Streptomyces albidus (ex Kaewkla and Franco 2022); assembly: GCF_013870515.1. Classification (GTDB taxonomy): domain Bacteria; phylum Actinomycetota; class Actinomycetes; order Streptomycetales; family Streptomycetaceae; genus Streptomyces; species Streptomyces albidus. Next base: position 10,036 of record NZ_JACBXA010000171.1, on the reverse strand, counting down.
CCGGTGACGAAGAAGACGGCGTGCGCGTCGTATTCGGCGAGCTTGTCGAGGATCTTCGGCGTCCACTCCGGGTCGGGGCCGTCGTCGAAGGTCAGCACGATCTTGTGGTCCGGTACGCGGTGGCTCACGGGCTCGTCGCCACGTGCGTCGAGCACGGGTCCGCCACTGAGCACCTTCTCGGGCACCGAACTCGTGCCCGCAGCCGGGCGCACACGGTGGTCGGCGAGGAATTCGCTGTGCACGTACCCGCGCAGCAGAAGCATCACCACGACCACGACAAGAAGGATCGAAGGCAGCAGATAGCGGAGCGGCAGCCGGCGCCTCCGGCTGCCCGCAGAGGCAGACTTCATGCTCCGTCTGCCGCCGAACCGCCGAGAAGGCCACCGAGGATGCCGCCGAGCAGCCCCTCGTCCGTCGGGGTCGAAGGATCGGGGTCGGGCTCGGCGGGTGCTTCAGTCGATCCCGTCGCACCCCCGTCGCCCGGAACGGCAGGCGGATTTCCTCCGGTGGGAGGTGCGCCGGTCTGCCCGGTGGCTCCGCCCGCGGCGGTGCCCCCAGTGCTGCCGCCCGCGCTGCTGCCGCCTGCGGTGGTGCCGCCCGCGGTCGTGCCGTTGGTGTCGCCGACGAGCTTCGCCTTCGCCTTCGCGCCCGCGGACTTCCCGGCGGTGGGCGAGACACCGGCCGAACTTGCCGCCTTGCCCGCCTTCTTGCCGGCCGTCGCCGAAGCCGATCCTGAGGGCTCCTCGCCGAGGAGGCGTGCCTCCGCGTCCGTCACCGAAGCGGCCTCGTCCGATGCGTCGCCCCTCTGCGGAACGACCCGCACGGAGTCCGACTTCTCATCGGACGCACCCGGAATCAGAACCCACGGCGCATCGGAGTTCCCCCCGATCACGCTGACGGCGAGGACCAGCGCATACCCCCCGCCGGCCACCCCCATCGCCAGGCCGAGTTGACGCCACTTCCGGCGCCTGCCCCCACTGCTGTCCACGAACACCGGCATGTCCGGCTTGTTTGATTGTTCAGCCATTGCTGTCTGCGCGCTCCCCCCACCCTGGTACGAGCGCGCCCCCTCCTAGTTGAAGGAGAAAATGTATCGCAGATGTGAAGACGCAGATATGACTAGTCGGGCTTTTTACTCACTCATTGGACAAGACCGTAATCAAATAGAGTCCCAATGGGCTCAACCCGAGCAGTAGGCGTTCACAACCTGAACCAAAGCTTTCACTGAGCTTCGACCATCAACTCGGCGCCTCAGCCAGGGGGTTCAGCGACCCGTAGACCCGTCTCGCAAACGTCTCGCGACCGTCCGGCAGCCCCGCCCGAGGTGCGAATAGCCGAAGCACCAAAGGTGAAGATCGTCTTCACATATCTCACACTTGACGCCTCAGGAGAAACAAACGCCGGCTGCGCTGCAGATGGCAGCCGACCCGAGGCCGCGGTGACCCACTGCGGCCTCCCGTGCCGCCCCCTCAGATCACCCCGCCGCACCATGCTGGGAGTAGCGGCTCGCGGGGACTCGTGGTACGCCCACGGTGCTGACCGTTCAGGCAGCCCGGAAAGGGCTCGCTCGCACAGGGCCGGTACGACGCGACGGGCGGTGTCGAGAGCGCGCTGGGGGAACCGAGTGCCGTCACCGCCCGCCACGGCTCGATCCGGCGACGCGGCCCAAGGACGGCCCAACTCCTCACGGTTCAGGCCCAGTCCGAGGTGCGGGTGCGGCAACTGACGTGAATACCCGGGCTGCGTCAGCTCGTTGAACCCCTCGTGCGGGACCGCGCCCCGGCCTCCGACGGCATGACGAAGGGGCCGTTCCGGGCAGCACGAGCAACTGCCCCGGATCACAGTCGAGTCGGGACGTACGCGTCATGAAGTCGGCGTAGAACTCCCGGCTCGACCGACGGCTGACGCGCTGTGAGACGGCCCCCACGAACCGTACGGCGAAGTCCCGCCCGCCACCGGACAAGCCCTTCCGGACGTACCGCTCTCGCGCTCAACTGCCGCACCCGTCTGGCCGGATGGAGAGGAAAGTCCGAGCGGGCCGTCGTTCACCGCGATCCGGCATGCACCTTCGGCAGCGCGTCAGGCTCCCCGGCACTCATCACTGGCCCACCCTGCCGTCGATGCACTCGCGCAACAGGTCGGCCTGCCCGCAGTGACGGGCGTACTCCTCGATCCTGTGCACCATCAACTCCCGTACTGCGATCCGGTCCTTCCCCAGACGCTCACCCAGATCCGGGTGCTCGGCCAGTGCGGCATCGGTGGCGGCCTGCTCGCGCGCCAGATCGGCGTACGCGGCATCGACCTGGGCCTGCTCGCCGACAGCTCCGTCGAAGTCCGCGTCACGCGCGCCGTACAGCTTCGGCAGCGGATCACCGTCGCTGATCCAGTTGAGCCAGTCCCGCTCCACCTCGGAGAGGTGCCGGAGCAGGCCGAGCAGCGACATCGTCGACGGCGGAACCGACCGACGAGCCAACTGCTCCGCGTCCAGGCCCTCGCACTTCATCCGCAGGGTCATGCGGTAGTTCGTCAGGAAGTCCTGCAGCGTCGCAAGCTCCCCGTCCGGACTGGCCCCTTCGCTGTTGCGGGGGTCGTCGTCCGGGTCTGCCCACATGTCGGGGTAAACGGTTGCCTGGCTCCATCGTCCGAGTTGGTCATTCATGCGCTCATGTTGTCCGTGAGGGCCCGGGCTCGCTACCGAGTTTCGTCCCGGACGCACGGGTGAGCGCGGTCGTTGCAGCCGTCGATGAACGCGCGGCAGTGCTTGCAGGCGGGCAGCTGCCCGTCACCGCCTGCGCAGGCGCTTGCCGGTCTTGCTCCCGACTCCGTCCGGGCTCACCGGCGGTACGTAGTGCTTCGGTGAGTCGAGCTCGTCGGGAAGGGGCAAGTTGCGTGCCGGGGACTCGACATGAGGGGCGTCCTGTGCCCGCAGCCCCGCCTCGCGCTGCCAGCCCGCCCGTGCTCGCGGGTGATAGCGACAGCGGAACGGCACCAGCCGCCAGGTGTGATGCACGAGCCGTCCGATGCGCCGCAACCGGCGCTCGTCCCGGACCGTCCAGCTGTAGCCGAGCCGGTCGCGCACCGCCGCCGGAAACAGCCCGACCGTGAACCAGACGGTGAAACGTGCCTGCGGACCGCGCAGCGCACGCCATGCCAGGTCGGGAAGCCAGGAGAACGCCGGCGGTTTCGCGATGTACCGGATGTCGAGCACGTCGCGGGCGGGCCGGTTGTCCTCCAGCACCTCGGCCGCCATCCGGTCCCAGTACGTCTCGAAGTCGGACCAGCTCTCCGGTACGGGCCGCATGCTCATCCCGTACAGCCGCCACCAGCGCACGTGCTCGTCGAAGAGCTGCTGCTTCTCCGCCTCCGTCAGGCCCGGCCCGAAACGGTCGGCGACGATGAGCGTGAGCATGAAGAACGTGGCGTGCGCCCAGTAGAACGTCTCGGGATCGAGCGCGTGGTACGGGCGTCCGTGCTCGTCGACACCCTTGATCGTGTTGTGGTAGCCGCGCACCTGACGTGCCGTCTCCGCCGCCCGCGGGCCGTCGTAGACCACGCCACCGATCGGATAGAGCGAACGGAAGAGCCGCTGCCACCGCTCCTCGAAGAACCGGGAGTGCTCGGCGACTCCGGCGCCCAGCCCCGGATGCATGTTCTGCATCGCGCCTGCCCAGGGGGCCAGCAGCACTCCGCGCCAGTCTCCGAAGTACTTCCAGGTCAGCGAGCCGGGCCCCAGCGGCTCCACGTCACCGGGGCCGAGCCGCCCGTTCGGCTCCTCGTCCATGGGGCGGCTTCTTCCCGCTGCGGTCAGTTACCGGCGGCGGTGGCCGCGCCGGTGATCACGACCATGGTCGCGATGTCCATCTCGTTCAGCGCCTTCTTGAGGGCCGGGCCTGCCTGGCCGGCGCGCTCCGTGAGGGCCTTGATGCGAGCCTTGTGCTCACGGCGCTCCTTGCCGGATGCGACGCTGGGCAGCTCCCCGAGGGCGGCCAGCGCGGTCAGCGCGGCCTGCCGGGTGCTGAAGTCCTCGACGGGGCGGCCGCTGGTCAGCGTCTCCACCGCCTCGGCGCGCAGGCGCTTCGCCAGGCCCGTGTCCTTGACCACGATCTTGTCGTAGCGCCAAGTGCGGTGCTCGATGCCGATGATGCGCTCACGTACGAGCTGCTGCTCCACCCCCTGGAAGACCTGCTTGCGGTGCAGCTGCACCAGCGCCTTCCACTTACGGGGGCGCCTGTCCTCCGCTATGGCGCGCAGCGAGTCGTCGAGCACCGGGTCGCCGGTACGCCGGTCGCCGACGGTGTGGGCCTTGCCGTCCTCGTCGATCAGACAGCCGCGATCGGTCAACTCGACGAGCACGGCCGCGCGCAGCACGTTGCCGAGCACCTCCCGCCTGCCGAGCTTCTCCTTCTCGATGTCACAGGCGAGCAGGTACAGCTCGGCCGGAAGAGTGAGCCCCTGGTTCTTGTCCGTACGGTCCATGTCCCCCATCAGAGCACGAAAGGCCGAAGGGTCGAAGGGGCCTTCACTGCCTTTCCACCAACGCCGGAAGCGCGGAGGCACAACGAACGGGCGCCCGGAGCCACCCTCGTAGAGGGGTGGGAGGAAGCGGTGCACGCCTTGGTGCGGACGCCGACAAAAGGGGGATGCGCGGCGGCCACACCGGCCCAACCGAGGGGTCGGGCAGCTTAGGAACCCGCAAACCGACAGGTCGAGCGAACCCGCCCCTTCGCCGACCACCCCAGCCCCTACCAACAGGGGTGCGGGTGGCGAAGCCCCCGCCACGCGAGGCGAAGCCTCGCAAAAACGAAGAGGGCCAGCCGGTCCGCGTATTCCGCAGACACACCAGCCCCCACCCAACGGGGGTGCGGGTGGCGAAGCCCCCGCCACGCGAGGCGAAGCCTCGCAAAAACGAAGAGGGCGAGCCGGTCCGCGTTTTCCGCGGACACACCTCGCCCTCGACCTCGTGGAGATGGCGGGAATCGAACCCGCGTCCAACGGAGCGGAAGGAGGGCTTCTCCGAGCGCAGTCCACTTCGATTTTCTCAGCCCCGGAGATCACGTGGACAAGTCTCCGACGGGCTCAGTCACTGTTTGATGTCCCGGCAGACCCCGTGACCGGGCCTACGCGGTGAGTTCCCTAGCTGATGCCAGGATCCGGGTCGGGAACGCACCCGGGCTGACACTTCACACTCGCTGCTTAGGCAGCGAGCGCGAAGGAATCGCGCTTCTGATTGGCGATTATTTTTTTGCGGCACATGGTTAACGAGATCATTACCGCGTTCCTCGGCTCGCTTCACCTGCTTCGACATCCGCTGTCGAAACCGATCATCCCCATGTTGAGTTGACAACCCGCTCCCGCTCTCGCGGGGGCGGCGCTGTGACCATGGTACGTGACCTGGCCACCCTTGAGCCAACCGTTTACTCCGCGCCCGTATTCCCGCAACCGGGAGACCCGGGAGACAGGACACGGGGCGACGGCGGCCGCTCACACTCCGTGTTCACGCCTTCGCTCGCTGACGCCGCCGGGCTGCGGAGATCGCCCGGTCCGACTCGCGCCGGTCCTGCTTCTCCCGCAGCGCCTGACGCTTGTCGTACTCCTTCTTGCCCTTCGCCAGCGCGATCTCGACCTTGGCCCTGCCGTTCAGGAAGTACAACGCGAGCGGCACCAGCGTGTGCCCCGTCTCCTGGGTCTTGCCGACGAGCTTGTCGATCTCGTACCGGTGCATCAGCAGTTTCCGCTTCCGCCGGGCCGTGTGATTGGTCCACGTGCCCTGGGCGTACTCCGGGATGTGCACGTTGTGCAGCCAGACCTCACCGCCGTCGAGCTGACCGAAGCCGTCGACCAGCGAAGCCCGGCCCTGCCGCAGCGACTTCACTTCGGTGCCGGTCAGCACGAGCCCGCACTCGTAGGTGTCCAGGATGAGGTAGTCGTGCCGCGCCTTCTTGTTCTGCGCGACGAGCTTACGGCCGCCAGCTTCCTTGGCCTTCTTGCTCTTGCCCTTGTTCTTGTCGTCCGTCTTCGCCATAGCCCGGCCATTCTCCCACTACGACCGGGGCTCCAGGCCACTCAATACTGTGCGGGCCCGATGGGCGGCGTCCCGAGGGGCGTCCACGGACAGGTCCGGGGTGATGCCCTGCCCGTCCAGGGAGCGGCCCGAGGGTGTGACGTAGTGCCCGACCGTCATCTCGGCGACCGAGCCGTCCGACAGCTCCCGCGGCATCTGGACCGACCCCTTGCCGAACGTGCGGGAGCCGACGACGACAGCACGCCCCCTGTCCTGCAGGGCGCCGGTCAGCAGTTCCGCGGCGCTCATCGTCCCGCCGTCGACCAGCACGACCAGCGGCCGGGCGGACTGCCTCCCGCCCGCGGCGGGATGGGCGTCGGCGTAGAGCGCACGCTGGGAGCCGTTCTCCTCGTACGTGGCGACCAGGCCGCCGTTGAGGAAGGCCGACGCTGCTTCGACCGCTTCGCTGACCAGTCCGCCCGAGTTGCCGCGCAGGTCGAGCAGGATCCCGGAGCCCTGTGAGGCGTCCTCGGCGACCGCCGCGCGCACCTGCTCCGCGGATCCCTTGGTGAAGGAGGAGACCTTGATACGGGTGACCCCGTGGCCCTTCCTCTCGACGGTCACGGCGTCGGCCGTCAGACGGGCGCGCTGGAGCTTCTCCTTCCAGCGCTTGCCCTCGCGGTCGAGTGCGAGGTCGACGGAGCTGCCCACCGGGGAGGAGTCCGCGGATTCTCCGCCGGAGCCGCGCAGCCGCGCCACCACGTCCGTGACCGGGTGGTCCGCGACGTCCGCACCGTCGACCGCCCGCAGCCGGTCACCCGGCCTTATGTCCGCGCGCGCTGCCGGGCTGCCGGGCTGGACGCGGGCGACGGAGACGGCGGGAGAGCCCTGCGCGTCCCGCTCGCGCTGCACGGAGATGCCGACGCCGACGTACTCGCCGTCCAGGGTCTGCCGCAGGCCTTCGTACTCCCGTGCCGTGTAGGCGGCGGACCAGCGGTCGCCGCTCCGGCTGACCAACGCCTCGGCCTCGTCGGCCTTGCTCGCGCTGCCGGCGCGTTCGGCGTGACCGCGCGTGCTGGCCGCTCTGCCTCTCGCATCGCCGTGCACACCATGGAAGTTGGCGTCCGCGGTGGACGCGCCCGCGGCTGCCGCCTCGGACGGACCGGCGAACGAAGTCACACCCTCACCCCAGGCACCGGTCGCCGCGCCCGTTGCAAGAACGCTCGCGAAGACCAGTGCCAGACCCGCCCCTCGGCGCAGTTGCCGGGGACTCCCCCTGTCTTTGTCGGGGGTTTGGGCGGAATACCACGAGTCCGACATGATTCGGAGTGTAGGGCAGACGGGGGGCGCCGCACGGGTCGTTGACCGTACAGCGTCAGCGTCGTGCGTCACACCTTCAGATACTTGCGCAGCGTGAAGAACGCAGCCACCGCCGGCATCAGGACACCCACCGCGATCAGAAGCGGAAGGACCTTGAACACCGCGTCCCAGCCGATGAAGTTGATGAGAGCGATCTTCTCCTGGAGCCAGGAGTCGATGAGGAAGTACTTGCCGCCGATCAGCAGTACGCAGGCGAAGCCCGCTCCGATCATGCCCGCGATCGCCGCCTCCAGGATGAACGGCATCTGGATGTAGAAACTGGAGGCACCGACCAGCCGCATGATCCCGGTCTCGCGCCGTCGGCTGAACGCCGAGACTCTGACCGTGTTGACGATCAGCAGCAGGGCGACGACGAGCATCAGCCCCATCACGAACAGGGCAGCGATGTTCATGCCGTTGAGCAGGTTGAAGAGGTTCTCCAGCAGATTTCGCTGGTCCTGTACCTCCTGCACTCCCGGTCTGCCGGAGAACGCCGTCTGGAGCACGCGGTACTTGGTCGGGTCCTTGAGCTTGACCCGGTACGACTCCTGCATCTGGTCGGCCGTGAGCGAGTCCGCCAGGGGTGAGTCCTTGAACTGCTCCTGGTAGTGCTTGAAGGCCTCGTCGGCGGACTCGTGGTAGACCCTGTCGACGACCCGCAGCTTCTCCAACTCCGTGCGGATCTGCTGCTTCTGCTGTCCGGTGACGGCGCCCTTGGCGCAGTTGGGGTCGGACTCCGCGTCGTTCTCGTTGCAGAGATAGACCGACACCTGGACCTTGTCGTACCAGTAGCCCTTCATCGTGCTGACCTGCTCACGCGCGAGCAGGGAACCGCCCGCGAGCGCCAGCGACAGGGCGACCGACACGATCACCGCGAAGGTCATCGTGAGATTGCGGCGGAGACCGACGCTGATCTCCGACAGTACGAACTGGGCGCGCATGGCGTCCTTTCAGTGTGTTGCTGTCTCAACTGCCCAGACGGCTCAGACTGTTCAGACCGGCCGCTCACAGGTGCACCGGTCGCACCGGCGACCGCCGCTCATCGGCTCAGTGCTGATATCCGTAGACGCCGCGCGACTGGTCGCGTACGAGCCGGCCGCGCTCCAGCTCGATGACGCGCTTGCGCATCTGGTCGACGATCTGCTGGTCGTGGGTCGCCATCACCACTGTCGTACCGGTCCTGTTGATCCGGTCCAACAGCTTCATGATCCCGACGGACGTCTGCGGGTCGAGGTTGCCCGTGGGCTCGTCGGCGATGAGAAGCATGGGACGGTTCGCGAACGCGCGGGCGATGGCCACCCGCTGCTGTTCACCGCCGGAGAGCTCGCCCGGCATCCGCTCTTCCTTGCCGCCCAGGCCCACCAGGTCGAGGACCTCGGGGACCGTCTTGCGGATCTGGACGCGGGACTTGCCGATGACCTCGAGCGCGAAGGCGACGTTCTCGGCGACCGTCTTGTTGGCCAGCAGCCGGAAGTCCTGGAAGACGGTGCCCAACTGGCGGCGCATCTGCGGCACCTTCCAGTTGGAGAGTCGCGCGAGGTCCTTGCCCAGAACGTGCACCTGACCCGTGCTCGCCCGCTCCTCGCGAAGGATCAGCCGCAGGAAGGTGGACTTGCCGGAGCCCGACGAGCCCACCAGGAACACGAACTCGCCGCGCTCGACGTCGAGGGAGACATCGTTGAGCGCCGGGCGGTTCTGCTTGGGGTAGGACTTGGTAACGCTGTCGAATCGGATCACGGATACACCACGTCGACCTGGGTAGGGGCAGCGGAGCGCGCGGAGCGGCTCCCCGGGCACCGCCCAGCGTCAGCTGGGCGGCGGTGTGGTGACCTTACGCGACCCGGTGCACGGTGCGCAGTCGGCGTCCTTCGTTGGTGGGTTTAGTCACTGCGCTATCGACGCAAAGCAGACATCGCTCGCTTCGGTGCACGGACCTGTCTGCCTACTCTGCGTGCGGACGCGGATGCTGGCACAGTGGAAGGGAGCACCCTTGGGGAACGAATGACTCCGGGGTGTCGTTGGCAGACTGAGGAGGAGTTCGCATGACATGCGACCGACTGGTGTGTGCCAACTGCGCCGGCCCGGTGAGTGAGGGGCGCTGCGCCGTTTGCCGTGCGCACCGTGAGCGCCTGCATCGGGAGTCGCCGCTCGCGGGTCTTTCGCCGGTTGCGCTGTTCACCGTGCTGCTGACGCTGCTCGCGGTGGCGCTTGTGGCTCAGCGGGTGGCCGCCGCCTAACGGACCGCAACGTCGAGTGGCGCTGTGTGACACTGCGTGACGAGAGTCTTCCGCCCGTTGTGAGCGGCGATCACGGCATCGAGGGCATGTAGACACCGATACACATACGAGGGGCCCGGAACGCGCGCTGTGCGCTGTGTTCCGGGCCCCTCGCTGCGTGCGTCGCTCATGTGCGCCGCGGCGCAACGCTCACGTACGGATGTCAGGCAGCCGTACGACGGTTGATCATGCGCGGCATCATGCGGAAGCCGACGCCACCCGCGATCATCGTCGCGGCACCGACCAGCAGGAAGGTGGTCTCGGCGGAACCGGTGTCGGCCAGTTCCTCCTTGGGAGCCTGCGGCTGCTGCTCGACGGGCTGGCTGCCGGCGCTGTCCGGGTCGGTGTTGCCGCCCTCGCAGTCGACGCTGTCGTCGTTCAGGTCGCAGGTGTCGTCGCC
>NZ_JACBXA010000170.1 GCF_013870515.1 Streptomyces albidus (ex Kaewkla and Franco 2022) | reverse complement strand
GCGGAGGCACACGCCGAGGCCGGAGGCGAGGTGACCGAGGTGCCGGTCGACCGTACGGGCCGCGCCTCGGCAGAGGCGTACGGGAGGGCGCTGACCGACGGGACCGCCCTGGCCTGCCTCCAGTCGGCCAACCACGAGGTGGGAACGGAGCAACCGGTCGCCGAAGTGGCCGAGGTGTGCGCGGAGTCGGGCGTCCCGTTGCTGGTCGACGCGGCTCAGTCGCTCACCTGGGGCCGCGTCGAGGGCAGTTGGTCGCTGCTGACCGGCAGCGCGCACAAGTGGGGAGGCCCTCCCGGCGTCGGCCTGCTGGCCATACGCAAAGGGGTGCGCTTCGCCGCACCGCCTCCCGCCGGCGAGCGCGAACAGGGCCGCGCCCCCGGCTTCGAGAACATCCCGGCCATCGTCGCCGCAGCGGCTTCCCTGCGCGCCGTACGGGCCGAGGCGGAGGCAGAGGCGTGGCGGCTCCGCTCGCTGGTCGACCGCGTACGGGCGCAGGTTCAGGAACTGGTCCCGGACGTCGAGGTCGTAGGCGATCCGGTGCGGCGGCTGCCGAACGTCGTCACCTTCTCCTGCCTGTACGTCGACGGGGAGGCCCTGCTCCACGCGCTGGACAGGGCGGGCTTCTCGGTCTCCTCGGGTTCGTCGTGCACGTCCAGCACGCTGACGCCGAGTCATGTGCTGCGTGCGATGGGCGTGCTGTCCGAGGGCAACGTCCGCATCTCCCTGCCGCCGACCCCGCCTGAGTCGCTGGACGCCGACGTCGAGCGCTTCCTGACGGTGCTCCCGGAGGCGGTGCGCGGCGTGCGCGAACAACTGGACGTCCCGGCCGCGCCGCGGGAGAAGGGGCCCGCGCCCTCGGCCGACTCCTCCGCTCTGACCGTCGACGCGCTTGGCACGCTGTGCCCGCTGCCGGTGATCGAGCTCGCGAAGGTGATCGAGGACGTACCGGTGGGCGGCGTGATCACCGTCCTGGCCGACGACGAGGCGGCTCGCGTGGACATCCCGGCGTGGTGCGAGATGCGGAACCAGGAGTATCTGGGCGCGGAGGGCACGGCCTTCCGCATCCGGCGGCTCACGTAGCCGCGTGTGCTGGACCCGGACGCGTCCGAACACGCGGAAGGGGCGGCCCTGTTGAGGGACCGCCCCTGCCGCTCAGCCGTCAGTTCAGGTGGTCGGCGACCTCGGCCGCCGCGTCCTCGCCGTAACGCTTCGTGAAACGCTCCATGAAGTGGGCGCGCTTCAGCTCGTACTCCTGGGTGCCGACGGTCTCGATGACGAGGGTGGCCAGCATGCAGCCCACCTGGGCGGCACGCTCCAGGCTCACGCCCCAGGAGAGACCGGAGAGGAATCCGGCACGGAAGGCGTCGCCGACTCCGGTGGGGTCGGCCTTGCGCTCCTCGTCCGGAACGCCGACCACGATGGGCTCCTCGCCCTCACGGTCGATGCGGACACCCTTCGCGCCCAGCGTGATGACCCGGGTCTCGACCTTGCCGAGGATCTCCTTGTCGCTCCAGCCGGTCTTGGTCTCGATGAGCTCCTTCTCGTACTCGTTCGCGAAGAGGAAGGTGGCGCCCTCCATGAGGGTGCGGATGTCCGCGCCCTCCATCCTCGCGATCTGCTGGGAGAAGTCGGCGGCGAAGGGGATGCCCCGGTTACGGCACTCCTCGGTGTGCCGGATCATCGCCTCGGGGTCGTCCGCGCTGATGCACACGAGATCGAGGCCGCCGACCCGGGCGGAGACGGTCTGCAGCTCGATCTGGCGGGCCTCACTCATGGCTCCGGTGTAGAAGGAGCCGATCTGGTTGTGGGCCTCGTCGGTGGTGCACACGAAGCGGGCCGTGTGCCGCAGCTCGGAGATGTGGACCGATTCGGTGTCGACGCCGTGCCGGTCCAGCCAGGCACGGTAGTCGCCGAAGTCCTCACCTGCCGCGCCGACCAGGATCGGCTGCGTGCCGAGCTGCCCCATGCCGAAGGCGATGTTGGCGCCCACCCCGCCGCGCCTGATCTCCAGACTGTCGACGAGGAAGGAGAGCGAGACGGTGTGGAGCTGGTCGGCGACCAGCTGGTCGGCGAACCGACCGGGGAACGTCATCAGGTGGTCATTCGCGATGGAGCCGGTGACTGCGATACGCACGGCGAAAACTGCTCCTGTCGGAGGACGCTGTCGGATGGCACCATCACGCTACCCCCTTGGTCTCCGTATCCGAACGGTACGTAACTACCTGATAGTAGGGCCTTCCAGGCAGCCCCACCTGCTGCGTAGCGTCGTGAGGATGCAGAACCTCACGAGACGTGCCGCCGCAGAACCCGAGTCCATGGACCAGCTGCGCGGCGACTGCGCCCTCATGGCTCCGCACTGGTCGAGCCCCTTCTCCTTCACGACGACGCCCACGGCGCCCCCTGCTTCACACGAGGCGCTGCGCGGGGTGCGTGTGCCCGCGGCCTCCGCCCGGCTGCTGGAGGGCATGTCCGAGTACGGCGACTGGTGAGCGGTCCGGCGAGGCCGTCCCGAGGGCGAATTCCTTGACGGGAACCACTCGGGCCCTTGCTCCGTCACATCGATGTCCCTCGCAGTCCCCTCGGACGCCGAGCCGGGACTGAAGTGATGAACGGAGCGAAGGAGCACAGCCGTGAGCACCGAATCGTCCCCCACTCCTGGTGGGGAGACCCCTTCCACCGACGTTCAGCCCGTGCGCCGTCCTCGGAGCCGGCTGTCCGTCATCACGGTGGCGGCTGCCGTATTGCTGGCCGGCGGTGGCGGCGCCTACTGGGCGACGACAGCGGGCAACGACCAGGACGCCGCCGGGCAGGGCAGCGCGTCCAAGCCGCCGAAGCTCGCACTGGACGGCCTCGCCACGGGTCAGCACAGCGGCGAGGACGGCAAGGACGGCAAGGACGGCCCGGGCATCGCCCCGGGTGAGCCGCACCCCCAGACCTACAAGGCGAACAAGAAGCTGCCGGACGGGCCGGAGGCGGCCTCGGTCTACAGCACGCCCACAAGCGTCTCCCGCGCCTCGGTGGCCGGGCTGGCCAAGGCCCTCGATGTGCCCGGGACGCCGAAGAAGAAGGACGGCCGCTGGCTGGTGGGCGATGACGGCAAGCCTCAGGACGGCCTGACGCTCACCGTGAACGACGACAGGATGGCCGGCAACTGGACGTACCAGACGCAGGATTCGCCGGTCATGCCGTGCGGGAAGCCGCTGCCGACGGTGCCCCGCGGCGACGCCGTCGCTCCTGACGGCGGCGGGCCCTCCGACTCGTGTCCGGGCATGCCCGGCTCCGGCAAGGGCGACCCCGTCTCCGAGAAGAAGGCGAAGAGCGCCGTAGCGCCCCTGCTGAAGACGCTGAAGCTCGAGGACGCGAAGCTCGACGCGAGCACGGCGACCGGCTCGATGCGCATGGTGGCCGCCACCCCGCAGGTGGGCGGCATGCCGACCAAGGACTGGAACAACACCTTCACCGTGGACGAGGACGGCAAGGTCGTCCGCGGCCACGGAAACCTCGGGGAGCTCAAGGAGGGCGCCTCCTACCCGGTGATGACGGCCGACGAGACGCTGTCGCACCTCAACAAGCAGCGCGGCAAGGGCGGCGGCCCCGCGGTGCGCGAGCCCGCGCCGGACCCGGCCTCCGAGAAGGGCGGGGTGAAGGCCGACGAGAAGGACGGCAAGCCGGGGAAGATCGCACCGGGCGAGCCCCTGAAGGTGACCGACGCCGAGTTCGGCCTCGTGACGCGCTACACGCACGGCAAGCCGGTGCTCGTGCCGTCCTGGATCTACAAGGTGGAGCTCGGCGGCGGTGCGCACACGGCGAGCGTCTCGCACGCGGCGGTGCAGCCGGAGTACCTGAAGCCGACGCGGCCCACTCAGCCCGGATCGGGCTCGGACACGGGTTCCGACCCGGCGCCCGGTGCGGGTGCCGGCTCGGGGCAGGCGGAGAAGCCCTCCTCCTCGCCGATGCAGGCGGTCAACTCCTACAGCGCCGAGGGCCGCACCGTGAAGCTGACCTTCTGGGGCGGAGTCTGCGGTGGCTACAAGGCGAGCGCCGAGGAGTCCGGGAAGTCGGTGAAGGTCACCGTCCGCCCGAAGGAAACGGACCCCAAAAAAGTCTGCGTGAAGATGGCAAAGCGGCAGACGGTCGAGGTGGAGCTGGACAAGGCTCTCGGTGACCGGAAGTTGCTCGACGCCCAGGACGGCGAAGGCGTGCCGCGCGCCAAGTGACGGCGCGGGCGCACAGGCGGAGATGACCGGAGAGACCTGAGAGAGCACGGGGGCGGAACGACGAAGGCGGCGGACCCCTGGTGGGGGGAGTCCGCCGCCTTCGTCCTTTTCAGCTTCGGTTCACTTCAACCCGGCTGGTGGGCCTGATCAGTTGAAGGAGTCACCGCAGGCGCAGGAGCCCGTGGCGTTGGGGTTGTCGATCGTGAATCCCTGCTTCTCGATCGTGTCCACGAAGTCGATCGAGGCTCCGCCCAGGTAGGGGGCGCTCATACGGTCGGTGACGACCTTGACTCCGTCGAAGTCCTTCACCACGTCGCCGTCGAGCGAGCGCTCGTCGAAGAAGAGCTGGTACCGGAGGCCGGAACAGCCACCCGGCTGGACGGCCACGCGCAGCGCCAGGTCGTCACGACCCTCCTGCTCAAGGAGGTTCTTGACCTTCACCGCGGCGGCGTCGGACAGGATGATGCCGTCGCTCACAGCGGTCTCGTCCGATACGGACATCTGCTTCTCTCCCGGGTTGGTCGGACTGCTCTGCCGTCGGGTCAACCGACGGCGCCCCGGATTCATTCCAGGCGGGCACGGACATTCTTGCGTCGTTCTCCGTACCTCATGCTCGCACACAGCCGAAGCGAGTGGGAATGCGTCACATCGACGCGAACGGCATCGTCAAAGTGACATGAAGCGGATATGATTAATAACGTCAATTAGACGAGAAGCCGCTTGCGGCGCTAGAGAAAGGGTGGGTGCCGTGACCGCCCAGCCACTGGACGTACAGCCGACTCCGCTCGCGCTGCTGCTGCTCGGGCGCGAGTCCGACCCGAACAGCGAGCGAGGCGTCGAGTGCCCCGGGGATCTTCCGGCCCCCTCCGACCCCGGTCTCGTCGAGCGTGCCCGCGCGGCGAAGGAGAAGCTCGGGGAGCGCGTGTTCGTACTCGGACACCACTACCAGCGGGACGAGGTCATCGAGTTCGCCGACGTCACCGGGGACTCCTTCAAGCTGGCACGGGACGCGGCGGCACGGCCCGAGGCGGAGTACATCGTCTTCTGCGGCGTGCACTTCATGGCCGAGTCGGCCGACATCCTCACCTCCTCCGCCCAGCAGGTCGTCCTGCCGGACCTGGCCGCCGGCTGCTCCATGGCCGACATGGCCACGGCCGAGCAGGTCGCCGAGTGCTGGGACGTGCTCACCGAGGCAGGGGTCGCGGACGTCACGGTTCCCGTCTCGTACATGAACTCCTCGGCCGACATCAAGTCCTTCACCGGCAGGCACGGCGGCACGATCTGCACCTCCTCCAACGCCCGGCGGGCTCTGGAGTGGGCCTTCGCCCAGGGTGAGCCGGGACGGGAGAGCGAGGACCGTTCAGACCGCGCAGACCGCCGGAACAAGGTGCTCTTCCTGCCGGACCAGCACCTCGGCCGCAACACCGCCGTCCGCGACATGGGGATGTCGCTGGAGGACTGCGTCGTCTACAACCCGCACAAGCCGGGCGGCGGCCTGACGGCGCAGCAGCTGCAGGACGCGAAGATGATCCTCTGGCGGGGGCACTGCTCTGTGCACGGCCGCTTCTCCCTGGAATCGGTGAACGACGTGCGCGCCCGCATCCCCGGCGTCAACGTCCTCGTCCACCCCGAGTGCAAGCACGAGGTCGTCAGCGCGGCCGACCAGGTCGGCTCGACCGAGCACATCATCAAGACCCTCGAGGACGCTCCCGCCGGATCCAAGTGGGCGCTGGGCACGGAGCTCAATCTCGTGCGGCGGCTGGCGAACCGGCACGCGGCGGAGGGCAAGGAGGTCGTCTTCCTCGACCGCACGGTCTGCTTCTGCTCGACCATGAACCGGATCGACCTGCCGCATCTGGTCTGGGCCCTGGAGTCGCTGGCGGACGGCAAGGTCGTCAACCGCATCCAAGTCGACGACGAGACCGAGAAGTTCGCGAAGCTGGCGCTGGAGCGCATGCTGGCCCTGCCGTAGCCTGCGGCAATGCTGTTGCGACCGGCGCAGGAGACCGAGGAGGACGCCGAAGCCGTACGGCGCATCGCCGAGGCCTCCTTCGCCGGCCCGCGCGACGAGAGGCGCCACGGTGTCGTGGCCAGGTACGCCCCGCAGGTGGAAGCGCGGCGTCGCGAACGCATCCGCCATCTGACGCGTACGGACCCGGCCGGGAGCTGGATCGCCACGGACCCGGCCGGGCGGCCCGTGGGCGCCGCCCAGTCGCTGATCCGGGAGGGCACCTGGGGGCTCGCCCTGCTCGTCGTACTGCCCGAAGCGCAGGGCAAGGGAGTCGGCACGGCACTGCTCGAGCGGACACTCCACTACGGAAGGGCGTGCCTGCGCGGCCTCGTCAGCAGCTCCGGTCATCCGGTGGCCGCCCGCACCTACCGCAAGGCGGGCTTCGACCTGCATCCGGCGATGCGGCTGCACGGCACAGTCGACCCGGCCCGGCTCGCCGACCCCGACGGGCCGACGGTGATCGGGTCCGCCGCACACCGGGATCTGATGGATTCGGTCGACAGGCGGCTGCGCGGCGGTGCACACGGCGTGGACCACGAGTACCTGCTCCGGCACCGCCGCCTGTACGTCTCCGACGACCTCGCCGGGAGCGGCTACTGCTATCTCCGTGACGACGGCAGGGTCGAACTCCTCGCAGCGACCTCGCGGCGGCTGGCGACGCGAGTGCTGACAGCCGCCCTGCTGAGCGTTCCCGAGAACACCCGGGCCAGGATCCACGACGTCACGGCTGAGCAGCAGTGGGCGCTCGATGTCGGCCTGGCGGCGGGGCTGGAGGTGACGACGGCGGGCTACGTGTGCGTGAGGGGGATGCGGCCGCCGGCTCCCTACATCCCTTCAGGGGGCTTTCTCTGAGGCCCCGGGCTGCTGGCTCCGATGTACGGGCTGCTCAGCCGCCCGGCCGTACGAGCCCGTTCTCGTAGGCGGCGACGACGAGTTGGGCCCGGTCCCGTGCCCCCAGCTTCGACATGGTGCGGTTGACGTGCGTCTTGATCGTGAGAGGGCTGACGGAGAGCTGCTCGGCGATCTCGTCGTTGTTGAGGCCGCCGCCGATCAGCGTCAGAACCTCCCGCTCCCGTCCCGTGAGGACCTCCAGGCTGCTCCCCTGCGCACGTCCGGAGCCGGAAGCCCCGTCCTGGGAGACGTCCATGGTCGCGTACGGCCCGCCCTGCGCCAGGAAGGAAGCGATCAGCCCCTTCGTCGCCGCCGGTGACAGCAGTGCGTCCCCCTTGGCGGCCGTACGGATGGCGGCGAGCAGCTCCTCGGGCTCCGCGCCCTTGCCGAGGTAGCCGGAAGCGCCCGCGCGGAGCGCCTGCACGACGTACTCGTCGACCTCGAACGTCGTCAGGATGACGACCCTCACGCCGGAGAGCGAGGTGTCGGCGCTGATGGCTCGCGTGGCGGCGAGCCCGTCGGTGCCCGGCATCCGGATGTCCATCAGGACGACGTCCGCGCCGAGTTCGCGTACGGCCTCCACGGCTTCGGCGCCGTCGGAAGCCTCCCCGACGACCTCCATGTCGGGCTCGGAGTCGACCAGCACTCTGAACGCGCTGCGCAGCAGCGTCTGGTCGTCTGCCAGCACCACCCGGATCGTCATGCGGTCGCGCCTTCCTGGGCCTGCGGTTCCTGCCTGTCGCTTCCCGGACCGGAGGCCTGGAGCGGCAGGCGTACGTGCACGCGGAATCCGCCGTCCGGCAGCGGACCGGTCTCACACACCCCGTGCAGCGCGGCGGCCCGCTCGCGCATTCCCATCAGGCCGTGGCCGCCGCCCGCCACCGCGGCCTCAGCCCCCTCGCCCGACTCCTGCGGCTGCGGGGCGTCCTTCGGCTCCGGCCCCTGTCCGGCTTCGGCCGCCTCCCCTGCGGCCTCGCCTCCCCCGTCGTCGGTGACGGTGACCTCCAGGCCCCTCTGCGACGTCACGATGCGCACCTCCGCGTGCGCCCCGGTGCCGACGTGCTTCTGCACGTTCGTCAGCGCCTCCTGCACGACGCGGTAGGCGGTGAGGTCCATCGCCGAGGGCAGCACAGGCCCGCTCCCGCCCGGGGGCACCGGCTCGTCTCCGGCGGGCGTCCGCCCGGCGGAGACGGAGACCGAGACGGACATCCCGGCCCGGGTGAAGCCCTCGACCAACTCGTCCAGCACGCCCAGCCCCGGCGCGGGCTCGGTCGGCGCGGTGCTCTCCCCGGACTGGCGCAGGAGACCGACGGTGGCCTGAAGCTCGTGGAGGGCGTGCCTGCTCGCCTCCCGTACGTGCGCCAGCGCCTCCTTGGCCTGGTCCGGCCGCTGGTCCATGACGTGCGAGGCGACGCCCGCCTGCACGTTGACGAGGGCGATGTGGTGGGCGACGACGTCGTGCAGTTCACGGGCGATGCGCATGCGCTCCTCCGCCACGCGCCGCCGCGCCTCCTCCTCGCGTGTGCGTTCGGCGCGTTCCGCGCGCTCGCGTATGGCGTCGACGAAGGCCCGGCGGCTGCGTACGGCCTCTCCCCCGGCAGCGGCCAGGCCCGTCCAGGCGAGAATGCCGAGGTTCTCCTGCGCGTACCACGGGCGGCCCCCGAGCAGCATGGCCGCCGCCGTGAGCACGGCCACGGTCACGGCTCCGACCCGGACACTGGTGACGCGGTCGGTGCGGTTGGAGACCGTGTAGAGAGCGATGATCGCGGCGGCCACGATGGGCGCCCGGTGCCCGTCCGAGGGCTCGCCGACGCGCGGATCGGTGATCATGCCGACGACGGTGACCAGGCCCGTGACGCACAGGACCGGCATCGGCGAGCGGCGTCGCAGCACCAGGGCCGAGCAGGCCAGGCCCGCCAGGACGACCGTCAACGGATGCACGTCCCGCTCGCCGAAGTGCGGACGGACGTCGTGGCCGTGCGGCGCCGCCGCAGCGCTCAGCAGGATCGCGAGGAATGCGCCCAGCGCGAGGAGGCCGTCGACCGCGTACGGATGCGCACGCATCCGCTGCCGAAGCCGGCACACGGCGCCGACCGCGGGATTCGTCGTCACGTCAGGCACGGCTCGGCTCCCCGTGACCGCTCCTCGGAGCAGCCCCTATCGGGGCGGGATCACTCGTCACTGCCTGCCGGTCCCGCGGTGTTCATCCAGGGATGAGGCCGTCGTCGGTGAGCATCTCCCGTACCTCTTCGAGGGACGCCTCGGGTGCGGGCAGGATCAGCTCCGAGGGCTCCAGGGCGTCGTCGGGCAGCGATGTGCCCATCGACCGCACAGCGCTGAGGAGCGCCGTCAGAGTGCGGCGGAAGCCCGCTTCGTCCCCGGTCTCCATCTCGGCGAGCAGTTCGTCGTCCAGCTTGTTCAGCTCGGCGAAGTGGCTGTCGTCCAGCTTCACCTGGCCTTCCCCCATGATCCGCACGATCATGTCGCTCTCCTTCTGGCGAGGGGCCGTCAGCCGCTTCCCGATGTCACTGCCCGTCGGAGCCGGTCCGGCCCGCGGGTGCTACTTCTCGAACTTGGGTGTGTCCTGTGACTGCTGCTGCGTGCGGTCCTGCCCGGCCTTGTCGCCGCCCTCGATGGCCTGCTGGTCGCCGCTGCCCGAGCCGCCTGCCAGCTCCGCCTTCATGCGCTGGAGCTCCAGCTCGACGTCCGTACCGCCGGAGAGGCGGTCGAGTTCGGCGGTGATGTCGTCCTTGGCCATGCCCGAGGGGTCCTCGAGCGCGCCGGAGGCCAGCAGCTCGTCGATCGCTCCGGACCTGGCCTGCAACTGGGCCGTCTTGTCCTCGGCGCGCTGGATGGCCATGCCGACGTCGCCCATCTCCTCGGAGATGCCGGAGAACGCCTCGCCGATCCGGGTCTGCGCCTGGGCCGCCGTGTAGGTGGCCTTGATGGTCTCCTTCTTCGTACGGAAGGCGTCCACCTTGGCCTGCAGGCGCTGGGAGGCGAGCGTCAGCTTCTCCTCCTCGCCCTGCAGCGTCTGGTGCTGCGACTCCAGGTCGGTGACCTGCTGCTGCAGGGCCGCCCGGCGGGAGAGCGCTTCGCGGGCCAGGTCCTCACGGCCGAGGGCGAGGGCCTTCTTGCCCTGGTCCTCCAGCTTCGTGGACTGCCCCTGCAGCTGGCTGAGCTGCAGTTCCAGGCGCTTGCGGGACGTCGCGACGTCGGCGACGCCTCGGCGCACCTTCTGCAGCAGCTCGAGCTGCTTCTGGTACGAGTAGTCGAGCGTCTCGCGCGGGTCCTCAGCCCGGTCCAGGGCCTTGTTGGCCTTCGCGCGGAAGATCATCCCCATACGCTTCATGACACCGCTCATGGGCCTCGCGCGCCCCCTTCTTAACGGACTGAACCTCAGCAGCACACCTTATGACCCAAGACTACGGGGCCTGCTTCCATTACCGCACTGTTCGGCGGCGGATGCGCTCATCCTGAAGGACGATCGACTCTCCGTGACCTCCGGCCCAGGGAGTAGGCGGAAGCCCCGCCGCCGCCCTTCGAGGCCCGGGCCCGTTGCCAGATCGTTCCCGGCCGGGCCTGGGGAGCACGCCGGCGCGCACCGTACTCTTGGGGACGTGTTCCGAAGCCGTTCGAAGGAAGGGCAGGCCACGTCCACCCCGAGGGTGACCGCTGCCGAGCCCCATCAGACCCGCGATCCGCAGGCCCCCAAGGGCCGCCCGACGCCTAAGCGGAGTGACGCGCAGTCCCAGCGCCGCACCGTCGCCAAGGCTCCGGCGAACCGCAAGGAGGCCGCCAAGCGTCAGCGTGACGAGCGCCGAAGCGCCATGGCCCGTCAGCGTCAGGCACTGGCAGGCGGTGACGAGCGTTTCCTGCCCGCACGCGACAAGGGCGCCGTGCGGCGCTTCGCCCGTGACTACGTGGACTCCCGCTGGTCCGTGGCGGAGTTCTTCCTGCCCCTCGCGGTGATGATCCTCATCCTGAGCATGATGCCGTCGCTGCAGCTCAAGAACATCTCGCTGCTGCTGTGGCTCTTCGTGATCGTGATGATCGTCATCGACTCGATCGGGCTCGGTTTCCGGCTCAAGAGGGACCTGCGGGCACGCTTCCCCGACGAGCCCAAGCGTGGCGCCGTCGCCTACGCCCTGATGCGTACGCTCCAGCTGCGCCGGATGCGCCTGCCCAAGCCGCAGGTGGCACGCGGCGAGAAGCCCTGAGCGCGCAGCCCAGCCGGCTCGGACAGCTCGACGGGCTCGGGCAGGAGCTCCTCGCCCGCCAGCTCGACGAGCAGATCGCGGCCGGCTTCGAGGTGGGGCGCAGGCTGAGGGTGCTCGACGTCGGTCTCGGCCGTGGGGTGCAGGCACTTCGGCTGGCGCGTGCCGGGCACGACGTGACGGGTCTTGAGTCCGACCCCGATCTGCTCGAACTCCTGGAGAAGGAGCTGGCCGAGGAGCCCGAGGGCATACGCAAGCGTGTGCGTCTGGTCTCCGGCGGCAGCCAGGACACCGGCGCGCACTTCCTGCCCGGAACCTTCGACATCGTGCTGTGCCACGGCGGTCTCATCCAGGCGCGTGACCCCGCCATCACGCTGGCCGGTCTCGCTCGGGTGCTGGACGCCGGCGGGCTGCTGTCGGTGCTGATAAGGAACGACGACGCCCTGGCTATGCATCCCGGCCGCGCGGGCGACTGGGACGCCGCGCTGGCGGCCTTCGACTTCCCCGAGCACGCCGGACGGGCCTTCGAGCTGGAGACGCTGACCAGGGGGCTCGCCGGGATCGGCACACCCCTGCGGCAGTGGTACGGGGTGGGCGTCTTCGGCCACGCCGTGCCCAGCGACGAGGCGGCGGCGGAGCGGATGCTCGCCGTGGAGGAGCGGGCGGCCCGTACCGATCCGTACCGTTCGGTGGCGGCCATGCTCCACGTCTGCGGGGCCCGGGGCGTCTGACGCCTCCGCGTGCGGCAGCCGGAGAAGCGGCGACCGCCCGTCCGCAGGGCATGAGAATCGCGCCGGACCCCCGAACTGAAAAACCCGCCGGGCCCGGCAGGGCCCGACGGGAGCACGCGAATGTAAGACGTGCCGCTCAGCTCTCGGGGATCTCACCCTCGCTGTAGCTCTCCTCGGCGTGCAGGCTCATCGGTCCGTAGACCTTGCTGTCGTCCTCCAACAGGGTCACCTGATCGGCGCCGCCCTCGCGCAGGTCCTTCCAGACCTCACCGATCCAGGACTCGGCGTCGCCCTGAGTGGGGAAGTCCTCCGGCTGCACGGCTGGTTCGGTCTCCGTGCCGTCGGACTTCTCGAACCGCCACGTCCACGCCATGTATGCCTCCAGAGATCGACTGTCGCTGTCCGCAGAGTAATCCTGAGTGCGCGACCGCCGACGGCCCACGAGACGATCGTGGTGTGGAACTCACCTTGCTCGGCACCGGAGCCCCCACCGGCCTCCCGCGCCCCGCCTGCCCCTGCGCCGTGTGCGCCGCATGCGTCGACGGCCGTACGAACGCACGTGCCGCGACGTCGCTGCTCCTGGACGGGACGCTGCTGCTCGACCTCACCCCGGGGCCAGCGTTCGCCGCCGCGCGTGCGGGCAGGTCCCTGCACGGTGTGCGGCAGGTGCTGCTCTCACACCCGCACGACGGCCCGGCTCTGGAGTCGCCCGCAGGGCTGCCCGCGCCGGTTCGCGTCTCCGACCGGCAGGAGCTGGCGCTGATCAGCGGGCACCGGATACGTGCCGTCGCGCTGGACTCCCCCGGCACGGGCTACCAGATCACCGGCCCCGGCGGTGAACGCCTGCTGTATCTGCCGCCGGGCGCCGCGCAGGCAGGGCTCGAAGAGGGCCGCGACCACGGCTCAGGGCAG
Organism: Streptomyces albidus (ex Kaewkla and Franco 2022); assembly: GCF_013870515.1. Lineage (GTDB taxonomy): Bacteria > Actinomycetota > Actinomycetes > Streptomycetales > Streptomycetaceae > Streptomyces > Streptomyces albidus. Next base: position 58 of record NZ_JACBXA010000170.1, on the reverse strand, counting down.
CATCCGCCGCCGTACGACATGGTGCTCCTCGACGTGCTCGGACGGCCCGACGCGCTCG
>NZ_JACBXA010000017.1 GCF_013870515.1 Streptomyces albidus (ex Kaewkla and Franco 2022) | reverse complement strand
TTTGAGCCGAGAGCTCCTTGCCCCTAGCTCGTACGGCGGGCGAGCCCCGGCCGCTCGTGGATCCTCGGTGAACACTATTGACCGGTCAATTGAAGTTTTGTAGAGTCATGTGACGTCAGCGTCGTTCCACATGCAGACCAGGCAGGAGATCGACATGAAATATCAGGCAAGGGCCCCGGCCTCTAGCTCACATCACCGCCCGAGAAGGGCCGGCCTCACGGAACTCCCCCACCAAGAGCTCCACCCACGCCCCCACCGCCGTAAGCACATCTGAGTCCAGCAAGTCTCGAACGACCGGCTCTTTCAAGGGCAGCGAACCGGTGATCACCGACACGATCGCTCACGGACTTCCCCAGCCCAGGGACGACTATCGAAAGCCGAGGCCAGCGACCCTTGCGCCTTGCGAATCGAGGTGGCCGACGGCCCGCGCATCAAGCGGGGCGCCCGGCTTCCTAACCCGAAGTCTCCGCTGATGCAGAGGGCTGGCGACTCCGCACGGCACGGCCCCAGGCTGAAGGCGCCATCCCGCATGTCGGGCAACCGCTCAGGCTGACGCATCTACTCCGCCACGCACTGGGCTCTCGGATCATCCGTCACATCTGCGTGAAGCGGCTTTGCCCACCCCTGCACAGTCATGCACCACCAACCGCCGAAGCATCGCGCCGCTCGCGTGATGGAGGGAGGAGGAATCTCATGACCGACCTGGATCCCCTTGCCTGCAGGACCACTCAGGGCCGAGCCAAGGATGCAGCAGGCGGACTCCACTCCAGCGCTCTCGCGGGCCTGGCCGTAAACCGCCTCAACCCGACAAGGCCGGCCCACGTCGAGGCGCCTCCCGCCTCCTTGCCCCTCATCGGCTGCGCACCCTTGGGCTCTGCATCCCCGGTGGACGTGCTGATCCACGTATCGAAGCAGGTCCGGCCAGTCGACTCCGAGGTTGCCCGCGGTGATCGGCAGTCGCGAGTGGCTCTGGGGCAGCGGCTCAGCGAGACGAGGCGGAGACCGAGGGGAGCGTTGACGAACCCACTGTTACCAGTCAATTGAAAAATTGTACGGTCTAACCATGACCGAGCCAATTTACGTACAGATCAGGCGAGAGCTCGAAGCGAAGATCCAGGCCGGAGACCTCGGTCCTGGCGCGCGGCTGCCGACGGAGATGGCCCTCTCCACCCAGTACGGCGTCAGTCGAGCGACGGCCCAACGAGTCCTCAACGACCTGGCCGATGCGGGACTGGCGATCCGTCGGCGGCGCCACGGAACGTTTGTCGCGGACGTGACGAGACAGATCAATCTGCTGAATTTCATTTCTCCCACGGCAGCGGCGAAGAGCGCACCGGGCAGACACGACGTCGTTTCCGCGCGGATCGTCAGGGCCGACGCTGCCGTCCTCACTCTTCCCGGTGCTCCCGCTGACACGGCCGTGGTGGAACTGGTCCGCCGCAAGCTCGACGTACGCGACGCGCCCCAGTCCGTCGAGCGGCATGTCGTTCTCTTCGCGATTGCTCCCGACCTGCTGGACGAAAACCTCGAAGACCTCGTCACCCTCCCGTATTTGCAACGCAAGGGAGTTCCGATCGATGCAATCCGCCTCTACCTCGACCCGGTGATCCTCGACCAAGACGACGCCAACCTGCTCGACAGCGAGATCGGAACGCCGGCACTCATGCGACGCAGGGAATTGCGTTCCAAAGACGGAGGGTGCCTCGAAGTGGTCACGACCCTCGTTCGTCCGGGAACCGCGGAGTTCTTCATGGAGCTTCCCCTTCCTGCCACGTGAGCGGCGCGTCGCCGCAAGAAAGGAATTACCCGAACAATGAAGGTCATCGTCATCGGTGCAGGCGTACTGGGCGTGAGCGTCGCACGGCATCTCGCCCTCGCAGGCGAGGAGGTTCTTCTCCTGGATCAGGGGGATGCAGGCACCGGTACGACCGCCACGACCTTTGCCTGGGTCAACTCGTACCGAAGGCTCGCTCCGGACTACCATCGGCTAGGCCTCGCCGGCATGGAGGAACACGCCAGGGTGGCCGAGCAGCTGCGCGGCGTGCCGTCGTACTTTCCCAGCGGGGCGCTCCAGTGGGCGGATTCCTCAAGTGAACAGTGGCTCGCCAGCAACGTGGAAAGACTGCAGTCTGTCGGCTACGCCGCCCGCTGGGTCACCTCTGAGGAAGCAACTCGGATAGCAGGCGATGTCCGGATCCCGGCAACCATCACTTCCATCGCGCATTTCCCCCACGAGGGATACGTTCTGCCGGATCTCTTCGTGAGCAACCTGTGGGCGGATGCCGAGCAGCACGGAGCCAAGTCCGCGATCGACAAGGTCGTCGCCATCGACGACAGGCCTGGCGGAGTGTCCGTCACGCTGGCCGGAGGCGAAGTCTGCACTGGCGATCGAGTCGTTCTGGCAGCGGGCCGCTGGACAGAACGGCTCGCGGCACAGGTCGGTATCGACGTTCCCATGGTGACGGATTTCGGTCGTGGATCGCAGACTGTCGGTCTTCTCGGGTACGCCAAATCCCCGGAACTCGACCTGCACTGTGTGATCCACAGTCCCGGCCTCAATCTTCGCCCCGCAGCCGGCGGACATACCGTCCTGCAAGCTCTCGATCTGAACGCCGAAGTCGACCCGGTAGACCCTCCATCCGCGGACGGGGACATCGCGAAGACCATCACTCAGCGATTCACCGCACTGCTGGCCGATCCGAGCCGTGCACCGGAGATCGACCTGCGAATCGGCTTCCGGTCACTGCCCGTTGACGGCCACACCGTCGCCGGCTACGCCTCCCCCCGGTCCCGCGTCTATTGCCTCGTCTCACACAGCGGAGTCACCTTGGCTCCGATTCTGGGACGACTGGTCGCGGCCGAGATCGCAACGGACCAGGAACAAGACCTTCTGCGGGCCTTCCGGCCCACACGATTCATCGGTGTACGGCGCTCGGACATCGAGGCGCCCCAGCGCGCCACTGCTCTGGGTGAGCAGTAGCCGACAGCCCTCAACCGCAGTTCCCTTCCCGGAAGGCCTCATTACATGCAAATGCAAACCAAAGACAAGCGCGAGATATCCAGCAAGGGTGAAATGAGCAGGCTGTTCCGTGTGATCGGCGCGATCGAGCGTGCCGGGAACAAGCTCCCCCACCCCTTCTGGCTCTTCTGGATCCTCGCCGGAGTACTGAGTGTTGCCAGTCTCGTGCTGGCTCTGTTCGACGTTTCTGTCACGCTGCCGGAGTCGGGAGACCATGTTGCGGTCAAGAGCCTGCTCTCCCTTGAGGGGGTCAAGTTCGCCGCGAGTTCCGCGCTGGACAATCTCGCGGCGTTCCCGCCTCTTGCTGTCATTCTCGTCATGCTGTTGGGAGTCAGCGTCGCCGAGAAGAGCGGGTTTCTTGAGGCACTTCTCCGGATCACAGTGGTCCGTCTCCCCGGCCGATGGGTGACCTTCGCGATCGCATTCAGCGGCATGATCGCTCACGTCATGAGCGACTCCGCCTACCTCGTGATGATCCCTCTCGGGGCCCTGGCCTTCCGCGCGGCAGGACGCAGCCCCGTGCTCGGGGTGATGGTCGCCTACGTGTCGGTGTCGGCCGGGTTCAACGCCAGCCCCCTGGTGACACCGTCCGACGCCATCCGTTCGTCGCTGTCGGCCACGGCCGCGCAGACCGTCGACCCCAACTACGTGATCACCCCCGTTGCCCCGTACTTCTTCTCCGCCGTATCGTCCCTGTTCCTGGCTGTGGTCATCACATTGGTGGTCGAACTCGTTCAGGCCCGGCGGCCCGAATTCGCCCGGTCGCCCGAGGAGGACTCCCCGACCGTTGCCGCCAGCGGCGACGAACTTGCGGACGAGCACGCTGCCGTCCCGGACATCCATCTCACGCCGACGGAAAAGCGGGCGCTCAAGCTGGCGGCCGGCGTGTTCGTTCTCTACGCGGCGTTGGTGATAGCTCTGGTATCAGTGCCGGGATCGCCGCTGCTCGGCGAGGGCGGAAGCATCGTGAATTCGGTGGTCGTGGTGAACATCAGCGTGTTCATCGCCCTGCTGTTTGCGCTGCTGGGGTTCGTCTACGGTCGAGTCGTAGGAACCGTCCCGTCGTTGTCCTCGGTCCCGGTGATCATGACCGAAGGCGTCAGCAAAATCGCCCCCGTGATCGTACTCTTCTTCGCAGTCTCGCAGTTCCTGGCCTACTTCAAATGGTCCGGTATCGGATCCGTGTTGACCGTCCAGGGCGCCGATCTGCTGCACTCGTTGAACGCACCCCACCTGCTTATTCTGCTCGCCATCCTTCTGTCCGTCAGTCTGCTCAACATGCTGATCACAAGTGGCTCGGCGATGTGGTCAATTCTCGCGCCCATTCTGGTCCCCATGGCGATGTATCTGAGCATCAGGCCGGAAACGGCCCAAGTCGCCTTCATGGTCGGCGACTCGGTCACCAACGCTGTGACCCCGATGAGCCCTTACTTCGTGCTCGCCCTGGGATTCGTGCAGCAGTACCGAAAGGACGCGGGGATTGGAACCCTGATGTCCTTCACGGTGCCGGTCGCCTTCTCCATTCTGATCGCATGGTCGGCATTCTTTGCGATCTGGTACGGCCTGGGCATCCCGCTGGGGCCTGGCGTACCCATCCGCTGATCATCCATGTTGGTGGCCTTCCGCGCCGACTCGACGCGATGGATGACCGGGTGCTCGCCGTTGGCCAGCGAAGCGGCAGCGAAAAAGCTCTACAGCTCCCGACGGATCGCCCACCTCAAGAGGAGCGGGATGATCCAGTGGTGCACCGGCGCGATCGCCGCCCACACAGCCCTGCCGACACGGCTCTCGAAGCGCACGTACGTGGACCAGATCAGCCCTGAGTCGTCCACGGACACGACATTGCGCGCGATGAGCAATGGCGAGTGCGCCTCCATGACGATCGCGCTGGGCTCGGACTCCGCGACAGGCCAGCCCAGCACATGCTTCGCCGAAGAACGCGGCCCCAGTTGCAGGCCGAGCACACCGAGCCAACCGGCTCGCAGGAGCCACTGCAGGGCGGGCGGTGCATCCTCGAATGCCGCCCGCGCCCAGTGCTCGGGCGTCCGGGACGGCAGGTCGATGGCTGATGCGGCGAATGCCGAGGCGTAGTGGGCACCGCCGGGATCCACCGCGGTGCGGAGGACGAGGGAGGCCCGCGAGGATGGCATGGACGAGAGTCTAGGAGGCAAGCGCCCCTGCCGAGGTCAATGTTCTGCGCGGCGAGGGAAAGTCACGGCTGTCGAAGCTCGGGCTGCGGCTCGTGGGCATCTTCCCGACCCTGCGGACTATGACTCGGTCGTCACTGGCACGCCCGCTCCAGGTGGAGAGCCAGAAGGCCAGGTCTTCGAAACCGTTGACGGAACGGCCTTGGGGCGGAGGGCTGTTGGTGCTCCAGGCCGCAATTCTGAAGGGGCTGTATTCAGAGTTGCGCGTACGAGGCCGTGCCCGGGGGCCACATGCGGTCGCGCCGTCCCGGTTCGGGGAACGTTCGCCGCCGACTGGAGTGACGACCGGCTAGTGCCAGCCATCATCAGGCCAATCAACCGCTATGCCCACGAACGTCGCCACTGACCCGGCAAACTCCGTTGGGTGGCGGCGCATGCCTCAGGCTGCCCGCTCCGGGCCAGTGGGGAGCGCATCCGGCAAAGCCCGATGAGCCTGAACAGGATGGGGGCCGCCTCGTGCGAAGAAGTGACGTCCGGCAGCAGGAAGTCCGCGACGCAGTCGCACCCAGTGCAGCTGAGGGCCGAGCGGCGCGTACTCCGGCCTCCGCTCGACGTCGAGCTACGGCGCACCCCGCGCCTTGTGCGCCGTGAGGTGGCCGCGAGCTCGCGACGGCGCGGCCTGGGCGTTGCCGGTGGCGCTGGCCGTCGACGCCGTCGGCACCGGCCTCTATCTCCCGCTCTCCATGGTCTACTTCCTCAGCGTCACCGATCTGTCGGAGGCCGGCGTCGGCCTGCTGCTGACTGCCGCGGTCGCATGCTCGTTGTTGTTGCCGCTGCTCGTCGGGCGGATCGTCGACCGCATCGGGCCGCGGCCGGTGGTGATCACAGGACTGTTGCTGCAAGCCGCTGGATTCTCGCTCTACTTGGGGGTGGCCGGACCGGTCTCGCTGTTCCTCGCGGCGCTGGTCGAGGCGGTAGGGCTGCGTGTGTACTGGTCGTCGGTCTTCGCGCTGATCGCCGACCAGGCGGACGGGGAGGCCAGGGACCAGTGGTTCGCCCGGGCGGGCATGATCCGGGCGGCCGGCACAGGCGCGGGCACGGTGCTCGCGGGCGTGCTGCTCGCTCTCGCCTCACAGCAGGCGTACCGGGGGATGGTGCTGGCGGATGCGATCTCCTTCGTCGTCGCGGCGTTGGCCGTAGGGCTCTTCGTCCGCGGTGCACGACGGCCAGCCGGCACGCCTGACGGTCAATCCTGGGACGGGGTACGGCAGTTGCTGCGCAACAGACCGTATCTGGGGCTGATCGGCGTGAACGTCCTGTTCAACATCTGCACGGTCTTTCTCGCCGTGGCGATGCCGGTATACGTCAGCCGCGGGTTGCACGCGCCCGGCTGGGTGGTCGGTGTCCTCCTCACGATCACCACCGTGGTCGTGGCCACTTGTACGGCCGAAGTCACGCGCCGATCCCGTCAGTTCACTTCGCGGGGCGGTGCGATGGCCTGGGGAGGATGGCTGTGGGCGGCCTGGTGCGCGGCCGCCGCCCTGGCGGTGCTGCTTCCGCAGGGTCCGCTGCTGGTCGGCTACCTGGCGCTGGTGATGCTGCTGTGGGCAGCGGCGGAGATGCTGCACGGACCGGCCTCGAACGCGCTGTCCGCTGAGGCGGCGCCGAAGGGTGTGCGAGGGACCTATCTGGCCGCGTTCCAGTACTCGTTCGCCACTGCCGACATGGTGACACCCGGCCTCTTCGGCGTCCTGTACGACGTGAACCGGGTGCTGCCGTGGGCGGCCGTCGGCTGCCTGGCGCTGACCGCGAGCATGGCGATCCGGCCTCTGGAACGACGGTTGTCGAGCGGCGCAGCGTCGCAGGGAACTGCGCGGGCCGCCGAGGTAGTCGACTGACTACGCGGCCATTGATGTGTCTCCCTCCGGACCGAGTTCACGCGATGCAGGTTCAATCGTCGAGCTTGAAGTACGTCCTCGAGGGCCGCCCCCACAGGGGCGGAGCTGACGCTGCAGCATTATGACCTGCGCGAACAGGCCCTGCGAGGACGGGAGTTCGGCGGGAACGACGCGCTTGCGGTGATCAAGTCAGCCATGTTGCCAACTGTGGTGGCGTCAGGGATCACGGGTACGCGAGGTTTGGCGGCGGGTGTATTGCACATGTACCACTACGATCACTGATTCCCCCCACGAGAGGCACCGCATGAAGAGAACGTCGATACGCGGCAGCTTGCGCAGAACTCTGTTCATCCTGTGCGGCACCGTGACTCTGGGCGCGACAGCTTTGAGCGCGCCTTCCGCGGCTGCCTTTGAACGCGCACCTCACTCCCCCGCAGAAGACTCACGTTCCCGCGGGTGCGTCATGGTGTATTTCGATCTCGGCGAGACGCTGGTTCATACGGCCGAGGACGACAGTGTCCGGTACATGCCGGGAGCCGAAGAGCATCTACGGGCGCTGCGGGCGCGCCACATTCCGGTCGGTCTGATCACCAACGTGCCGTCCGAATGGGGCTCAACGGATGAGGAACGTGCGGCCGAGCTGCGGAAGGTGATCAACAAGGACTGGGAGGGCGACCGCCCCTTCGCGTGGTCGGACTTCGAGGACCGCATCTTCACCCCCCGGACGGAGGCCGAGCGCAAGCCGGCACCCGTGCTGTGGAACCGCGCCGCGCAGTCCTCAGGCAGCTGCCGGTTGGTGTACCAGGCGGAGACCGCTGACGAGGTTCAGGAGGCACGTCCGCTCGGCTATGTCGCTTACCAGACGGGCCGGCCCAACTGGCCCGCCTACCTGCCGGCGCGGTTGATCGCCGCCCTGGCACACCTTCCGCATGGAGGGGCGGAGAGGGCCGGCGCTCGCTGACGCGGTCACGCGTATCCGGCATGCGCCTTTCCCCCTGCCTTGTGTCCGACGGGACGATCCCAGTGCAGGCGGCTCGAATTCCGCGAACAGCGGACGTCGGCTGCGCCGCACATCTGGATGAAGGCAGGGGGAACAGCGCCGCAACGTCACTCGGGTGGGGCTGCCGGATCGGGGCTGCGGCCGAGGCCCGCTCAGTGCGTTTGCCGGTCGTTCACGTGGCTTCGGGGTCGAGCTCAAAGGTGAAGTAGATGCTCAACGTGTAGGGCTCGTCCTCGTCGTGGGCAAAATCCCATGAAGCGTCCACGAGGAAGACCTCGTGTTCCCCCACCCATTCGTAGGCCTTCTTGAAGGCTTCCGCGGCAGTGGTCGCGGGGAAGAGTTTCCTGGCCATGGGATGCACTTGGGACTCAGCATCCGTGTCGTCGAAACCCTCCGGAACATCCAGGCAGAGGCCGGGATCGAGCTCCATGGACTGTGCCCCTTCCAGTCAGCTGCCAGTACGAGTCGGCAGGCTGCGTTCTGAACCTGACGCCCGGTAAGACGGCAATGCACGCAGGGACGTTGCTTCTGACGGCCGCCCAACACCACGGCAAGTCGGATGGGTTGAGTCGACGGATGTGCGCAGTCGTCAATTCGTCGTCGTCTGACTGGAATCAGGTGCTGCATGTGATGCCCCTTGCGGGCCTCAGTCGGCTGTCGAACCGGGTTCAGGGCGCCGTGAATAGCCTCGGGAAGCGCAGAGCGAGCCAGGGCTTGCGGCCCATGTGAATACGTGGCCTCGTGGCATGGCTCCCGAGGGGCCCTGTCGGCCGAGCGCCGTGAGGAGGAAGGTGACCGGCTCGGTGAGAACGGTGCAGTCCGGGCTGCTGGGCGGCGGCGTGCTTACAACTTTCGCCGGCCCATCAGCGTTAACTGGATTACATTGGAACACTTCCACATAGGGGTTTGAATGCCGCAGATCGCGCTGTCGTCCGGAGCGATTGACTATCAGGACACCGGCGGTGACGGGCCGGTGCTGATTTTCTGCCACGGGATGCCGATGAACGAGACGCAGTGGCGCAAAGTGGTGCCCCTGCTGAACGGGTATCGCTGCATCTTGCCCACGCTGCCTCTGGGTGGACATCGTCGGCCGATGAACCGGGACGCCGATCTGTCCCAGCGTGGTGTCGCACTGCTCGTGGGTGAGTTCATCGAACGTCTCGGCCTTGATGGCGTGACCCTCGTCCTCAATGACTGGGGCGGTGCCCAGTTCCTGGTGTCGGAAGGGAAATCCCAGCGGGTTGCGCGCCTGGCGCTGGTGGCCTGCGAGGCATTCGACAATTTTCCGCCAGGCCCCGCTAAGGCGGCTGCGGCAGTGTGCGGGGTTCCCGGGGGCGTCTGGCTCCTGACGCGCCTCATGCGTATCCCCTGGTTCCGGAACAACCGCAACGGATACGGCGGGATGAGCCTGCGCGGAATCCCGGACGACATCCTGGACGACTGGTTCGCCCCGGCGACCCGGAGCAAGGCCATTCGCAGGGACTTCGCCAAGTTCGCCGCTTCAGCGCCCAAGCGCGAGACCCTGCTGGCCTGGAGCGAGCGACTGCGTGACTTCGACCGCCCGGTGCTGGTCGTCTGGGCGACTGAGGACAGATTGATGCCGCGTGAGCACGGCCGTCGGCTGGCCGAACTGTATCCGCAGGGCCGGTTGATCGAGATCGCTGACTCGTCCACCCTCGTCCCTGAGGACCAGCCCGAACGACTCGCCGAGGTGCTCACCGAATTCCTGGTCGAGACCGGAGCAGGGCCGGTGCGAGAGGCCGGCTGAGTCGAGAGTGGCGGGGCGTGGCTTCGTTGATCTGTGGGAGCAGCGCTTGTCGACGAGTTCTGGAGGAAGTCCATGATCAACCTGCACTCGGATCCCGAGTGGAGATGACAGCAGTGCCGTGGCCGCGGGCCCGGACGGCCAGCCGTACCTGTCTCAGGGGAGTTCGCCGTCCGCCTGCGGCTGCCGCCTGGAAGATCTCGGGTTCCGGCTTCTTGCGGCCGATGTCTTCGGAGATGACCCAGCCCTGAACGATCTGGTCGAGTCCGGTGCTACGGATCTTCGCTCCCTGCTGAGCGGTGCGGCCAGCCGAGTTCGGCCGTCATTGGCGCGGCACGACGCTGCCCGCCGGGGTGGTCAGCAGCGGCCGCAGGAGTCCGCTGAGGCCGGGGAGGCTTGCCAGTTGGAGGAACTGGTTGCGTGCAGCGATCCGCCATCGGGTGCGGGGGACAAGCCAGTTCGCGGTGCGACGGCCCGCGTCTTGCTTCCGCTCGACCGCGGGTTTGACCTCTGATTCGTATCGGGCGAGCGCTGTGGGGACGTCCCCGCTGCCGCGCAACTCGGCGGCGAGGACATACGCACCGCCCATGGCCATGGCGGCGCCCTGCCCCGCGAGCAGCGACACCGCCTGGCAGGCGTCTCCCACGAGCGTGACGCGGCCGCGGCTCCAGGTGGGCATCTCGATCTGCGCGACCTGGTCGTAGTACAGCTCAGGAGGCTGCGGACAGCGGGCGAGCGCGGTGGGGACGACCCATCCCATGTCCGCATAGACGCGCTGCAGGGTGGCTCGCGGGTCAGCCGGCCGCGTGGGATCGGAGGCGGTGTGGGAGTAGAACGCTGCGACGCGCCCTTCACGGAGGGGGTAGCAGCCGGCCTGTCTGCCGGGGCCGGCGCGTAGCTTGAACGTGCCGGCCAGTCGGGCGTGGAGTTCCTCGTCGGTGAAGACGTGCGCGGCGGTGTGGTAGCCGAGGTATCGCAGGTACTGACGCTCGGGACCGAAAGCGAGGTCGCGGACGCGCGAATGGATCCCGTCCGCGCCGACGAGGAGGTCCGCGTCCTCGTGCGTCCCGTCCGTCAGGGTGACGTCGACTCCGGACTCCGTCTGCTCCACCGCCACGATGCTGCAGCCGAAGCGCATGCTCACCCTTTCGCCGACAGCACGGTGGAGGACGTGCTCGAGGTCGCCACGCATCAGCGCGAGGAGACGCCCGTCCTGAAGTCTGCGGAACGTCTCGTAGTTGACGCTGCTTCGGCGGCGGCCGCCGTTGTCGACGTAGCTGACTTCGCTGATGTCGTAGCCGAGTTCGTTCAACTCGGGCAGAAGCCCCATCAGTTCGGCGGCGTCGTAGCCGGATGCGAAGAAGTCGATCATGTAGCCCTCGGGGCGTGGGCCCGGGGCGTGCTCCACGACCACGACGTCCCACCCGTCCCGCTCCAGGAACCAGGCAAGGGTGAGGCCGGCTATGCCGGCACCGCAGATGACGGCTTTCATGGTTGATCAGGTCCTTCCGTGGCGAGGCGGGTCAATGGGCCGGCGAGCGTGGAACCTCGCAGTGACGGGTTCAGGACGCGATGAAGGATCAGGCCGTCGAGCGTGGCGGCCAGCACTGCCGCTGTCGGCTCGGAGTCGCTCACCCCGTTCTCCCGGAGCCACGCGGCCACTGCGTCCCGGAACTCGCTGAGCAGTTCGCCCAGTTGGGTGCGGAGGCGCTCCTCGCGGGCGGCGGCGAGGAACGCCTCCGCCAGCAGCAGCGTGGCCGGATCATCGGGCTGGGATGAGTCCAGACCCGCCAGAACACGCGCCACGCCACTCGCCACGTCGGGTGCTGAAGTCAGCTCCTCCAGTGGACCCTTGAGGGCTGCTCGGCTGAACTGCAGAGACGCGTCGATCAGCAGGTCGGTCACCGACGGGAAGTGATAGTGGATCACCCCGAAGGGGACGCCCGCCCGCTCAGCGATCTTCCGGGTGGTGACGGAGCCCCAGCCCACCTCGGTGATCAGCTGCACCGCCGCATCGAGCAGCCGCTGCCGAGTCGCCCGACCCCGTTCCCGTGACGCAGATGGCACGTCCACACCTCCTCCTCGATATTTGTACGATTGACCTGTACGTCCGTACAATAACATGTGTCCACCCACGGCGGACTACGCCGACCGCTCAGCGCAAGTGCCGGTCTCATCGGATGTCGGAGTGATCGCCCGGGCTCCTACCGCCACGCCGGGAACGCCAGCAGGGGCAGCAACTGCCAGTAGGCGACGGCCAGTTGAGGACCCGTCCGATCAACCCCGGAGGCCTTGCCGTTCAGGGGCCGTCCATGTCGCGCGTCCGCCGCTGTCGCATTTATTGGCAGGTACATGGGGATATCTCAAGTGAATGGCCATGTGCCTGTCAGTCGTCTGTGACCGCGATGTCGCCGGAAAGGACGTGCTGAAGTGTCAGGATCTCCTCGCCCCCTCCTCAGGGTTGTGACCGCCCTGGTGTTCTGTGCCGCGCTGACCGTGCCGGGCCCGCTCCCCTACTCACAGGCCTCCGCCGCCGCATCATCGAGCGCTGAGCCGGACCGCCCCTGGACCGACAGGTCGCTCACCCCCGAGGAGCGCGCCGATCTGCTGCTGGACGCGATGACTCGCCGTGAGAAAGTCCGCATGCTGCACGGCTCTCTGGGCTCTCCTGTGCCGTCCACGGGTTACATCGCGCCGATACGGCGTCTCGGCGTGCCGGGTGTGACGATGACGGACGGTCCCGCGGGTGTACGCAACGGGCAGAAGGCCACTGCGCTTCCCGCTCCCGTCTCGCAGGCCGCGAGCTTCGACACCGACGTGGCGCGGGAGTACGGCGAGACGCTGGGGCGTGAGGCTCGCGCGAGGGGTCAGATGCAGGTCTTCGGTCCCGGCACGAACATCCAGCGAGTGCCGGTGAACGGTCGCAACTTCGAGTACTTCAGCGAGGATCCGTACCTCTCCGGCACCATCGCGGGCGCCGACACCAGGGGCATCCAGTCGCAGGGTGTCATCGCGACCGTCAAGCACTACATGGCCAACAACCAGGAGACGGACCGCATGACCGTCTCGGCCGAGATCGATGAACGTACGCTGCACGAGATCTACGGCACTCCCTTCGACCTCGCCGTGAGGGAGGGCAGTCCGGGCTCGGTGATGTGCTCGTACAACCGGGTCAACTCCGTCTACGCCTGCTCCAACTCGCATGCGCTGCGCACGATGTTGCGCTCGCGCTTCGGTTTCGACGGGTACGTGGTCTCCGACTACCCCTCCACGCACGGCAGTTGCGATCTGGCGGCCGGCCTCAACGTCGAACTGCCCCTCTCCTTCCACGTCAGCGGCCTCAGCGTCCGCTCCCCGCTGCGCTGCGGCGAACTCACGCAGGACGTAGTCGATCAGCGCGTACGGGAGATCCTCGTCGTCCTGTTCAGGTTCGGCTTCTTCGAGCGGGACGGCACCGCAACGTCCCCGATCGACAAGGCGGCGGGGAACGCGGCAGCGCAGCGAGTCGTCGAGAAGAGCGCCGTACTGCTCAAGAACGAGGACGATGCCCTGCCCCTGACGGATTCCGCGTCCCGGATCGCCGTTGTCGGATCTGCCGCTGACGACTCGGTTCAGGGCGGTGGCAGCAGCCAGGTCGACCCGCTCTCGGAGGACACGACGCTCGACGCCGTCAAGAAGCGAGCGCCCTTGGCCCACGTCACGCACGACGACGGAAGGAATGTGCGGGCGGCGGCCGATTCGGCGAAGTCCGCCGACGTCGCGCTCGTCTTCGCACACGACCAGGAGGGCGAGGGAGGCGACCGTTCCGGCCTGTCGCTTCCCAGCAACCAGGACGAGTTGATCTCGAAGGTGGCCGCGGCCAACCCTGAGACCGTCGTGGTGCTCCAGACCGGCGGTCCTGTGCTGATGCCCTGGCTGCCGCGGGTCAAGAGCGTCCTGGAGACCTGGTATCCGGGCGCTCGCGGAGGCGCCGCCACCGCCCGCCTGCTGTGGGGGGACGTGAACCCCTCGGGCAAGCTGCCCCAGACCTTCCCCGCCGGCGAGAAGGAGGTGCCAGCGCACACCAAGGCCCAGTACCCGGGAGTGGGCGGCACCGCCTACTACACGGAGGGGGTCGACGTCGGCTACCGCTGGTACGACAAGACGGGCACGGAGCCGCTCTTCCCCTTCGGGCACGGCCTGTCCTACAGCAGCTTCACCTACTCCGACCTGCGCATGGAGAAGGGCTCCGGCGGCCCGCGGGATCCGGTGAGTCTGTCGTTCACCGTCACCAATACCGGGAAGCGCGCGGGGTCCGAGGCGGCGCAGGTGTACGTCAGCAAGCCGGACACGGAGGCGGACAGCCCGCCCCGGGAGCTGGCCGGCTATCGGAAGGTGAGCCTGAAGGGCGGCGAGAGCAAGCAGATGCGGCTCTCCGTCGACCCGCGACAGCTGTCCTACTGGGACACCAGCAGCGACGCGTTCCGGGTACGGGAGGGCGAGTACGGCATCGGAGTCGGCCCTTCCTCACGCGCACTGCCGCTCAGCGCTTCGTACCAGGTCGAAGAGTGAAGGGGGGCCACACCGCACGGGCCGGCGTCGAAGCGGGGCACGTCACCCCGGGCGTGCGCGGTCGGGCACCCGTCGAAGGTGTCGTCGCCATCAGCGCAGAGGGAACATGGCCTGTGCGCTGATCAGCGGCCCCCTATGAGTCCAGGTGCGCCTTGAGCAGCGCGTCCAGCGCATCGCGGACTCCCGCTCCCCCGGCCACGGCCAGCAGGGCACGCACCATCGCGGACTCCCGCGCGTGCGCCGCGACGACCAGGCCGACACTGGGACGGCGCGAGGCGTCGGGTTCCTTGAGCCGTACGACCCGCATGCCGGCCGGGATGCCGAACATGTGGAGCCAGGCGTGGGAGATGACGCTCGACCAGCGGCCCGAGGCGAGATGCGCGTACAGGCCGTCGACCGTGTCGGTCTCCACTGCCGGTGAGGCGGTCGCGCTCTCGGCCGCGAAGAACTCATCCAGGATCCGGCGGTTGCGCATTCTCCGGGAGAGCAGCACCAGCGGAACCTCGGCGGCCTGCGCCCAGCTCACATCGCTCTGGCCGGCGCACGGCCCGTCACCGGGTGTGAGCAGGAGATACTGCTCCTCGTACAGGGGGAATTTGCGTACGCCCTGCAAGGCACCGTCGTCCAGGTAGGTCAGTGCGGCGTCGATCTCGAACTCGGCCAGCCGCCGCATGATGTCCCGCGACGACAGCGACTCCAGCTCGATGGTCACCTGCTGGTGATGCTCGCAGAACTGCGTCGTGAGGAGCGATGTGACGGTCATCGCGGTGGGGATGGCTCCCAGACGCAGCGTGCCCGTCAACTGCCCGCGCATCTCCGCCAGTTCCTGCTGAAGCGCGTCGCGCTCGTGAAGGATGCGGCGAGCCCGGTGCAGGACCCGCTCGCCCTCCGGGGTCAAACCTTCGAAGCGGGCCCCGTGCTGGACGAGCGGTACGTCCAGGTCGCTCTCGAGCTTCCGTATGCCGGCCGACAACGAGGGCTGGGAGACGAAGCACGCCGCGGCGGCGCGCGCGAAGTGCCCTTCACGGGCGAGCGCGACCAGGTATTCCAACTGGCGAAGCAGCATGCCTCAGCATGTGCCCGCAGGCCGATCGCAGTCCAGAGCGATCACCTCACAGACCGGGTCACAGTCTGGAATCCCCTGCAGCGGCCCGGCGGGAGCGGCTGCCGTGCGGGCTCCGATAGGCGCCGTCTATCGGCTCATCGGAGACAACTCTTTGACTCCTCTCCACTATTGATACGAAGCTTGAAGCCACCGCACCAGTGGCGATAGACCGTGAAAACGGGCCAAAGTCCACCTAGGCGTTCTACATCTCTTGAACGTAATGCCGTCGACCGGCCGGACACCGGGGCATCTCGGGTCTGAGGCGAGTCACGGCGGCGGGATTCACGGCACGTGGCAGAAGGGGACCGAGCAGTGCGCAAGAACGAGGATCCGGAAGACGAGCTGTCCGTCACTCCGCCCAAGACCTGGGCGACGGGCGTTCCCGGCGTGGCCCACGCCCTTCAGTACTCGCTGGGCCAGACCTCGGTGCGGCGCACCGCGCTGACGCTGCTGAACGTCAACCAGGCCAACGGGATCGACTGCCCGGGCTGCGCCTGGCCGGAGCACGGGCCGGGCAAGCGGGCACGGAACGAGTACTGCGAGAACGGCGCGAAGCACATCAACGACGAGGCGACCTCGCGCCGGGTGACCGCCGACTTCTTCCGTGAGCACTCCGTCTCGGAGCTGGACCAGAAGTCCGACTACTGGCTCAACCAGCAGGGCCGCCTGACGGAGCCGATGGTCAAGCGTCCCGGTTCGGACCACTACGAGCCCGTCGCATGGGACGAGGCCCTCGGCCTGCTCGCCGCCGAGCTCCGTGGCCTCGACTCCCCCGACGAGGCCCTCTTCTACACCTCCGGTCGGGTCAGCAACGAGGCCGCATTCCTGCTCCAGCTCTTCGCCCGCGCGTACGGCACGAACAATCTGCCGGACTGCTCCAACATGTGCCACGAGTCGAGCGGTTCGGCACTGCAGGAGACTTTGGGCATCGGCAAGGGCAGCGTGAGCCTGGAGGACATCCACGACGCCGACCTCGTCTTCGTCGTCGGGCAGAATCCGGGCACGAACCATCCGCGGATGCTCTCAGCGCTGGAGGAGACCAAGCGCAACGGCGGTCAGGTCGTCGCCGTGAACCCGCTGCCCGAGGCGGGCCTGATGCGGTTCAAGCACCCGCAGAAGGTGCGCGGCGTCATCGGGCGCGGCACGGAGATCGCCGATCAGTTCCTGCAGATCCGCCCCGGCGGCGACCTCGCCCTCTTCCAGGCGCTCAACCGGCTGCTGCTGGAGGCGGAGGACGAGGCGCCCGGCCAGGTGCTGGACCACGGCTTCATCGACGCCCACAGCACCGGTTTCGAGGAGTACGCATCGCACGCACGCCAGGTCTGCTGGGACGACGTGCTGACGGCGACGGGGCTGAGCCGCGACGAGATCGAGAGGGTGCACTCGCGCGTCCTTGGCTCGCGGAAGGTCATCGTGTGCTGGGCGATGGGGCTGACGCAGCACAAGCACGGCGTGCCCACCATCCGCGAGATCGTCAACTTCCTCATGCTGCGCGGCAACATCGGCAAGCCGGGGGCCGGCGTCTGTCCGGTGCGCGGCCACAGCAACGTGCAGGGCGACCGCACCATGGGGATCTGGGAGCGGATGCCGCAGTCCTTCCTGGACGCCCTGGAGCGCGAGTTCGGCTTCACCCCGCCCGCTGAGCACGGACTGGACTCCGTCAATGCGATCCGGGCCATGCTGGAGGGGCGGGCACGACTCTTCGTCGGAGTGGCGGGCAATTTCGTACGGGCCAGTCCGGACAGCCAGGCGACCGAAGAGGCCCTGCGGCGCTGCCGGTTGACCGCGCACATCTCGACGAAGCTCAACCGTTCCCACACGGTGTGCGGGGAGACGGCGCTGATCCTTCCGACGCTGGGCCGCAGCGACAGGGACTTCCAGGCAGGCGGCGAGCAGTTCGTCACCGTCGAGGACTCGATGAGCGAAGTGCACATCTCACGCGGCCGCCTGGCTCCGGCCTCGCCGCGGCTGCTCAGCGAGGTGTCGATCATCAGCAGGCTGGCGCGCGCCGCGCTCGGTGACAAAACCCCCATTCCCTGGGAGGAGTTCGAAGCCGACTACGACACGATCAGGGACCGCATCTCGCGCGTCGTACCGGGCTTCGAGGACTTCAACGCGCGGGTGACGGTGCCGGGCGGCTTCAAACTGCCCAATCCCGTCAACGAGTTCAAGTTCAACACCCCGAGCGGCAAGGCGGTCTTCACCCGCAACGAGTTCACGATGCTTCAGGCTCCCAAGGGGCATCTGCTGCTGCAGACGCTCCGCTCCCACGACCAGTGGAACACCATCCCTTACGCGATGAACGACCGCTACCGGGGCATCCACAACGCCCGCAGGATCGTGCTGGTCAACCCGGAAGACCTGGAGGAGCTGAACATCGCCGACCGCACCGAGGTCGACCTCGTCGGCGTCTGGCACGACGGTGTGGAGCGGCGGGCGAAGGGCTTCCGCGTGGTCGCGTATCCCACGGCGCGGGGATCCGCCGCCTCGTACTACCCGGAGACCAACGTCCTGGTGCCGCTCGACAGCGTCGCCGACATCAGCAACACCCCCACGTCGAAGGGCATCGTGTGCCGCCTGGAAGCCGCCGGTCTGCCGGTGTGACGAGCGCGGCCGTGCAAGGTTCAAGCGACGAGTTCGGGCTGCTGCCCCTTCGCCCTTGAGCGGGAGTCCATTCTCTGACTAAAGTCAGAGAATGGACTCGACGCTGGTTTCGCAGGTGCGGCAGTTCAACCGCACCGTCACGGAGCGAGTGGGTGCGCTCAACGAGCGCTTCCTGGGCCGCGACCGGCCGCTCGGCCAGGCGCGTCTGTTGTGGGAGATCGGCAAGGAGGGGCGGGACGTACGGCGACTGCGCTCCCAGCTCGGCCTCGACTCCGGCTACGTCAGCCGCCTGCTCCGCTCACTGCAGGCGGAAGGCCTGGTCACGGTGGAGCCGCAGCAGGACGACAAGCGTGTGCGCAACGTGCGGCTCACGCCTGCCGGTCGGGCCGAACGCACGCTCCTCGACCGTTCCGCCGACGACCTGGCGGCTTCCCTGCTCCAGCCGCTCACCGACGCCCAGCGCACCCGCCTGGTGACGGCGATGGGTGACGTCGAACGTCTGCTGACCGCGGCGATCGTCACGATCACGCCGGCCGACCCGGAGCACCCCGACGCACGCCACTGCATGCAGCAGTACGCCGCCGAGCTCGACCGCCGCTTCGAGCACGGCTTCGACACCGCCCAGAGCAACGTCGCCCGCCCCGGAGAACTCAGGCCACCGGCCGGGCTTCTCCTGGTGGCGCGGTTGCACTCGCAGCCTGTCGGATGCGGGGCGCTGAAGTTCAAGCCGGATGCCCCCACACAGATCAAGCGCATGTGGGTCGACGAATCAGCGCGGGGCCTGGGAGTCGGCCGCCGGCTGCTGTACGAACTCGAGAGGCACGCCGCTGTGCACGGCACCCGGGTGCTGCACCTCGAGACGAACCGGTCGCTCACCGCAGCGATCAGCATGTACCGCTCCGCGGGATACACCGAGGTCGAAGCCTTCAACGACGAGCCCTACGCCCACCATTGGTTCGAGAAGCACATCACCCCCACCCCGCACGAGGGCCTCTAGGGTCTGTTGCGAAAGTGGATCTCGGCCATCGGTGATCACGCGCAGAATCGTCGGATGGATGACCACGAGAATCCGCTGTCGTTGAGGGCGCCGCGCCTGCGGCCCGGTGATCGGGTGCGGATCGTTGCTCCTGCCTGTCCGCCGGGTCGGGAAGAAGTCGACCGGGGGGTTGAACTGCTCACCTCCTGGGGCCTTCGGGTCGAGCTGGGCGAGCACGTCTTCGATCGATGGGGTTACATGGCTGGCCGCGACGAGGACCGTGTCTTCGATCTGAACGCCGCGTTTCGCGATCCGGGCGTCCGCGCCGTGATCGCCGCCCGGGGTGGCAAAGGCACCTACCGCATCGTCGACGACCTCGACACCGATGCCCTCAGACGTGACCCAAAGCCGGTCGTCGGGTTCAGCGACATCACCCACCTCCACCTCGCCTTGTGGTCACGATGCCGCCTGGCCACACTCCACGGACCCTTCGCCAAACGCGACGACACCTACACCGGGCCCGCCTCCGCCAAGTCCCTGCGCCGCGCGCTGATGACCACCGACCCCGTCACCCTCCACCGCGACCCGTCCGAGGCCACCGCGGACGTCACCGTGGAGGGCACAGCGACGGGCGTCCTGATGGGCGGCAACCTCAACGCGATCCGCACGGAGACCGGAGCCGGCCTGCCTAGCCTGCGCGGGGCGATCCTCTTCCTCGAACACCAGAGAGGAACCGGGCTGGGCGAGGTCGACCGCGCACTGACCCAGCTCACCCGCTCCCGGGCTCTCGACGGTGTGCGTGGCGTCGCCCTCGGCCAATTCCTAGGCTTCGAACGCGATGCCGACGATCCGACGCTGGGTGGATGGGGCATCCATGACGTCCTGCGCGACCGGCTGGCCCCACTCGGTGTTCCAGTCCTGGGCGGGCTCCCTGCCGGGCACGGCAACAACCCCCCGACGATCCCCCTCGGCACCCAAGCGACGATCGACACCGCCACGGGAGCGCTGATCGTCCTCTCAGCCGTCGTCTAGGGACTGCGTTGTGTGATGGTGCTGGTCACAGCCACTCGTTGAGGGCTGCGACCAGCACGGTCGCCTCGTAGCGGACGGCGAGCTTGTTGTATCTCGTGGCCACGGCCCGGTGGCGCTTGAGCCGGTTGATCCCGCATTCGACCGCATGCCGCTGCTTGTAGTCGGTCTTGTCGAACGTCGGTGGCCGGCCGCCTCGGGAGCCGAGTTTCTGGCGGTTGCGGACGCGGTCCGCGGGGGCCGGGATGGTTGCCTTGATGCCGCGTCTTCGCAGGTAGGCCCGGTTATGGCAGGAGTCGTACGCCTTGTCGGCCCGCACCCGGTCCGGGCACCTGCGGGGCCGGCCCGACCGAGCCGGGGCACCCGGATCGCTTCCAGGACCGGTTCGAACTGTGGCGAGCCCCCCCCCCCCCCCCCCGCTGACCTGCTGTGATCACAATGGACAGCGGCTTCTGTCCCTGCTCGACGGCAAGATGAATCTTGGCGGTCAGCCCACCCCGGGAGCGAACCAAGGCTGTGGTCGGCTGGCTCGACGGCGATGCCGCCGGGCGGCTCCTGTTGCAGGTCCCCCTTTCCGCCGCCCCGGCGGCATGCTGGCGGGCCATGCAGACGGTGGAGTCGACGCTCACCTCCCAGGTGATCAGGCCCTTCGCGTCGGCCTCGGCCTGGAGCTGGGTGACGATCCTGGCCCACGTGCCATCACGCTGCCAGCGGCGGAAGAGGTCATAGACCCGGTCCCAGGGGCCGTATCGATGCGGCACATCCCTCCAGGAGCACCAGTCCGCGTCCGCCACCGTATGCCGTCTATCAGCTGCCGCCGTGTCCACACCGGCGGACGGCCCGGCTCGATGCCCTGCGGCAACAGCCGCACCAAGCGGGCCCACTGGCCATCCGTCAGATCATTACGTCCCACAGGGCGTGATCATCCACGGCCAAGATCCACTTTCGCAACAGACCCTCGCCCTCGCCTGCCGCTCCCCCCGATGCGGCAATCGCTTCGGTTCACAGATGCAGGATTACTGCGGCGGCGAGGCCGGAGACGATGGACAGCCCCCGTGTTCCGCCTCGCGCTCAGTGCTCCAGCCCTGCCCTGAGGAGACGTCCCACCGGTCCACGAGCGGCGAAGAGGGCGAGACCGATGCCGATGCCGCACACGGCGGTGACGGTGAAGTAGGAAGCGTTGCCGATCGTGGTGAACAGCTGGCCGAGCAGCCCCGCCAGGGACGAACCCAAGGCCAGTGTCAGGAAGTTCAGTCCGACCATCTGGGACCGGAACTTCTCAGGCCCGATCCTCGTGGCCAGGGACAGCCCCATGGGGCCGACGAAGACCTCGGAGGAACCGGCCAGCATCATGAACAGGAGGATGAGGAACAGCGGGATCTCGGCGTTCCCTGTGGCCTCGGAGACGATGAGCAGGAACAGGTAGGCGCAGCCGATCTGGGTGAGCCCGATCGCGACCTTGGCCACCGTCCCGGGCTGGCGCTCCCCAAGGGTGTTCCACAGCCTGGCGATGAGCGGGGTGATGAGGACGGCCGCCAGCGGGCTGACGGTCGTGATCCATGCGACCGGGAACGTCCAGCCGCCGATGTGCAGGTCGATGCGTTCGGTTATCAGGATCGAGATCGCGGTGAACTTCTGGAACAGGAACCCGAAGTACACCCCTGACGCCACGAAGAGGGGCAGGTAGCCGAGGATGCGTCGCCGCTCGTCCCTGCTGACTGCCGGTGCCCTGGTCAAGATGAGGAAGTAGACGGCGGCAGCCACGAGCGCAGCGACGGTCACCACGGTGGACAGGTTCTCCGCGCGCAGCAGGCCGGTGGCGACGGCGGCGCCGATCACTGCCAGAGAGGCAAGGAACGCCAAGGCCACGAGCGGACGGCGATTGGCGGGCAGGGGGTTGTTGATGGTCCGCGCGCGTTCTGGAAGCTGCTTCATCGAGGCCATGTACTGGCCGAGGGCCGCGCACATGCCGATCGCGGCCAGCCCGAACCCGTAGTGAAAGCCGAGCTCGTTCTGGGCGAGACCGGTGGTGAGCGGACCGACCACGGCACCGATGTTGATGGCCATGTAGAAGTACGAGAAGCCGACGTCCCGGTAGCGCTCGTTGTCGTCCAGGACGAAGCCGACGATCGAGGTGATGTTCGTCTTCAGTGCGCCGGTGCCGAGGACGATGCACACCAGCCCGACGCCCAGGCCGGTGAGACCGGGTGCGAAGGCGAGCACCACGTGCCCGACGGTGATGACGACAGCGCCGTAGAGCACCATGTTCTGCGGCGTGACGAGCCGGTCGCCCAGCCATGCGCCGAGGATCTGGGACAGGTAGACGGCGCCGCCGTAGGCGCCGACGATGCCCGATGCGACGGCCGGGTCCAGGGCGAGACCGCCGTCCGAGAGTTCGTAGAGCAGGTAGAACGAGAGAATTCCCTGGAGGCCGTAGAAGGAGTAGCGCTCCCACAGTTCGGTGAAGGCCATGCTCCAAAGGCCGCGCCGGAGGGGGTGCCCTGATTTCTCGACCGGCGTCCCGCGGGTGTCGCTGTCGGTTGCCTTGCTGGTCTGGTGCGGTGTCGTCATTCGCTGAGTCCTGCCAGTCGCGAGCCGAAACGGGCTATGAGGGAGGTGTTCTGGGAGTGGCGGCTTTCCTCCCACCGGTCGGCGATGCCGAAGAGCCGGTACATGGCGTGGATGCCGGCCCAGCGGAGCGGTTCGGGCTCCCAGCGTCCTGAGTCGTGCTCGTTCCACGGCAGCCGGGTCAGCGCGGTGTCACCTCCGGCTGCCCGGTCCAGGAGGGTCCGTGCGGCGAGGTGGGTGGCCGTGACGCCGTGTCCGGCGAAGCCGCGCGCGACGCCGATCCCGGTGTCGGAGTCGAAGGTGATCCCGGCGCACCAGTCGCGGGTCACGCCGATGGCGCCGCGCCAGGCGTGTTCGACGGTGAACTGCAGGTCGGGAAAGAACAGTTGGAGCCGTTCGCACAGGGTGCGCACTGTACGGGCGTCCACGCTGCCCAGGCCGGGGGTTCCGGAGTTGAAGGCGTAGGGCGTGCCACGGCCGCCGATGGCGATGCGGTCGTCGGCGGTGCGCTGTGCGTAGACGAAGGTGTGCGCGGCGTCGCCCAGGCACTCACGGCCCTGCCAGCCGATCCGTTCCCACGCGTCTTCGGGGAGCTGGTTGGTGACGACCATCGAGGAGTTGACGGGGACGATGTCGCGCTTACCGAGGCCGCGGGCATCGCTGTCGACCTGGCCGGAGTAGGCCTCCAGGCAGCTCAGGATGGTCGTGGCGCTCACCGTTCCGCGCGAGGTGATCACTGTGCCGGGCGCGATCCGGGTGACGCGCGCGCCTTCGACGACGCGTACGCCTCTGGCCTCCACGACCGCCTTGAGGCCGCGGATGAGCTTGGCGGGGTCGACTCGCGCGGTGGTGCGGGTGAGCAGGCCGCCCAGCGCCGGGCGAACGGCGATGCGCTTCTTGAGGGCTTCGGCGTCGAGGAGTTGGAGGTCCTGCTCGCGGTATCCGTTGGCGAGGTCTGCTGCGTGGGTCAGCTCGAGGCGTTTCATCGCGGCCGGGGTGGTGGCCACGCGCAGATGCCCGCCCCTGTGCTGGTCTGCCTCAATGCCCTCTTCCTGGAGGATGCGGAGCGTGTCGTCCACGGCTCCGTCCATCTCCTGCTGGAAGGAGGTGACGGCAGCGGTGCCGTCCAGGCCTCGCGCCCGGGCAGCCTTGGCATACACGGCGCGGTTGCCTGGGATGAGCGGTGAGAGCCAGCCGCCGTTCCGTCCGGAGGCGCCATAGCCGACCTCTTCGGCCTCCAGGACGGTGACCTTCGCGCCGGGGCGGTCCACGACGGCGTGGTAGGCGGCCCAGAGTCCGGTCAAGCCACCGCCGACGACGGCGAGTTCCTGCTTCTCGTCGGGGAGGTCCACGGCACGGCGCTGCGACGGATCGGCCGGCCCGTCCGCTGCGTGGGCAGCCCGCATCCAGTGCGATATCTCGCCGTTGCGGTACGCGGTCATGGGGATCTCCAACGGAGGGCGACGGGGTGTATCGGCGGAGTGGGACGTCAGTAGGTGGGGGGTGCGATCGCCCAGAGGACACGGGCCTCTTGGGTGCCGCCGATTTCGGCGACCCGGTGGGGGTCGCTGCTGAGGTAATGGATCGAGTCCAGCGCGGAGAGCCTGTGGCGCTGCCCCCGGATCTCCACCTCCACCTCGCCGGACAGGCACAGGAGCAGTTCTTCGGAGCTGCCGTGGGTGTAGGGCTCCACGCCGGTGGAGCCGCCCGGGGCGAAGTGACCGAGGAGCACCTCCAGGTGGTCGAAGGACCCGGGGGTGAGTTTGATCTTCGTTGCACCCTCGCCGAAAGACATGCCGTGGGTGTCGCGGAACCGCAGCACCGGGCTGGCCGTGGATCCGCCCTGGTCGAAGAGGTCGCCAACGGTGAGCTTGAGTACCCCGCACAGTCGCTGAAGGGTGTGCACGCTCGCATTCGCCTGGTCCCGCTCGACCTGGGAGAGGTATCCCTCCGTGAGGCCGGTCTGCTCGGCCACGGCTTTGAGAGTCAGATGGAGGGCCCGCCTGCGTCGGCGCAGTCGAGCCCCGACACCGGACTTGACGTCGGACTGGTCATTCGGCATGGGGCGGAACCTAACAAGTCCTTGACTTCACCACAATGGGTATTGCCTTGATCAAAGTTTTCTGTGGTCGCGCTGGTCAGGACACACTGAAGGGGTCGCTGACGGCGAGCCGGCTTCGTACGGACGGGCGCAGGCGGCCGGTTCGGCGCGGGATCCTCGCCGGCGGTGACCACTCCCCCGGCCCGGCTTCACCGGCTGACCGGGCTCGCGGAGCTGTGACCGTGAACGCGGGAACGCTGGTGTGGACGCACGGGCATCGGAACGCGCCGGTCCGCATCCGGGACCGGCCCGGGGCCGCTGCCACGATTACGGGCATCGATCTCGTCGCAGCGAAGGAGACCTCATCATGCCCAGCTGGAGCTCCGACCAGCTCTCTCGTATCGAGGGCACGGACGAACTACAGATCCAGCCCCAGCACGCCGACGGCACCCTGCGTAAGCCCACCACCATCTGGGTCATCCGCGAGGGCGACGAAGTGTTCGTCCGCTCCTACCGGGGACCGGACGGCCTCTGGCTCCGTACCGCGCAGGCGAGCCATGCCGGTCACATCCGCTGCGACGGCGTCGACGTGGACGTCGACTTCACGGAGATCCAGGACCCGGGCCTCAACGACCGCATCGACTCGGCCTACCGCACCAAGTACGCCCACCTCAGCGACTACGTACCCTCCATGACCGCCGACCCCGCCCGTGCGACCACCCTCAAGCTCACCCCCTCCGAGTCACAGAAGTAGCCGGCCCGGCCCTGCAGATAAGCGGGGCTTCTCCAGGGAGGCCTTTCTCCGCCCGCCGAGCAGTCCGGCAGGAGCTTGCGACTGGAGGAGCGGGGCGGGACATGGTGCGCGATCGCATCGAACCACCGTGCCCAGAAGCCGACTTGAACATGCCTCCAGTGGTTCCACTACGGCTGCGTTCCCTCTGCATTCGGTCTGTGCGCGGCCGCGTAGTGCCTGGTCAGCGCCCAATCAGTGGGCGGTTCGCGGATGTTGCTTGACATCCGCGAGCCCCGTCGTCCACCCTTTCACTACTCAATTAGTGAAAGGGTTCTGTGCGTGACCGCAGCAGGAACCATCCAGTTCCGCATCGACCGCCGCAGCGGCGTCGCCACCTACTGGCAGATCGTCCAGCAGACCAAGCAGGCGCTGCGGCTCGGGCTGCTGCAACCCGGCGACAAGCTCCCGACCGCTCGTGAGGTCGTCGAGGCCACCGCAATCAACCCGAACACCGTTTTGAAGGCTTACCGCGAGCTCGAGCGCGAGGGGCTCGTCGAGGCTCGCCGAGGCCTGGGCACGTTCGTCCAGGCCTCACTCGGCGCCACCACGAGCCTCGACTCCCCCTACCGGACCGACTTGGAGGACTGGGTGGCCCGCGCCCACGAAGGCGGCCTGGACCAGGAGGACATGACGGCCCTCTTCGACTCCGTCCTCAACAAACATTTCCCGCAGGAGAATTCATGAGCGACACCGCCGCCGCACTGGAAGCGACGGGACTTGGCATGTCCTACTCACGCCGGAGGGCGGCCGTCCTAGAGGACTGCTTCTTCAGACTTCCGCAAGGCCGAATATGTGCCCTCGTCGGCCCGAACGGAGCCGGCAAGTCCACTCTCCTCCGCCTCGCTGCAGGCCTGCTCCGGCCGACTTCCGGCGAAGTGACCGTGCTCGGACGGACTCCCGCCCAGGCCCGTGAACGCGTGGCCTACGTCGCGCAGTCCAAGCCGCTGCACCCTCACCTGTCGGTCGCCGACACTCTGCGCTACGGCGCGGTGCTCAACCGCGCAGCCGGCCGGTGGGACCAGCAGGCTGCGGAACGGATCGCGTACGGCGACGAGGGCCTCGACCCCGCCGCGAAGATC
Source organism: Streptomyces albidus (ex Kaewkla and Franco 2022) (assembly GCF_013870515.1). Classification (GTDB taxonomy): domain Bacteria; phylum Actinomycetota; class Actinomycetes; order Streptomycetales; family Streptomycetaceae; genus Streptomyces; species Streptomyces albidus. The sequence continues at coordinate 24,392 of NZ_JACBXA010000017.1, read as the reverse complement.
CGGACTCTCTCCGGCGGACAGCGCACGCGTGTGGCCCTGGCCCTGGCCTTCGGCAAGCGGGCCGAGTTGATGCTCCTCGATGAACCCATGGCCGACCTGGACCCGTTGGCGCGCCGTCAGCTGACGGGAGCGCTCATGTCCGCCGCCACCGAACAGGGCACGACCATCGTGATGTCCTCGCACGTCATAGCCGAACTCGAGAGCTCCTGCGACTTCCTCTTCCTGGTCGCCGGAGGCCGTCTGCGGCTGGGCGGTGAGATCGAGGAAGTGATGTCCGCGCACACGCTGCTCACCGGCACCGCCGCCCTCGACACCTCGCAGCAGACGGTGATCGAGCAGCGTCCGGTGGGCCGCGGCAGCACCGCGCTGGTGCGGTCGCACGGCGAACCGGTCGGCGAGTGGCTGGCCGAGCGCCCCACCGTCGAGGAAGTCCTCCTCGCCCACCTAGCCAACACCGAGGCCCCGCCGCTCCTCACCGAGGACGCCACACCCGAATCCGTCCAGAGCGCACAGCGCACGCGATCGCAGGAGAACGCCGCATGAGCAGCACCACCACCCGGCCGGGCACGGACGCCTCCGGCCGTTCAGCCACCGACCGCCGCGGGCTCTGGGCAGTGCTGCGCGTTCACCGTTCGGCCATGTGGATATGGATCGCCTTCGTGGTGATCGGGACGGTGGCCATGCTGTGGCTGCGCTACGGCCCGTACGGGACAGGCGCCGTGGAGTTCCAGGAGAACTGCGGCACACGCGGTTTCCGGGGCTGCGACGAGCTCCCGTTGGACGGGAGCGAAGCAGACCCCCTCTTCGACTTCTGGTTCACGTTCGACTACGTCGCCACGGCCCTGCGGAACCTCGCTCCGATCGTCGCAGGCTGGGCCGGTGGAGCACTCATCGCCCGCGAACTGGAGAACGGAACAGCGGAGTTGGCGTGGACTCAGGCCATCACACCCACTCGCTGGCTCATGGAGAAGCTCGCCGTTCCCACCGTCTTCCTCACGGTCGGCGCCGGCATCCTCATCCTTCATTTCCGCACGCTCCTCCACTGGGCCGACGCCCACGACATGCTCACCGCCGGCTACGAGATCCAGGACTATTACTTCACCTACGGCCCGTCGACCGTCGCCTACGTTCTGCTCGGACTGGCCGTCGGCGTCCTCGCCGGCTTCCTGACCCGGAGCATGCTTCCCGCACTCGCCATCGCGGGGCTGGTCACGTGGACCGTCTCCTGGATCCTCAACCCCTGGCGCACCCAGATCTGGCCGGTCGTCACCCGCACCCACAAGGGCGAGGGCCCCTTCGGCTTCGCGGCGCTGCGCTGTCAGTGGGACCAGTCCGACCACAAGTACTCCGTCGACGCCTGTCTCGGCGCGAAGCCGGCGTCCCTGTACTGGCCGGTGCAGCTCGTCGAGACCGGTTTCGTCCTCCTGCTCGCAGCACTGGCGGTGGCGGCCGCCTACTGGCTGCTTCGCCGCCGGACGCCCTGACGCCGGCACCGCGCCGCTGCCACCGACGTGTCGGAGACGACGTCAGGCGTAACGCACGCCGTCGGCTCGCGGCCACTCCGCAGCCCTGATCGGGCACCGCCACCGACCACCAGCCTGAACGACTCAACGGACCGGCATCCGACCAACGCCGTTCCGGCGATCCGTCACGACCGAACGAGGGGACAATGACAGCAACGACGCCTGTGAACCGCGCCGAACCAGGGGCCGCCAGAGCCAGTTGGACGCGGAAGGGCCGATGGTGGGAGCCGGTGGGCCTGGCGCTGTGCGCCGCGATGGCCCTGCTCCTCGCCGTCTCGTCTCCCCCGAGGGTCCCCCAGCAGATATGGGGCGTGTGCGCCGCGCTCGCCTACGGGGCCGCCGCGCTGGTCTCGGTGAGGTCCCGCATACGTTGGGCGCCCGCGACCGCGGTCATCGCCGTTGCCGGGGCAGTCGCGTTGCCGTTGGTCTACCTGGTCGTGCTCGGAAAGGCACAGATGGAGGTCGGCGTCATCGAGAGGGCGGGTGAACTGCTCCTGTCCACCGGCAATCCCTATGTCGTAGATCCCCGTCAGGTCAGCGACTTCAATCCCTATCTTCCGGGGATGGCCCTGTTCGGCCTGCCCAGCGCGCTGTTCGGCGACATGGCGGGCGCCGGAGTCCTCGTCGGTCCGCGCTGGTGGTTCGCCGCGTGCTTCGTCGCGACGATGGTGGCCGCGGCACGAGTTGCCGGTACGGGCCGGCGCACCCGTTCCGCTGTGACGCTGATGGCGGTCTGCCCCGCTGTCGCGCTGCCCCTGGCGATCGGTGGCGTGGATCCGCCCGTGATCGGGCTGATGTGTCTGGGGCTGGCCTACGCCGGCAGGGGCGACGACGGGCGTGCAGGCGTCGCCTTGGGGCTTGCCGCCGCGCTGAAGTGGACGGCCTGGCCCGCCCTGCCGGTGGTCTTCGTCCTGCTCGCGGCCCGCCGCGGGAGGAGGGCCGTGCTGCGGTGCGCTGCGTCAGCGGCCGCCGTTCTCGCTCTGGTCTGCGTTCCGGTGCTCCTGACCGATCCGCGGGCCTGCGTCCAGCACCTCGTGCTCTACCCGCTCGGGCTCGCGAACGTGCCCTCGTCAGCCGCGAGTCCGCTCCCGGGGCACCTGCTGGCGACGCACGTTCCGCACGGCACCGCCATCACACTGACGGCCCTCGGTGTCAGCGCCGCCCTGATGGGCGCGTCGCTCCTTGTGCGCCCGCCTCGGACCGCCTCGACCGCCGCCGACCGGATCGCGCTGGGGCTGACCCTGGCCATGATGCTCGCGCCGGCGACCAGGATCGGTTACGTCATCTACCCGCTCGTGCTCTTCTGCTGGTTCCGCATCACGGGCCGGTACGCCGGCGATGAAGGAACAGCGCCCGTCCGCGTCGCGACAGCGTGCCGGTACGGACGTCTGCTCTCCGCCGACAGGCGACGTGGCCCGGTTCGCCCGCCCTGCATCAGCGCCGCGCAGAGCGAATGCCGTCACGCTCGGTACGGACAGAAGAGAACTCCGGCGGGTTGCGACTGCACCGAGCATCAGCCTTCGCCGCTGCGAGTCGTCCGTGAGTCGGCCACCTCAGTGCGCACCGGCCGACGCCCTCGCTGACGCCCATGGCCCCGGCCACAAGCCCGAGGTCCTACGGAAAACGCAGCGGCCCGGCGGAAGTTGAGCCCGGCCGAACCTTCACCGAACTCCGGTCCTGCAGACCCTTTCCGCAAGCCGTGCGCTCGGCCTGGGCGCGAGCCGTCCGGCCTCGTGACCAGGTCGAGCGCGTCTCGTCTGCTTTGCCTGCCGTGGTGAGGTGCGGCGCGCTCAGCCCTTGGAAGCCTTGGAGCGCACCCATACGGACAGCGCGGAGGGGTTGCGGGTCTGTGTGAGCACGCGCCCCGGGCCGGTGAAGTCGAAGACGAGGTTCTCGCCGCTCTTGGCGGACTGGATCCAACCCTGCGCGACCTTGCGGGTCTTGCACTGCACCGTGTCGGCGTACGCGACGACATGACCGGAGTCGATGGTGACGGCTTCACCGTCCCGGAGTTCGACCGTCTCCATCGCTCCGTAGCAGGCGGTCAGGACCTGGCCCTGCCCCGTCGCGTGGCTCAGGAAGCCCCCCTCACCACCGAGCAGGTTCCCGAAGCCGCCCCACTTGGTGTCGAGTTGGACACCGCTGGAGGAAGCGATCCAGGAACCGCGGGTGATGCACCATCCCGTACTTCCGTCGAGGTCGATCACCTGCATGTCGCCGGGAAGGCTCGGCGCCACGTCGACCCAGCCTCCCTCCGACAGGGCCGTGTAGGTGGAGATGAACATCGACTCACCGGCGAGGAATGCGCGTCCGAGCCCCTTCATCACCCCGCCCTGCGACTGGGCCTGCACCTCGACACCTGGGCTCATGCTGTGCATCGCCCCCGACTCGACCTGGCAGCGCTCGTCCGGCGACAGACCGAGGCGTGCCACGGTGAAGGACGGCTGGTGACGAAGTTCGACGTGCATCGTGCAACTCCTTGCAGTGGGAGAGGTGTTGACAGCTGTCTTCGGCGGCGGTCCCGGTCAGCAACGCGCACGTGCGAAGTGCCGGGCCAGCGCATGGAACGCTTCCTTCGGCTCCCAGTGCCATCCGGAGGTGGGCTTCTCGTGCGTCCTCCAGACCGGCTTCACGATGCTGTAGCTCGCCATGTCCAGGTCGTATCGCGGCTTGATCCTGTGCGGGGCGTCAGGTGTGACGAAGTTGTACGTCAGGGCTGCGTACAGGTTCATCGACTCGAAGACGTCGAGCAGGTCGCAGAGGTACGTCGCCTGGGTCCGTTCGCTGCGGACCAGGGCGCCGACGATCTCCGGCTCCGGCTTGTCGTAGTCGACGACGTCCCAGCCCATGCCGCCCTGTTCCGGGGCGCCCTTGTAGGTGCACGTGCCGAACTCGGAGACCACCACGGGTTTTCCCTTGCGCACGTACTTCATGAGCTCGCGGACATGGTCGGCCTTGCTGCGGAAGTTCGCGTAGTAGTTGACGCTGACGATGTCGAAGAGGTCCCAGTCGACATCGTCGTCCTGCGCGGCGCCGTACGTCATCCGCCCGCGGAAAACGGACCTGCCGACAGCCGCGGCACGGGCGATGAAGGAGCGCAGCCGACGCATCATCTTCTGCGGGTCGTAGTTGCCCTCGGTCAGGTTCTTGATCCGCTCCAATGCGGTTTCGCCCGGCACGATCCCCGGGACGAACAGCACGAACTCACAGCCGACGCTCAAGTGCACACGGGCGCCCTGCCGCCGCAGACTTTCCGCGTGCCTGCCGGTCTCGGCGAGGTGATCGAGGATGTCGGCCTGCGGCACGTCCGCCAGCCGGGGCTGGAGCCAGACGTGCAGCCCACGCTCTGCCGCCTCGGAGGACGTGGCCTTGAGGCGGCTGATGCCGTCACCGAAGACCGAGACCGAACTGGCGTGCAGGTCTTCCTTGATGACTCGCATGTCCTCGCGCATGCGGACGGCGTTCCAGCCGGTGTGCGGGGTCTCGCCGTCCGCGACCTCGTAGCAGACGCCGCGATATCTCAGACCGGTTCGAGCCCCGCCACTGCGCACCGTCGGGCCGTCCGTCGTCGTTGCCGCTTCGGCCCTGCCGCCTGCCGCGAGCGCCCCTGTCGCCCCCGCGACTCCGATGGCCGCCGCGCTGGTCAGAAACTGCGCCCGATTGAGTCCCTCGCCGTGCACGCTTCTCCCCCTCGTGTCCGCCCGGTGCCGGTAGCTCGCCGGTCCGCGACGTCCCTCAGTGTGCTGAGCGGAGGTACACCGGGTCGTCATCCTCCGGGTCACGGCCACTGAGACGGCGGAATGAGATCTGCGTCGGACGACACGACTTCCGGCGTACGTCCCGTCGGGGGTGCCAGAAAGGCGGCCCCGCCACGACGTGTTGGGGCGCGGTCAGCGCGGCTCCGCAGATCGTGTCGGAAAGCCGAGGTCGTCCTGCGGCACCAGCAGGAGCACTCAGGCCGTTCACGGCGGGGCCGGACGCAGCGAGAAGACGGGCGGTGCACTGCCCCAGCTCCTCGAACCTCGCAGGGTCGCAACCGCGAGCGGGGCCGGCCTCGCGAGGCGGCGCACAGGCAATCACCCCATGCTGCTGATGCTCACCGGCTCGATGACGAAGAGGACGCGAACCTCGTCACGCCCTCCGTACCAGGGATACGGCGCACCGAGGTACTTCGAGGCGAGCGTTTCGATGTGCTCCCTCGCGCCCTTCGTCGTCGCCTCGACCACCCGGCCGCGCACCTGGAAGTAGCGGGTGGGGTTGTCCGGGTGGAAGACGGCGAGTGCCACCCGCGGGTCCCGCGCGATGTTCTTGGTCTTCACGTGGCCCTGCACGCTGTTGATGAGAACGTGCTCGCCGTCGGTATCGACCCAGACCTGGGTCACCTGCGGCGAACCGTCGGGCATCAGGGTGGTCAGGTAGCAGATGCCGGGCTCACGCAGCAGACCGCGCAGTTCTTCGTTGAGTTCCATGACGCTCTCCCGGCTCAGAACGCGGGTCGGTGTTCTGCATCGTGCGGTCGTGTCCCTGGCCCCGTGAGCCGGGACCGATGACAGGACCGTACGCGGCCGGGAACGTCCGAGGCCCGCATGCCCCGGCCGCGAGGCGTCCCAGGAGGTCAGCCCGGTCTTTCGAGACGCCAAGCGCCGCTATTCTCCGGTCAGCTGGGCACCGACTGCGAAGGTGTTGCCGGACGCGAGGGCCTCCAGCACTTCAACGCCGTTGACTTGGCCGGCCTCGCCGCGCTGGAAGACCAGGAGGGCGGTGCCCGTCTCCCGGACCATCTCGCACCACTCGCGCGGTGTTGAGCGCGTGCCCACGATGTGGGTCTGCCCCTTGAAGTCGATCTCGTACGTGCCGTCGAGCGGAAGCCGGACGGTCCAGTCGGGATGAGGCACCATCTGGAACCTGCTGAAATCCTTCAGCGGCTCGAAGCCGACTTCCAGGAGCACCTGCTCGAACGGGGAGAGCGGGTCGAGGAGGCCGCTTTCCTGGACGGCTGTGTGCCGTGGACGCATCCCGATGACGGGGAAGGGCTTCTCGTCGCACTTCAGCGCAACCGCCCTCGCGCTGAACTCCAATTCCGGGTCCATGGCGTGAGGCTAATCCAGGCGTCCGGTCGGCGCCGGGTCGGGGCACCTCTCAGAGACCGTCCGCCGGCAACACCCCCTCGGGCCGACGACACAGGGCCGACGGCCCCTGCCCGCCATGGTGGGGACAGCCCCCACGGAAGACGGAGGCATTCACCATGGCCGGGCCATGACCGCGCTCCCTAGTCTCGATCAAGCAGAGGAGGCGCCCATGAAGAGGCTCGCCATGGTTGTCGGGACGGTGCTCGGGGCTTACCTGATCGTCCGCGGGATCGCGGAGCCGTTCGTCATCGACATGTCTGATCCGTCGACGTACCGCCACGACTGGGGCGGTCCCAGCCTGATCGGCGTCCTGGCCGTGCACTGTGGCCCCGGACTGATATCCGCGGCCCTGATGGGCTCGGCTCTGCGTCGGTCGTTCCACCGGCGCCACGGCCCGGTGACTCACGTCTGACCTCTCGAACGCCCGCTCTCCGTCCGCCACTTGGTGGCGTCGTCCTCCCTGGACGACTGCCGTGACCGGGCTGAGCACGCGCGCCCTCGGCAGCCGGTGCCGCGACTGGAGGCACACAAGCCCTCCGGCGGCCGCTGCCCGCCGCGCGCCGGTTCTGGAGCATGTCCGACCCGGCGCTCGGCGGAACCGCGGTTGCGTTCAGGCGAGTTCGATGAGGAGGTCGCCGCCTTCCACCTGCTGGATGGGGGCGACGGCCAGGCGCGAGACCGTCCCGTCCTTCGAAGCGGTGATGGCGGCTTCCATCTTCATCGCCTCGATGGTGGCCACGGTGGCACCCGCCTCGACGGTGTCGCCCTCAGTGACCGCGAGCGTGACGACACCGGCGAACGGGGCCGCGACATGCCCTGCGTTGGACCGGTCCGCCTTCTCCGTGGGCGGGACATCGGACGCCACGGAAGCGTCCCGCACCTGGATCGGCCGCAGTTGGCCGTTCAGGGTCGACATGACGGTGCGCATGCCCCGTTCGTCGGCCTCGCCGACCGCTTCGAGTTCGATGAGCAGCCGAACGCCGGGTTCGAGGTCGACCGCGTACTCCTTGCCCGGGCGGAGGCCGTAGAAGAAGTCCCGGCTCTCCAACACGCTGGTGTCGCCGTAAGCCTCGCGGTGCGCCTCGAAGTCCTTCGTGGGTCCGGGGAACAGCAGCCGGTTCAGCGTCGCTTGGCGGTCCTTCTCCAGCCCTTCGCGGTCCTCGGCGGACAGTTCCTCCACCGGCTTCGCGGCGGCGCGGCCCTCCAGCGCCTTGGTACGGAACGGCTCCGGCCACCCGCCGGGCGGATTGCCCAACTCGCCGCGCAGGAAGCCGATGACGGAGTCCGGGATGTCGATGGTGTTCGGCTCGGCCTCGAAGTCCTCCGGCGACACCCCGGCTCCGACCAGGTGCAGCGCAAGGTCGCCGACCACCTTGGACGAGGGGGTGACCTTCACGAGGCGTCCGAGGATCTTGTCGGCCGCTTCGTACATCGCTTCGATGTCCTCGAAGCGGTCGCCCAGGCCCAGGGCGATCGCCTGCGTGCGCAGGTTGGACAGCTGCCCGCCGGGGATCTCGTGGTGGTAGACCCGTCCGGTCGGTGACGTCAGGCCCGCCTCGAAGGGCGCGTAAATCTTGCGGACGCTCTCCCAGTACGGCTCCAGATCACCGATCGCCCGCAGGTCGAGCCCTGTCGGACGGTCGGAGTGGTCGGTGGCGGCCACGATCGCCGAGAGCGACGGCTGAGACGTGGTGCCCGCCATGGAGGCCACCGCCCCGTCCACCGCGTCGGCACCCGCCTGGATCGCCGCGAGATAGGTCGCCAGCTGGCCGCCCGCGGTGTCGTGGGTGTGGATGTGGACGGGCAGGTCGAACTCCCTGCGCAGCGCGGTGACGAGACGCGTCGCTGCGGGTGCGCGCAGAAGGCCGGCCATGTCCTTGACCGCCAGCACGTGTGCGCCGGCGTCCACGGCCTGTTCGGCCAGCCTGAGGTAGTAGTCGAGGGTGTACAGGTTCTCCGACGGATCCGTGAGGTCGGACGTGTAGCACAGCGAGACCTCGGCGATCGCGGATCCGGTTTCGCGGACGGCCTCGATGGCGGGCCGCATCTGCTCGACGTCGTTGAGCGCGTCGAAGATGCGGAAGATGTCGATGCCGGTGGCCGCGGCCTCTTCGACGAAGGCACTGGTGACTTCGGTGGGGTACGGCGTGTAGCCCACGGTGTTGCGTCCGCGCAGCAGCATCTGCAGGCAGATGTTGGGTACCGCTTCGCGCAGTTGGGCCAGGCGCTCCCAGGGATCCTCGGCGAGGAAGCGCAGTGCGACGTCGTAGGTGGCCCCGCCCCAGCATTCCAGGGACAGCAGCTGCGGCACGGTGTGTGCCATCACCGGGGCCACGGCGAGCATGTCCTTCGTACGCACGCGTGTGGCGAGCAGCGACTGGTGCGCGTCCCGCAAGGTGGTGTCGGTGACGCCGATGGTCGGCGATTCGCGCAGCCACCGGGCGAAGCCCTCCGGTCCCACCTCGGTGAGCTTCTGCTTGGAGCCGGCGGGCGGCTCGGTCTCAGGCAGGCCCGGCAGTTTGGTGGCCGGGTCGCTCAGCTGGGGCCGCTCGCCGTTGGGCTTGTTCACCGTGACGTCGGCGAGGTACGTGAGCAGCCTCGAGCCGCGGTCGGCGGACGGCCGTGCGGTCAGCAGGTGCGGCCGTTGCTCGATGAAGGATGTGGTGATCCGGCCGGCACGGAAGTCCGGGTCGTCGAGGACGGCCTGCAGGAACGGGATGTTCGTGGCCACGCCTCGGATGCGGAACTCGGCTGCGGCGCGCCGGGCGCGGCCGATGGCGGTCTCGAAGTCCCGGCCGCGGCAGGTGAGTTTGACGAGCATCGAGTCGAAGTGCGCGCTGATCGCCGTGCCGGCGTGGGTGGTGCCGCCGTCGAGCCGGATCCCGGTGCCGCCCGGTGAGCGGTAGGCACTGATCGTGCCGGTGTCGGGGCGGAAGTCGTTGGCCGGGTCCTCGGTGGTGATGCGGCACTGCAGTGCGGCGCCGCGCAGGTAGACGGACTCCTGCGACAGTCCGAGGTCGGCCAGCGTCTCGCCGGCGGCGATGCGCAACTGGGCCTGTACGAGGTCGACATCGGTGACCTCCTCGGTCACCGTGTGCTCGACTTGAATGCGCGGGTTCATCTCGATGAAGACGTGCCGGCCGTCGCGGTCGAGCAGGAACTCCACCGTCCCTGCGTTGCGGTAGCCGATCTGACGGGCGAACTTCACCGCGTCCTGGCAGATCCGGTCGCGCAGCTCCGGGTCGAGGTTCGGGGCGGGGGCGAGCTCGACCACCTTCTGGTGGCGGCGCTGCACGGAACAGTCCCGCTCGTAGAGATGCATCACTTCGCCCGCACCGTCGGCGAGGATCTGCACCTCGATGTGACGGGGTTCGACCACGGCCTTCTCCAGGAAGACGGTCGAGTCCCCGAATGCCGACTCGGCCTCGCGCGCCGCGGTTTCGATGGATTCGCGCAGCACCCCGGGGTCCTCGACCCGCCGCATGCCGCGCCCGCCGCCGCCGGCGACGGCCTTGACGAACAGCGGGAAACCGACGTCCTCCGCAGCCCGTACCAGCTCGTCCACATCGGCGGACGGTTCGGAGGACCCGAGGACCGGCACACCGGCATCCCGAGCGGCGGCCACCGCGCGAGCCTTGTTGCCGGTCAGCGCCAGGATCTCCGCGGAGGGGCCGACGAACGTGATCCCCGCGTCCTCACAGGCATGGGCCAGATCGGGGTTCTCGGACAGGAAGCCGTACCCCGGGTAGACGGCGTCCGCGCCCGCCGTGCGTGCCGCCTCGACGATCTCCTCCACCGAGAGATACGCCCGCACCGGATGTCCGGGCTCGCCGATCTCATAGGCTTCGTCGGCCTTCAACCGGTGCAGCGAGTTGCGGTCTTCGTGCGGGAAGACCGCAACGGTACGTGCGCCCAGTTCGTAGCCGGCGCGGAACGCGCGGATGGCGATCTCACCACGGTTCGCAACCAACACCTTGCGGAACATGTCCGATCCCTCTCCGTCTTCCATGGGGGAAGCAAGTGTCGGCAACGCTAATGCCTAAGGCGCGAAAGCTGGACACGGACCACCGCTGAGGTGGGGTGGAGACGGTGCCGGGCGGGGTGATGCCTTCCGGATCCCGCTGTTCGCCGCGGAGCGGCCGCCCTTCGAACAGCACTGCGCTCCGCGGCCGGGATTCGGCCACGGAGCGCAGGTCTGGCCGCAGAGCTCAGATCCAGGTGTCGCGCCGCCGGTCAGCGGTGGTGACGGCCCCAGGACCTGGTGTCGATCCAGCGGCCGCGGTCGTCGCGGAGGGTGGCCGCGTCGTTGTTGTCCCACACGTAGTTGCGGCGGTCCTGGTAGACGTCGCGGTCGTTGTCGCGGCCGATACCGGTGTGGACCAGGATCGAGTCGTGGCCGCGCAGCCACGTGCGCTGGAAGCGGTAGCGGTTCCCGTCACTGTCGCTGAGGGTGTAGCCGGTCAGGCTCACCGCGTGGCGGCTGGTGTTGCGCACCTCGACCCATTCCGCGTTCAGGCTGCGGTTGGTGCCGTTGTCCCAGCCAGGGCTGTCGTACTGCACCTGTCCGATCACCACCGCCGAGCGGTAGGCGTCCGGGTAGTCGGCGGCCGTCGCCGGCAGCGCCGCCGCACCCAGGAGGGCGGCAGAAGCGAGAAGCGTTGCCGCGAAACGGAGCGGACGAGAAGCAGACATGTGGTGTCTCCTCGAAGTCGTGCACACACGGCCGGACTTGGCCGGCCGGTGCGATCGGATCCCGGCCGAGTGCCGAGGCCCCTCAATGTGGCGGGCGATCTTCGCAAAAAAGCCGCACACGAGGACGTATTACGGAATGCGGACAAATCCGAGATCTACTGGTGGCTTTCGGAGGGCGGACTCACGCGGTCCTTGCGGTGGAGGCGAGGCGCACATGTGTCCGTAGGACGTTCGCCAGGTCGACAGGGGCCGTTGAAGGAAGCGGCGAGAGCGCCATCAGCGGCGGATCCGCAGAATGCCAGGCCAACTGCGGCTCGGGAAATGGTGATTCCGCAGCTCAGCGCACCGGGTTCGATTCACGTCACTCGCTCCAGCGAAGAGCCCCAGGTCGCGCTCCTGGCCTTCTTCGTTGCGAGGGCTGGTCCATCGCTGAGCGGCGCGTGCCGCGATGGACCCGTCCCGCAGCGGAGGTTGGCGAGGACTTGAGCGTCAACAGCAGTCACGCTGTCGCAGACCTGCGCAGCGGCCCACTCGACGTTGGCACAAGTGCAGAAGGACTTGTCGGAAAGCACCGCGCCCTTGGGGCGGATCGAATCCAAGTGAGAACCCGGCTCTCCTGCGTCCCCGATGTCGCAGGCGGGCCGTCGCTGCGGAGAGCGAGCCCGTTCACGCTGTTCAGTGGCCGAGCCGGGTGAGCGCCTGGTCGGGGTAGCGTCCACCGGCCACGGCATCGGTCGGCACCGCGTCGCGCAAGCGGGACACCTGCTCGTCGCTCAGAATCACCTCGGCTGCTTCGACGTTCTCCTCCAGGTACCGCCTGCGTTTGGTGCCGGGGATGGGAAGGACGTCCGGGCCCTGGGCGAGGAGCCAGGCCAAGGCCGCCTGCGCCGGCGAGCAGCCGATCTCACCGGCGACGTTCCTCACGGCCTCCACCAGCGCGAGGTTGCCGGCGATGTTCTCGGGGGCGAAACGCGGCCAGCGTCGACGGTTGTCCTCCTCGGACAGTGCCTCTCGGGAGCGCAGCGCACCGCCGAGCATGCCCCGGCCGAGCGGTGAGTACGCCACGACGGCGACACCGAGTTCACGGCAGGTGGCGAGCATCTCGCCCTCCACCACGTCCCTGGTGAACAGCGAGTACTCGAGCTGGATCGCGGCGACGGGGTGCACGGCGTGGGCGCGGCGCAGGGTCTGCGGGCTGACCTCGGACAGGCCGAGGAAGCGGACCTTCCCCGCCTCGACGAGTGCGGCCATGGCGCCGACCGAGTCCTCGATGGGGACGGCGGGATCACGACGATGCATGTAGTACAGGTCGATGTGCTCGGACTTGAGCCGCGTCAGCGACGCCTCGCAGGCGACCGGGACGTATGCGGCCGACGTGTCGACCTCGTCCACCCTGCCGGTGGCGGCGCTGCGCTTCAGGCCGAACTTGGTGGAGACAAACACCGTGTCGCGGTCGCGGCTGCTCAACCAACGACCGATCAGAGCCTCGTTGGCGCCGACGCCGTACACGTCTGCCGTGTCGAGAAGGTCGACGCCCAATTCCGCGGCACGGTCCAACGTGCGCAGGCTTTCCTTCTCGTCGGCGGCTCCGTAGGCGATGGACATGCCCATGCAGCCGAGTCCGATCGAGGACACCCGTGCAGCCGGAGAGCCCAGCGGACGGAACTTCAACTCGCCTCTCCCCCTGCGTGCGGCCTCGGCATGGCCGTGGCGGTGCTGATCGAAGCCTGAAGACGTCCAGGCCGGCCGCTGCGGGCCGGCCTGGACGTCCGTGCTCAGGCCAGGTCGAACCGGTCGAGGTTCATGACCTTGTCCCACGCGGCGACGAAGTCGCGCGCGAACTTCTCACCCGCGTCGTCGCACGCGTAGACCTCCGCGAGCGCGCGCAGCTCGGAGTTCGAGCCGAAGAGGAGGTCGACGCGGCTGCCGGTCCACTTGACCTCGCCCGTGACGGTGTCACGGCCCTCGTAGGTCTCGGCGGCCTTGGACGTCGCCTCCCACTGCGTACCCATGTCGAGCAGGTTCACGAAGAAGTCGTTGGTCAGCGAGCCGGGGTTGTCCGTGAGCACGCCGAGCGACGACCTGTCGGAGTTCGCATCCAGGACGCGGAGGCCGCCGACGAGCACCGTCATCTCGGGCGCGCTCAGGGTGAGCAGGTTCGCCCGGTCGATGAGCAGGTACTCGGGCGGGAGGACGTTGCCCTTCCCCAGGTAGTTGCGGAAGCCTTCCGCAGTCGGCTCGAGGGCCTCGAAGGACTCCACGTCCGTCTGCTCGGCCGAGGCGTCCGTGCGTCCCGGTGTGAAGGGGACCTCGATGTCGTAGCCGGCCTTCTTGGCGGCCTGCTCCACGCCCGCACAGCCACCCAGGACGATGAGGTCGGCGAGCGAGATCCGCTTGCCTCCGCTCTGAGACGAGTTGAAGGCGTCCTGGACGGTCTCCAACTTGCCCAGCACCGTGGCGAGCTGGTCGGGGTTGTTGACCTCCCAGCGGTTCTGCGGTTCCAGGCGGATGCGGGCACCGTTGGCGCCGCCGCGCTTGTCGCTGCCGCGGAACGAGGAGGCGGCGGCCCACGCGGTGGCGACCAGCTCGGACACCGACAGCCCGGAGGCGAGGATCTTGCCCTTGAGAGCGGCCACGTCGTCCGCACCGACGAGTTCGTGGTCGACGGCGGGGACCGGGTCCTGCCAGATCAGCGTCTCGCTCGGCACCTCAGGGCCGAGGTAGCGGTTGATCGGCCCCATGTCGCGGTGGGTCAGCTTGAACCACGCACGGGCGAACGCGTCCGCGAACTGGTCGGGGTTCTCGAGGAAGCGCCGCGAGATCGGTTCGTAGACCGGGTCCATGCGGAGCGAGAGGTCGGTCGTGAGCATCGTCGGGGCGTGACTCTTCGAGCCGTCGTGGGCGTCGGGGACGGTGCCCGCTCCGGCGCCGTCCTTCGGCTGCCACTGGTTGGCGCCCGCGGGGCTGGTGGTCAGCTCCCACTCGTAGCCGAAGAGGATCTCGAAGAAGCTGTTGTCCCACGTGATCGGGGTGTTGGTCCAGATGCCTTCGAGGCCGCTGGTGATCGCGTCGCCCGCGCTGCCGGTGCCGTGGGTGCCCTTCCAGCCGAGACCCTGCAACTCCAGCGGAGCCGCCTCGGGTTCGGGGCCGAGGTGGCTGTCGGGAGCCGCGCCGTGGGTCTTGCCGAAGGTGTGCCCGCCGGCGATCAGCGCGACGGTCTCCTCGTCGTTCATCGCCATGCGACGGAACGTCTCGCGGATGTCGCGGGCCGCGGCGATCGGGTCCGGGTTGCCGTTGGGGCCCTCCGGGTTGACGTAGATCAGGCCCATCTGGACGGCGGCCAGCGGAGCCTCGAGCTCCCGCTCGCCGCTGTAGCGCTCGTCGCCGAGCCAGGTGGACTCAGGGCCCCAGTAGACGTCCTCGTCGGGCTCCCAGACGTCCGGGCGGCCACCGGCGAAGCCGAACGTCTCGAAGCCCATCTGCTCCAGGGCGACATTGCCGGCGAGGACCATCAGGTCGGCCCAGGACAGCTTCTGGCCGTACTTCTTCTTCACGGGCCACAGCAGGCGGCGGGCCTTGTCCAGGTTCCCGTTGTCCGGCCAGCTGTTGAGCGGCGCGAAGCGCTGCTGTCCGGCCCCTGCACCACCGCGGCCGTCGCTGATGCGGTAGGTGCCCGCGCTGTGCCACGCCATCCGGATCATGAACGGGCCGTAGTGCCCGAAGTCGGCGGGCCACCAGGCCTGCGAGTCGGTGAGCACCCCCGCGATGTCCTGCTTCACGGCGGGAAGATCAAGGGTCTTGAAGGCCTCCCCGTAGTCGAACTCCTCGTTCATCGGGTTGGCCACCGCGGTGTTCTTGGCGAGGATCTTCAGGTTGAGGCGGTTCGGCCACCAGCCGCGGTTCCCGCCTCCCTGGGTCGGGTGCGGGGCGCGGCCGTGCGCGACCGGGCAGCCACCTCCACTTCCCGAGCTCGCCTCTTCGACGACGGCATCGTGGTTCTCAGACACGGGAAATCCTTCCAAGCGGATCAGGGGTTGATCAGAGACTAGATACGGCGGAGCAGCCGGGCACAAGCCCCCCATAGACCACCACAACCTAGTCCCAGGCGAAACATGGCCGTCGGAGAACCGGGGCAGCCGCGGCGGACGGCTTCGCGTGCCGACTCTCGACCTCGTCGGCCCCACTGCTTCGCAGAACGCTCATGCGCCCCGAAGCGTTCCGGAGCAACACCTTGGCATGCGCTCTCTTCAACCGCATCCGTCCCCGCAGGCCTGGCGCCCGCGTGCTCACTGCTCACCAGCTCAAAGCGGCCGAGAGCTCGGTACGTTGCGGCCTCGGACCTGGGACGTGTTTCCGAACGTGCCGGCCAGAGGCCTGAGCTGTGAGAGAAGGATCGCAACTCGGTGGCGTCCGGTGTGGAGATCAGGAAGGCTCTCGCGCATGGTCTCGGTGTTGCAGAACGTGGCGATTGACTGTGCGGATGCCTACGAGCTTGCCCGGTTCTGGAGCAGCGTGACCGGCCGTCCGCTGCATCCGGAGGACGGACCGGGCGCCCAGGAGACTCAGGTGCTGCTGGCGGAGGGCCCGGTGCTGCACTTCAACCAGGTGCCCGAGGCGAAGACGATCAAGAACCGGATCCATCTGTGCCTGCGCCCTGAGACCTCGCGCGACCAGGAGGTGGACCGGCTGCTGGGCCTCGGTGCCGCCTTCGTCGCCGATCACCGGAATCCCGACGGTTCAGGATGGGCGATCCTCGCTGATCCCGAAGGCAACGAATTCTGCGTCCTGCGCAGTGAGGCCGACCGGGCCGCCATGAACTCCTGACGCTCACGCGCCGGCCTGACCGGTTCCATGTGGCAGATCACAGCCACTCGTTGACACCTGAACTCACCAAG
Source organism: Streptomyces albidus (ex Kaewkla and Franco 2022) (assembly GCF_013870515.1). GTDB lineage: Bacteria > Actinomycetota > Actinomycetes > Streptomycetales > Streptomycetaceae > Streptomyces > Streptomyces albidus. The sequence continues at coordinate 8,153 of NZ_JACBXA010000017.1, read as the reverse complement.
GCGGGGACGGAGCCCAGGACGAACCGCGGCCCCGTCGGGATCCGGCGAAGCTCCACCGGCGTCGCGGAGGCGTCGCGGCGGCCGGCTCACTTCCCTCTGAGTCCGGCCCCTGTCCGGAAGTCTGGCCCGCAGGCACCGCGGAGGCATCTGCGGTCGCGCTGGACGGTCCCGTCGGAGCGCCGGCAACCGGGGTGGCGGTGAACCGGACGGGCAGGTCCGTCAAGGCCCGGATGAACGGGCCGGGGCGCCATGTCAACTCCTCTGCTGGCACTGCCAGTTCGACCTCGGGCAACCGGTCCAGAAGCACCTCGATGGCGACCTCGGCGATGATCGTGGCGACATCCTGTGCCGGGCAGGCGTGCGGGCCGGCGCTGAAGGCGAGGTGTGCGGTGTTCGCCGCCCGCTGGGACTGGCTGGTGGGCAGAGAGGGGTCCAGGTTCGCCGCGGCGTGGCTGATGGTCACCGGGACGCCGGGTGGGATGCGGGTCTGCGTTCCGGTCTCGGGGTCGCGCAGCAGGTAGTCCTCGATGGCGTACACGAACGAGTAGTTCGAGTGCGGTGCGTGCAGCCACAGCACCTCGTTGAGGGCGTCGCTGACGGTCAGGCTGCCCCCGGTCAGGTCGCCGGCGAAGCGGTCGTCGGAGAGCAGCATCATGATGGCTGTCGAGATCCAGGCCGTACCGGGCACCTGGCCGGCGCCCGTGATGACCACCAGCTGATCGATGAGCTCTTCCTGGGAGACGTCGGCGGAACGCTCGAGCAGCCGCGAGGTGACATCGTCGCCCGGTGTCCGGCGCTTGATCTCGATCAGTTCGGTGAGACAGGCGACCAGGTCCTTCAGGCCGTCCTGTGCGGCGGCGGGGTCGACGCCGTTGACCATCTGCAGGAATGCGGCGGAAATACGGCCGTTGAGATGGTCGGGGCAGCCGAAGAGCTGTGTGAGGACCATCATCGGAATTCGCCCGGCGTACTGCGAGACCAGATCCGCCTTGCCGTCCGGAGCGAATTCCTCGATCAGCTGGACGGCACTGCGCTGGACGCACGCCCGCAGCTTGCGCGGGTCGATTCCGCCCAGCGCGTGGTCGACGGGAGTACGCAGCCGCAGGTGCTCCTGACCGTCTGCGAACCACAGGCTTTTCCGCGGGCCCATGATCGGCAGGATCGGGCTGTCGGAGGGCACATGGCCGGCCTCCAGGGCCTCCCAGCGGTGGGCGTCCTTGCTGAAATACGGGCTGCGCAGCACCTCCAGAGCCGCCTGGTATCCGACCACCAGAAGCGATTCCACACCCGGAGCCAGCTCCACCGGGTGCACTGGACCGCCCTGCGCACGCAGCCAGTCATACGTGGCGTTCGGATCCGTGGCGAAATCGTCGCCGTGCAACTTCGGCAGATGCGCAGTCGGCGCCGTTCCCGGCCGATGCGGCTGGAACGGGCAACCCTCCGACTCCGCCCCGGAATCCGGGTCGGGCATGTCGTCCGGGCCGAAATCGGTGTCGGTGGCGGGTCCCTGTTCGGGGTTGGGGTCGGGAGAAGTAGTCACGACGATTCCTGATGGTCGGCATACAGGTGCTGGACTAGCGCGATGAGGGCGTTCTTCGCGGACTCGCGGTCCCTCGCGTCGCACACGATGAGGGGCGTCGCCTCGTCCAGATCGAGGGCTTCGCGCAATTCCGCCTCGGGGTAATCCGGTGTGTCCGGAAAGCTGTTGAGCGCAACGATGTAAGGCAGTGCGGACTTCTCGACCAGACTCAGAGCCTCGAACGACTCTGCCAGCGACCGGGAATCGGCCAGCACCAACGCACCGTAGGCGCCGCGGCACAGGTCCTCCCAGATCTGCGTGAAACGCTGCTGCCCCGGCGTACCGAAGAGGTACAGCGCGAAATCATCAGCGAGAGTCAGCCGCCCGAAATCGAGCGCGACAGTAGTCGACCGCTTTTCAGGAACGCCGGTGACGTCGTCCACCGGGACGCTGTCCCGCGTCATCAACTCCTCGGTACGCAGCGGGTCGATCTCGCTGACAGCCCCGATGAGAGTGGTCTTGCCGACGCCGAACGGGCCCACCACCATGAGTTTCGCGGTGATCTGCACGGTGTCGCGGACGTAGATCCCGTCAGAGAGCCTGGAGGCCATGCAGCATCCTCTCCAGGATACGGAGATGATCAGGGTCGGGAGTGGTCGCGCCGGTGGCCGGGGAAGTTGCGGGGTCCATCCGGGACGATTTCGTCTTCAGCAGGCCGAATTCGAGAAGGTCGCCTATCAGAATCCGGGTGATGGTGAGCGGCTGTCCGAGATGGCCGGCAACCTCCACGACCGACAGGTAGCCCCCGCGGCACAGGTCGATCATCGCCTGCTGTTCGGGCTGCAGGCCGGTGACCGGCTTGCCGGGGACCGCGGTCACCATCGTGACCACGTCCAAGCTGTCCGCGTTCGAGGTGGGCTGGGCCCGCCCGCCCGTCAGCACGAACGATCTCACCAGATCACGCCGCTGACGGTGAGTCATGCGCTGCTGCCTGCGTCCTCGCGCAGCTCCGCACCCATCTCCCGCCCCAGCTGAGCCACGACCTCATGCATGCGGTAGGCCACCTGCCCCACGTCGGCCGCCCCCGAGGTCGCCACGGACAGGAACGTGGAGTCGTGAGCGCGGATCGTGACCACGAATCCGCCGTCGAACTCGACCATGCTCTGTCTCCACGAGTCGGCCGGAGCACGGCAGAACATCGCGGTGGCACTGCTGGTGGACTGCACGCCGGCCAGCGCAGCGGCGATGCTGTCGGCCTGGTCCTGGTCCAGCCCCGGGGTGAAGGCCTTCACCAGACCGTCGGCGGTGATGAGGATGGCGTCGTACACCTCGGGCTGGTCCAGCACCTGGTTGAGCATCCATGCATCCGCGTTCTGGGTCATGACTCCTGAGTCCCCTCACTCGAAGGACGAAGACGCTCAGCCGCCTCCCGGCCTGCGCGCTGGAACGCACCGATCGATGCCGCCGCCTGGCTGGGCGTCCGCTCCGCGGCCTTTTGAGCCTTGGGGGCTTCGGCGGCCGTGCCCGGTGAACCGGTCTCCTCGACACGCCCCACAGGCTGTTGCCGCGTCCGCTTGGGCAAACCGTTCGCCGTGGTCACTTCCCGTGCACCCGAGTCGCCCGTGTCAACTCCCGCGCCGGCAGCCCCCGTTGCGGACGACGCCATCGCCGGGGCAGTCGCCGTCTCGACCGGGTCGGTCAGAAGCGACCTGGGCAGGTTCACCACGGCCCGTACACCACCGAACGCCGAAGCGGTGTCGACCGAGACCGAGAAGCCGTACCGCCGCGCCAGCGCACCACAGGCGGCCAACCCGAAACGGGGCGGATCTCCCAGGCCCGCGATCCCGAGCGAGTCGTCGTTCAGCAGATGCGCGGCCTTCTCCCGCTCGGCGGCGTTCAGGCCCACGCCGGCGTCCTCGATCACGAAGGCCAACCCGCTGTGGGTGAGCTGCACATGGACCTGTACGGGAGTCTGCGGATGCGAGGAGCGGGTCGCGTTCTCCAGCAGCTCCGCCACCGTCATGACCAGAGGCTCCACCACGCGGCCCGTCACCGCTCGGGTGTCCTCGATACGCACGATGTGGACGCGCTTGTAGTCCAGGATCCGCCCGATCGCGCCGCGCACGATGTCGTGCAGCGACGTCGCGTTGTGCTGACGGCCCGGCCATGCCCGGCAGACCACGGCCATGCCGACGGCCCGGCGGAGGATCTGCGCATTGGTGTGGTCGAGCTGCATCAGATCCTCGAGGAAGACGGGATCGTCGTGCCGCTCGGTCATCTCGGTGATCTTCAGCTGCTGGCCGTTGGCCAGCCCCTGGAGCTTCCGTGCGACGGCCAACAGCAGGCCTTCCGCGGCCTGTTCAGCGGTCTCACTCGCGTAGCCGAACATCTCCAGGACGGCATCGTGGGTGTCCGCGAACTCCGTGCCCGCGAGGCGTTCGTGCAGCGGATCGGGGATCTGTGTGCGCTGGTCGTGCCGGCGGGCCTCCGTCAACGCCGGAAGCCGCTCGTCGACGAGGTGGAGGGCCTCCTCGTCGCGCATGCGGACGGCCTTTTCAAGGGAGTTGATGCGCTCGGCGTTGCGGAGCGCGAGGCCGCGGTACCGAAGTGCCGTGATCCCGGCGGTGATCGTGGCCAGGGCCAAGGTCAGCATGAGCCAGAAGGCTGCGTCCGTAGTGCGCATGATCAGATCCTCGGGAATGAGCAAGGTGGCCGGGGAGAGGAGGCGGAGGGCAGTTCACGGGCCGGATCCGGTGCGAGCGGCCGCGCCGTCCCGAGTGCCCCCGTGCGTACCGGCCAGGGGGCTGCGGACGGTTCCGGGCGGCCGGAACTCCTCGTGCCGGAGCGGCAGTTGCTCACCGGCGCACGGTTCCAGCTTGTGCCCGAACGGCCCGATTCGCTCGGGCATGGAAGAACTGCGCGGTAGGCCTGCCCCCACTGGTCGCGGGTGGTCGGAATCATCAGGGCTCCGTTCAAGACGGACAGGCCGGGACCTGTGCCCATTCGTTGATGAACTGCGTGGTCAAGCGTCGGACGGCTCCGGTGATAGGCCAAGATACGTCAGCCCTCTTCGAATTCAAGACAGTTGACAGAATCGTGCCCGGAGACTTGTGAGGCGGTGCCGGCCTTGTGGCAGGACGCCGAATCACGTGGTCGGGGGCGCCTCGCATGAGGACGAGTCAGCTGCTCCGCATTTCCTCCGGAAACGCTCGCGGTTGCCGACTGGCTGAAGAAAGCCGGGTGTAAAGCAAGGCATGTCCGCAAATGCGCGACTGCGCCACCGGCGCTACGGACATCGCAAAATGGGCGGGACCGATATGAACTCGGTCCCACCCGTGCGCCGTTGCGGCCTGCGGTGCCGAAACCGCCACGAACGGCGGCGACGGCGCCTCTGCTCCGCGAACCGGGACGCACGCCGACTTCCGTGCCGCGACGTCTCGTTGAACGCTGCCTTGCCGGTCGCGTCGGCGGGGCCCTCCCCTTGCGGAAGGTCAGGTCACCGGTCCCATGAGAAAGGTCAGGTCACCGGCGTCCGCGCAGGCGGCCGAGGAGCTTGCGGGCCTGAGCCTGCTTCCTGGGGTCTGAAGCAGCACGCCGGGCCGACTCGATCGCCCGTCGACCTTGCGGACTACGGCTGAACTCCTTGATCCGTGCCATCAGACCGGGCATGGCGCCTCCCTGTGTCGAGAACAACGGCGACGGAGCACCGCCCACCTGGGAGTGCGCCTACCCTTCGGCCTCACCGCGACACCCTTACGTGGTCGTGCCACTCGAATCGTCCGCGGTCCGACCTCGACGCCTCCGGCATCGTCGCCGCCGTCCCGTCCCGGAGCGGTGCGCGGCGCAGGGGCGCAAGAGGTGTGGGATGTCCCCATGACCTCTCGTGTGCTGTACCTGTTCGGCTGCGCTGCGCCGCCCGTGCTCGACCTCGCCGGTGCCGTCCAGCGCGCAAGGTCGGACGGATGGTCCGTCTGCGTCGGACTGACACCGACCGCGGCCGGCTGGCTCGAGGACCAACTGCCCACCCTTGAAGAGCAGACGGGCAACCCCGTGCGCAGCGCACCGCGGTCCCCCGAGGACCGCGAGGTGTGGCCACATGCGGACGCGGCGATCGTGGCGCCGGCGACGTTGAACACCGTCAACTCGTCAGCCCTGGGGCTCACCCCGAACTTCGTGACCGGTTATGTGGCCGAAGCGATCGGCATGGGGTGGCCGCTGGCGATGATGCCGTACGTCAACAGCGCCTACGCCACTCATCCGCAGTTCGGCCGGAGCGTCGAGACCTTGCGTTCGGCCGGCGTGCGGGTCCTGTACGGCGAGGGCGGCTTCCGCCCCAGCCCGCCAGGTGAGGGAGACCGGACAGCGTATCCGTGGCATCTGGCGCTCGATGCCGCGCGGTCACTCGCGGGGTAACCCGCGGGGTAGGAAACCGTGCGGGCGCCCAGCCGGGCGTCCCGACGCCTGGGTGTAGGAAATCACCCTCGGCTATATCCTCTGGTCGAGGCATCATCGTCAACCGAGCCGACTTCCTGACTGCACACCGAAGGGGAGAAACCGTGAGCGGGGCTGAGAAGCCGGAGACGGAACTCGAGCAGCTGCGTCAGGCCATGGAGACAAGGCCTGTCATCGACCAGGCCCACGGTGTACTGATGGCCTCCCACGGCTGCACCCCACAGGAGGCGTGGGACGTGCTGCAGGCGGCGTCACAGCACACCAACACCAAACTTCACATCGTCGCCGAGCAGGTCACCGCAGCCACCCAGGGTGACCCCATGGCCGACTCGATCCGCGCCGCAGTCAAGTCGCAGCTGCGCAATATCGGGAAGCAATGAGCTCATCCTCCGCTCACCGTGCCCGCTGTAGCCCGCACCCACCTGTCGTCCGCGGCCGACCGGCAGGTACTTCCCCACTACCTCATATCCAAAGCCGTGAGGCATGCAGTCGGGTAACCACGACTGCGGCTCCTACACCACGACTTGCACCACTCCCCCCATCGAGTGTCCCTCCGGGGTCCGTTGCGTCCGCCTGGGAGCCGTCGCTCTCCCACCCGTTCCGGTGACGGTGGGATGCTTGAGCTCGGCTCCTGACGCCGAGGCGGGAAGGCGACCGGTCTGAAGCCTGAGCCGACGACCGCGGCGCACCAGCAGCAGAAGGGCGATCACGGATGGCGCGTCACGACGAACTCAAGTACCGGACCGTCACGTCGTTCCAGAGGCGCATCGGCAATCCGCTCCTCTCCCGTCTGCCGACTCAGACACTTCTGGAGACGGTGGGGCGCAACTCCGGGCAGCCACGACGGACTCCGGTCGGTGGCCGCCGCGTCGGAGACGAGTTCTGGCTGGTCTCCGAGTACGGCGAGCAGTCGCAGTACGTACGGAACATCAAGGCACATCCGCAGGTCCGGGTCCGGATCAAAGGACGCTGGCATGCGGGCACGGCCCATCTGATGCCGCAGGACGACGCTCGTGCACGGCTGAAGTCTCTGCCGCGGCTCAACAGCCTCGCGGTCAGGGCGCTCGGCGCAGGGCTGCTGACCGTGAGGGTCGACCTCACCGACTGACACGGCTCACCGGGCACATGCGGCCGTGGGCTCTGACGCCCCACCGACGAACGGCCTCTAGGCGGATCGGCACTCAGCGAGCCGCCTTTCGAGGAAGCGCCGCTCCGCCTCGTTCTCCACCAGTTCCAGAGCCCGGCTGTACGACGCCGCGGCTTCCTGGGTGCTTCCGGCACGGCGCAGCAGATCAGCACGGGTTGCCGGCAGCAGGTGGTACCCGTCCAGGTCTCCCTGCAGCTCCAGTTCCGAGACGAGCGCCAGCCCCGCCTCCGTGCCCTGGGACATGCCCACCGCCACGGCGCGGTTCAGCTGCACCACCGCCGAGGGCACGTAGCGCGCCAACTCCCCGTAGAGGGCTGCGATCTCGGCCCAGTCCGTCTCCGCGGCGGTGGCCGCGGTGGTGTGGCACGCCGCGATGGCGGCCTGGATCTGGTACGGGCCGGGACGCCTGCGGCGCAGCGCAGACTCCAGCAGGGTCGTCCCCTCCTCGATCGCTGCACGGTCCCACGCGCCGCGGTCCTGGTCCTCCAGAGTGACCAGCTCGCCGGTCTCGTCCACCCGCGTCCCGCGCCGGGCGTCGTGCAGCAGCAGGAGCGCGAGCAGTCCGAGCACCTCGGGCTCGTCCGGCATGAGTCGTGCCAGCACACGCGCCAGTCGTACGGCTTCCGCGCAGAGGTTCGCGCGCACCAGATGGTCGCCGGAGCTGGCCGCGTATCCCTCGTTGAAGAGCAGGTAGATCACGCCCAGCACGCCCGTGGTGCGTTCGGGCAGCAGGTGCGCGGGCGGCACCCGGTAGGGGATTCCGGCGTTGCGGATCTTCCGCTTTGCCCGCACGAGCCGCTGGGCCATCGTCGTCTCGGGCACGAGGAAGGCACGGGCGATCTCGGGGGCGGTGAGCCCTGCGAGCGTACGCAGTGTCAGAGCCACCCGGGCTTCGATCGGAAGGGCGGGGTGGCAGCAGGTGAACATCAGGCGCAGCCGGTCGTCCCGCACCCCGCTTCCGTCTTCGTCCGTGGGGTCGTGGGGCCCTTCGTCACGTGCCAGCACTGCCGCCTCCCGCAGCTTGGCCGCCCCGAC
>NZ_JACBXA010000169.1 GCF_013870515.1 Streptomyces albidus (ex Kaewkla and Franco 2022) | reverse complement strand
CGATGAACGCGCTGTATCCGCCGGTCGAGCCGTACGAGCAGGGCATGCTCGATGTGGGCGACGGCAACCTCGTCCACTGGGAGGTGTGCGGCAACCCGCGCGGCAAGCCCGCCCTCGTCGTGCACGGCGGGCCCGGCTCGGGCAGCAACACCGCGTCCCGCCGCCGCTTCGATCCCGACCGGTACCGCGTCATCCTCTTCGATCAGCGAGGCTGCGGCCGCAGCGTCCCCCACGCCGCCGATCCGGCCACGGACATGAGCCACAACACCACCGCTCATCTCCTCGCGGACATGGAGCAGTTGAGGGAGCATCTCGGCGTCGAGCGGTGGCTGCTCTTCGGAGGCTCCTGGGGCTCGACCCTGATCCTGGCCTACGCCGAGCGGCACCCCGAGCGGGTCTCGGAGATCGTCATCCCCTCCGTCACCACCACCCGGCGCTCCGAGATCGACTGGCTCTACCGGGGCGCCGGGCGGTTCGTGCCCGAGGAATGGCACCGCTTCCGGGAGGCCGTCCCCGAAGCCGGACGGGACGACCTCGTCGCGGCGTACTCCCAGCTGATGGAGGACCCCGACCCCGCGGTACGGACCAAGGCCGCCGACGACTGGTGCAGTTGGGAGGACGCCGTCCTCTCCCTCGAGCCCGGTGGCACCCCCAAGCCGTACGGGAGCCGGTCGTCGGCCGCCCGCCAGGCCCTGGTCCGCATCGCCGCCCACTACTTTGCGAACGGCGCCTGGCTGGAGGAGGGCGCGCTGGTGCGCGACGCGGGACGCCTGGCCGGAATCCCGGGGGTGCTCCTCCACGGCCGGTTCGACGTGGGCGGCCCGCTCAGCACCGCATGGGAACTGGCCCGCGCCTGGCCCGGTGCCCGCCTCCACGTCATCGAGGACGCCGGTCATCAGGGCAGCGCCACGATGAGCGCCGAGATCCGGAGGGCACTGGACGGATTCGCCGCTCCCTGACACCGGCGCACCGCGCCGTCACCGGCACCGGGCCCAGCGCCGGTGACGCCGCGTACACGGCGAAGCGCCCCCACCCCGCCGAGGGGTGAGGGCGCCCGGGAAGTTCACGTGCCGGCTGCGCAGTGCCCGCCGGCTCAGCTGCGCCGGTGACCGATGAGGCGCGGCTTGGCCTCCAGACCGTCCAGGCCGTGCCAGGCCAGGTTGACCAGGTGGGCCGCGACTTCGGCCTTCTTCGGCTTGCGGACGTTCAGCCACCACTGGCCCGTCAGCGCGACCATGCCGACCAGCGCCTGTGCGTACAGCGGCGACAGCTTCGGGTCGAACCCGCGGGACTTGAACTCGCGTCCGAGGATGTCCTCGACCTGCGTGGCGATGTCGCTGATCAGCGACGCGAAATTGCCCGTCGACTGCGCGACGGGCGAATCGCGGACCAGGATGCGGAAACCGTCCGTGTACACGTCGATGTAGTCCAGCAACGCGAAGGCGGCCTGCTCCAGCAGCTCACGCGGATGACCACCCGTCAGCGCGCCCGTCACCATCTCCAGCAGCGATCTCATCTCGCGGTCGATGACGACCGCGTAGAGACCTTCCTTGCCGCCGAAATGCTCGTAGACCACCGGCTTGGAGACCCCCGCCTTCGCGGCGATCTCCTCGACGGACGTGCCCTCGAAGCCACGTTCGGCGAAGAGGGCACGTCCGATGTCCAGGAGTTGCTCGCGGCGCTCCTTGCCGGTCATCCGGCGACGTGCGGCGCGCTTCTCCTTCTTGGGGGCTCTGGCGGCCTTCGCGGTGCTGTCATCGATCGGCACAGAATCCATCATGCCGCTTGGCTGGGCTGCTCCTTGCGGCGGGAGTCGATACGGTCACGGGCCGGCCAGCGCACGTCGTACGCCCAGCCCGCCTTCTCCAGCCAGCGGATGATGCGGGCGCTGGAGTCCAGCTGGCCCTTCTCCACACCGTGACGTGCGCTGGTGGGCTCCGCGTGGTGCAGGTTGTGCCACGACTCGCCGCAGGAGAGGATCGCCAGCCACCACACGTTCCCGGACTTGTCACGGGACTTGAAGGGACGCTTGCCCACCGCGTGGCAGATGGAGTTGATGGACCAGGTGACGTGGTGGAGCAGCGCCACCCGCACCAGGGAGCCCCAGAAGAACGCCGTCAGCGCACCCTGCCAGGACATCGTGGCCAGACCGCCGATGGCGGCGGGCAGCAGCAGCGACACGGTCGTCCACAGCACGAACTGACGCGAGACCGCGCGGATGGCCGGGTCCTTGATCAGGTCGGGTGCGTACTTCTGCTGCGGGGTCTGCTCCTCGTCGAACATCCAGCCGATGTGCGCCCACCACAGGCCCTTCATCAGGGCGGGGACGGTCTCGCCGAAGCGCCAAGGCGAGTGGGGGTCGCCTTCCGCGTCGGAGAACTTGTGGTGCTTGCGGTGGTCGGCGACCCAGCGGACGACCGGACCCTCCACGGCCAGCGAGCCGACGACCGCGAGAGCGATGCGCAGCGGCCTCTTCGCCTTGAAGGACCCGTGCGTGAAGTAGCGGTGGAAGCCGATCGTGATGCCGTGGCATCCGATGAAGTACATGGCCGTGAGCAGACCCAGGTCCAGCCAGCTCACACCCCAGCCCCACGTCAGCGGCACGGCCGCGATCAGGGCGAGGAAGGGGACGACGATGAAGAGGAGCAGAGCGATCTGCTCGGCGGAGTGGCGCTTGTCACCGCCAAGAGTCGCGATGTCGGCGGGGGAGACGGAAGCGCCCGCGGTGGTTTTGTTCTCGGCTTCGGGTGAGCTGTCGAGTACTTCCGGGGGGCTAGTTGTCATAGATGTCCCTCGTCAGAGCGGTAAGGGGGAGTGAGTTGTCGGGGGAGTACCGGTCCTTGTACCCGGGCAACTCCTACGGAACCGTAACCTACGGCGTCGTAAGTATGGCAGCCCTCACAGGCGTAGCAAGGGGGGCCCGGGGGAGACGAACCTCGTGCTCACCCTTCGGACGCCACAAGGGGCCGAACAGCCCCACACATATCCTGGTGAGCGCCGGACAGCGCGGTCCGAGACCTGCCCGAAGCGAACCCTGCAAGGAGCCGCACCAGTGAGCAGTGCCGATCTGAGCCGTGCCGAAGACCGCCGGCACCCGGCCGACACCGACACCGTGACGGACGCCGAGGCCGAATCGACCTCCGCGCTGCGCGCCGACATCAGGCGCCTCGGAGACCTCCTCGGCGAGACACTCGTGCGTCAGGAAGGCGCGGAGCTGCTCGACCTGGTCGAACGCGTACGGGCCCTCACCCGCAGCGACGGCGAGGCCGCCGCCGCACTTCTGGGCCGGACCGACCTGGAGACCGCCACCAAGCTGGTGCGGGCCTTCTCCACGTACTTCCACCTGGCGAACGTCACCGAGCAGGTCCACCGCGGCCGCGAACTGCGCGCCAAGCGCGCCGCGGAGGGCGGCAACCTCTCCCGCACGGCCGACATGCTCAAGGACGCAGACCCCGCACACCTCGCCGCGACCGTGCGCAACCTCGGCGTCCGCCCCGTCTTCACGGCGCACCCCACCGAGGCCGCCCGCAGGTCCGTGCTCACCAAGCTCCGCAAGATCGCCGAACTGCTCGAGCAGAACGACCCCACCGACAGCCGCCGCACCGACCTGCGCCTCGCGGAGAACGTCGACCTCGTCTGGCAGACGGACGAACTGCGCGTCGCCCGCCCCGAACCCGCCGACGAGGCCCGCAACGCCGTCTACTACCTGGACGAGCTGCACAGAGGCGCCGTCGGCGACGTCCTCGAGGACCTCGCCGCCGAGCTGGAGCGGGCCGGAGCCCCCCTCCCCGCCGGCACCCGCCCGCTGACCTTCGGAACCTGGATCGGCGGCGACCGCGACGGCAACCCCAACGTCACCCCCGCGGTGACCTGGGAGGTGCTGCTCCTGCAGCACGAGCACGGCATCACCGACGCGCTGGAGCACATCGACGAGCTGCGCGGCGCCCTGTCCAACTCCATCCGCAACAGCGGCGCCACCTCCGAACTCCTCGACTCCCTCAGCCGCGACCTGGACCGGCTGCCCGAGATCAGCCCCCGGTACAAGCGGCTCAACAGCGAGGAGCCCTACCGGCTCAAGGCCACCTGCATCCGGCAGAAGCTCCTCAACACCCGCGACAGGCTCGCCTCCGACGCCCCGCACGCCGACGGACGCGACTACCTCGGCACCGCGGAACTCGTCGAGGACCTCATGCTGCTCCAGACCTCGCTGCGCGCACACCGCGGCGAACTCGTCGCCGACGGACGCCTGGAGCGTGTCCTGCGCACGGTGGCAGCCTTCGGGCTCCAGCTGGCCACGATGGACGTACGCGAGCACGCCGACGCCCACCACCACGCCCTCGGGCAGCTCTTCGACCGTCTCGGCGAACAGTCCTGGCGCTACGCCGACATGCCCCGCGACTACAGGCAGCGGCTGCTCGCCAAGGAGCTGCGCTCCCGCCGCCCCCTCTCGCCCGCACCGGCACCCCTCGACGCTGCCGGCGCCAAGACACTCGGCGTCTTCAGCACGGTCCGCAAGGCGCTGGAGACCTTCGGCCCCGAGGTCGTCGAGTCCTACATCATCTCGATGTGCCAGGGCGCCGACGACGTCTTCGCCGCGGCGGTGCTCGCCCGCGAGGCCGGACTGATCGACCTGCACGCAGGCTGGGCGAACATCGGCATCGTCCCCCTGCTGGAGACCACCGACGAGCTGAAGATCGCCGACGAGCTCCTCGACGCGATGCTCTCCGACCCCTCCTACCGCAAGCTCGTCTCCCTCCGCGGCGACCTTCAGGAGGTCATGCTCGGATACTCCGACTCCTCCAAGTTCGGCGGAATCACCACCTCCCAGTGGGAGATCCACCGCGCTCAGCGGCGGCTGAGGGACGTGGCGCACCGGCACGGCGTACGGCTGCGGCTCTTCCACGGCCGCGGCGGCACCGTCGGCCGAGGCGGCGGCCCCACGCACGACGCGATCCTCGCGCAGCCCTGGGGCACCCTCGAAGGTGAGATCAAGGTCACCGAGCAGGGCGAGGTCATCTCCGACAAGTACCTGGTGCCGTCGCTCGCCAGGGAGAACCTGGAACTGACCGTCGCAGCCACCCTCCAGGCGTCCGCCCTGCACACCGCGCCCCGGCAGTCCGACGAGGCGCTCGCACGCTGGGACGCCGCCATGGACACCGTCTCCGACGCGGCGCACGTCGCCTACCGGAAGCTCGTGGAGGACCCGGACCTGCCCGCGTACTTCTTCGCATCCACACCTGTGGACCAGCTCGCCGAACTCCACCTCGGCTCCAGGCCCTCACGCCGCCCCGACAGCGGCGCGGGACTCGACGGACTGCGCGCCATCCCCTGGGTCTTCGGCTGGACGCAGTCGCGGCAGATCGTGCCCGGCTGGTTCGGCGTGGGCACCGGGCTGAAGGCGGCACGCGAGGCCGGACTCGGCGGCGTACTCGAAGAGGCCCAGGAACACTGGCACTTCTTCCAGAACTTCCTCGCCAACGTCGAGATGACCCTCGCCAAGACCGACCTGCGCATCGCACAGCACTACGTCGACACCCTCGTGCCCGACGAGCTCAAGCACGTCTTCGAGACGATCCGCGCCGAACACGAACTGACCGTTCGGGAAGTCCTGCGCATCACCGGGGAAGGCGAACTGCTCGACGCCAGCCCCGTGCTGAAGCAGACCTTCGCCATCCGGGACGCCTACCTCGACCCGCTCTCCTACCTCCAGGTGACGCTGCTGCACCGGCAGCGCGCGGCAGCCGAACGCGGCGAGGAACCCGACCAGATGCTGGGCCGCGCCCTCCTGCTGACCGTCAACGGCGTCGCCGCCGGACTGCGCAACACCGGCTGAGCCCCCGGCCGGAGAGACGGCCGCACGTACACGGAAGACGCAAGAAGACGCCGCTGCGGCGGGAGTTCGCTCCCGCCACAGCGGCGTCCTGCGTCTTCAAGCCTTCACGCGGCGGCGCGCACCGCGGGTGCCGCCGCCTCCTTCAGAACGTCAGCAGCGCCCAGGAAGCACCCATCAGCGCCGCCCCGAGCAGCCCCAGCACCAGAGCCGTGCGCTTCCACCGCAGACCGCCGGCCACGACCAGCGCCGCCAGCATCAGCGAACCCCCGAACGGCACCGCGCCGTAGAGCGCACCCGACGGGCCCGTCCGCACCGCCTCCGTCGTGCCCGGCCGCAGCGCCACCTGAAGCCGCTCACCGACCTCACCGGACGCCGACTCGGCCAGCGTGACCTTCTTGACGAGCGAACCGCCCTCGCCGGCAGGGGTGAACGACCCCGAGCACTCGTCGTCGGTGCACTTCGCGATCCGCACGGTGCCGCGCTGGTCGCCCGTCAGCGCCGGCCCGGCCGTCTCCCAGGAGGTCCAGCCCCCGGCGACCAGCAGAAGCAGCACGACAAGCCCCAGCAGGATGTTGCGTACCAGGAGCAGCATCCCGTACATGCTCTCCCCGGCCCGGCGGGTGCGGCTGCGCTTGCCCGTGCTGCGCTTGGCGGTGCTGGTCGAGGAGGACATGGCCGCGATCCTTGGGCAAACCGCCCGGAGGGTCAACCTCCACATCCGGCTTGGACGCTAAAGCAATGATGCGCCCCACTCCTCCCCCGCAGCGGCGTTGATGCCGCTCGGTCCACGCAGGCGACTCGGGGACGCAAGGCGGTACGGCGGCACGGAACGCGCCGGACCCGGGAGTTGGAGGTGTGCCCTAGGAGTTGTACGTGCTCTGCGCCCGCTCCAGACCGTCCACGATGAGCGACTCCACCGCGTCCGCCGCCCGGTCCACGAAGTAGTCCAGCTCCTTGCGCTCCGCACCCGAGAAATCCTTGAGCACGTAGTCCGCCACCTGCATCCGGCCGGGCGGCCTGCCCAGGCCGAAACGCACACGGAAATAGTCCGGACCCATCGACTTCGTCAGGGACTTCAGCCCGTTGTGGCCGTTGTCGCCGCCGCCCTTCTTCAGACGCAGCGCACCGAAATCGATGTCCAACTCGTCGTGCACCACGACGATCCGCTCCGACGGAACCTTGTAGAAGTCCCGCAGCGCCGTGACCGGGCCACCCGAGAGATTCATGTACGACATCGGCTGAGCGACGATGATCCGGCGGCTGGAGACACCGGGCATGCCGATGCGTCCCTCCACCACCTGCGCACGCGACTTGTGCGACTTGAACTTCCCCCCGACCCGCGAAGCGAGCAGATCGGTCACGGCGAAACCCACGTTGTGCCGGTTACCCGCATAACCAGGCCCGGGATTGCCCAGCCCCACGATCAGCCACGGCCCCGACTCACCCGTACTGGCATCGGTCGTCATCTGTGCGGTCCTTCAGCGAGAGCGGAACAACCGCCGCCGCGTTCCCCGCCCAACAGGGGAGAACGCGGCGGCAGTTCAGGAAGGGGAGATCACTCAGGAGCAACCTCGCTGGGGGCCTCCTCCTCGCCCTCGGTCTCCTCCTCGGCGGACGGCTCCTCGGCCTGAGCCGCCAGCACCTGGATCACGATGTCCTCGGGCTCGATCGCGAGCGAAGTGCCCTTGGGCAGCTTGATCTGACCGGCGTTGACCGAGTCGCCCGCGTCCAGACCCTCGACGGAAACGGTGACCGACTCCGGAATGTGCGTCGCCTCGGCCTCGACCGGCAGAGCGACCAGCACGTGCTCCAGCAGGTTCTGTCCGGGCGCCAGCTCACCCTCGACGTGGATCGGGACGTCCACGTTCACCTTCTCGCCCTTGCGGACGATGAGGAGGTCGGCGTGGACCAGGAAGCCGCGGATCGCCTCACGCTGGATGGCCTTCGGGATGACGAGCTGCTTCTTGCCCTCGACGTCCAGGTGGATCAGGACGTTCGACGTCTTCAGCGCCATCATCAAGTCGTAGCTGGGAAGCGCCACGTGGACCGGGTCTTCGCCGTGACCGTAGATCACCGCGGGAACCTTCTCCTCGCGGCGCAGACGACGGGCCGAGCCCTTGCCGAACTCCTTGCGGACACTGGCGGAAAGATTCACGTCAGCCATGCTGCGCTCCTCGCAATCGAAACGGATCTCGCATCTGTGGTGTCACTCGGTCCGTCCACGCAGACCGGCTACGCCGCAGAGCCGGACACGGAGCGGAATCCGTCCATGAAGACCCTGACGAAGAGCGCGCGTCGATAACGGATGAGCCGGCCCGTACCTGCGCACGAACACGGCCTCCCTCGCCGAGCGACTCCAGGAGTCTACGCGCCGAGGAAGGCCGTGCGGAAATCGATCACCGGGCGGCCCGCAGACCGCCGCTTCACACCAGGAGGAACTAGGCCTGCTCGTCGAAGAGGCTGGTCACAGAGCCGTCCTCGAAGACCTCACGCACCGCGCGCGCGATGGTCGGAGCCATCGACAGCACCGTGATCTTGTCGAGCTGGAGCTCCGACGGCGTCGGCAGCGTGTTCATGAAGACGAACTCGCTCACCTTCGAATTCTTCAACCGGTCCGCGGCGGGACCCGACAGCACACCGTGCGTCGCCGTGACGACGACGTCCTCCGCACCGTTCGCGAACAACGCGTCCGCAGCGGCGCAGATGGTGCCACCGGTGTCGATCATGTCGTCCACCAGGACACACACCCGGCCCTCGACGTCACCGACCACCTCGTGCACCGTCACCCGATTCGCGACCTCGGGGTCGCGGCGCTTGTGGACGATCGCCAGCGGCGCACCCAACCGGTCCGCCCAACGGTCCGCCACCCGCACACGACCCGCGTCCGGCGAGACCACGGTCAGCTTGTCCCGGTCCATCCTCGCGCCCACGTAGTCGGCCAGAACCGGCAGCGCGAAAAGGTGATCCACCGGGCCGTCGAAGAAACCCTGAATCTGATCCGTGTGCAGATCCACCGTGAGAATCCGGTCCGCACCCGCCGTCTGCAGCAGATCCGCCATCAACCGCGCCGAAATCGGCTCACGCCCACGGTGCTTCTTGTCCTGACGCGCATACCCGTAGAACGGAACGATCACCGTGATGCTCCGGGCCGAAGCACGCTTCAGAGCATCGACCATGATCAGCTGTTCCATGATCGACTTGTTGATCGGAGCCGTGTGGCTCTGCATCAGAAAGCAGTCGGCGCCGCGCGCGGACTCCTGGAAACGAACATAGATCTCGCCGTTCGCGAAATCGAAAGCCTTGGTCGGGACCACACCGATACCCAGCTGCTCCGCGACCTCCTCCGCCAGCTCGGGGTGTGCGCGGCCGGAGAAGAGCATCAACTTCTTCTCGCCGGTCGTCTTGATCCCGGTCACTGCACTGTCTCCTTGCGTTCCGCGGGGCGTGCCTGCCACTTAACCGTACGCCCCGCCCAACCCCCTCCGGTACGCGGCAGCAGCGGTCACCGCTCGTCAGCCCGCCTCCGGGGCCTGCGAGTCCGCAGAACCGCCGGCACTCTCGGCCGCCTGCGCCGCCGCGCTGCCGGGACGCTTACGCGCCACCCACCCTGCGATATTGCGCTGTTGGCCACGCGCCACCGCGAGCGAGCCCGGCGGAACGTCCTTCGTGATCACCGAACCCGCAGCCGTATAGGCGCCGTCCCCGACAGTGACAGGCGCCACAAACATGTTGTCCGCACCCGTACGGCAGTGAGAGCCGATCGTCGTCCGGTGCTTGTTCACCCCGTCGTAATTCACGAACACCGAAGCAGCACCGATGTTGCTCTGCTCACCGATCGACGCGTCCCCCACATAGGAGAGATGAGGCACCTTGGTGCCCTCACCGATCTCGGCGTTCTTGATCTCGACGAAACTGCCCGCCTTCGTCTTCCCGCCCAACTTCGTGCCGGGACGCAGATACGTGAACGGCCCGACATTCGCACCCGGCCCGACCTCCGCGCCCAGCGCCACCGTGTTGCTCACCGTCGCACCCTCGCCCACGACCGTGTCCGTCAGACGGGAGTTGGGACCCACCTCGCACCCCGACGCCAGATGCGTCGAACCGGTCAGCTGCGTCCCCGGCAGCACCGTCGCGTCCGGCTCGTACGACACCGTCGCATCCAGCCACGTCGACGCCGGATCGACCACCGTCACACCGGCGAGCATCGCCGCCTCCAGCAGACGCCCGTTGAGCAGACGGCGCGCCTCGGCAAGCTGCACGCGGTTGTTGATGCCCAGGATCTCCCGGTGATCGCCCGTCACCGAAGCGCCCACCCGGTGCCCGGCACTGCGGAGGATGCCGAGCACGTCCGTCAGATACTCCTCACCCTGGCTGTTGTCCGTACGCACCTTACCCAGCGCGTCGGTCAGCAGCTGAGCGTCGAAGGCGAACACCCCGGAGTTGATCTCCGAGACGGCCAGCTGCTCGGGCGTCGCGTCCTTGTGCTCCACGATCGCGGTCACCGCGCCGCTCTCGGGGTCGCGCACGATGCGGCCGTAGCCCGTCGAGTCCGGCACCTCGGCCGTCAGCACGGTGACCGCGTTGCCGTCGGAGGCGTGGGTGTCGGCGAGAGCCTGAAGCGTCTCCCCGGTGAGCAGAGGAGTGTCCCCGCACGTGACGACCACCGTGCCGTCCAGGGCCACACCGCTTCCGGAAAGCTCCTCGAGGCCCATGCGGACGGCGTGCCCCGTGCCGTTCTGCTCGTACTGCACGGCCGTGCGCACCTTGGAGTCCACCTCGGCGAGATGGGCGCTCACCTGCTCGCGCGCATGCCCGACCACGACCACGAGGTTCTCGGGGAAGAGGCTGCGGGAGGCGGCGACCACATGACCGAGAAGGGAACGGCCGCAGATGTCGTGCAGGACCTTGGGGGTCGCCGACTTCATGCGGGTGCCCTCACCCGCTGCGAGTACGACGACGGCTGCCGGGCGGTTGGCGCTCACGGGGGTGCCCTTCGGCTACGGGGTCAGGGGGAACACCCGCAGGATACCGGTGGGTTAGGGGCGGCCCGGGTCCCGGACACGAGAGCGGGCCCCGACCTGGGAAGGCCGGGCCAGGCATTCGAACCTTGAGCTCCCCCGCCAGGACTCGAACCTGGAATGGTCGGACCAAAACCGACAGTGTTGCCAATTACACCACGGGGGATAGTAAAGCGGTCAAAACGGACACTGTTTCAGGTCCGACCGCTCGCTGGCGGCCTCCACTATGCCCGACCACCAGCCCTCGATGCGACGGTACAGGTCCGCGCATTGCAGTACCCGGACTACAAGGCACCCACGGTAGTCGGCCCCCACATTCTTACGGATGGTCTTCGGGTTGTGCCTCTTGAGGGTCGTCTTTCCGAAGTCGGCGACGTCTTGGTTCACAAGATCGGCCCAGTAGCGTTCCGTGGCGGCCACATCGGCCGACTCGTGAATCATCACCGAGAAGCGCAAGCGATCGGATGACACCTTCAGCAGAGACAGCCATGCGAGGTAGACGCGGATCATGTCCGGGTCGCTGTTGATGAACGTCACGGTCTCGTTGCGCCGGTACGACTTGCTCTTCGATCCCTCGGCCCAATAGAGCCCCACGCCGATCAGGAAGAGCTCGCGATTGCTGAGCTGGCCGATTTCCTGTGCGGAACGGGACTTCACGCGTTGCCGCTCTTCTTCCCGCTTCTGCAGCGTCACCTCCCAGCCTCGCTTGGAGATGGCTGAGGCCTCCTCGGGTGAGCGAGGAGGGGGCTTCGGCAGGTCCCGCGCCCACAGTGAGATGGAGCTCCTGGAGACCCCGAGTTCCACCTCGATCCTGTCGTACGTCCAACCTTTGAGCCGGAGCGTGCGGGCTCTTGCCCTCATCTCGTCCTTCGCTCGCGGTCGCTTCGTCCACTCCGGTGGGGGCTCGCCCTCCAGGAGCCGGTTGAGGAGGTCGTTGTTGCCCACCTTGAGTCGGTCGCGGATCTGGCGTCGACTGAGCCCTTCCCGACGAAAGGCGATCGCCTTCGCCCTCAGCTCTTCGTATGTGGCCGAACCCTGACGGAGCCCAGCCAAACCGTCGCCTTCCCGGAGTTGCCGCTGCGCTGGGATTTCGTTCATGCCCGCAGCTTCTGCGGTGGCCCTGCCAGAGGGCAGGGGAACCGCACTCTATTCACCAGTTCGAGTGGGGAACAGGCATTTCTCCGCTACGCGCCGCCTGTCCCGACTGTGGGACGGAACGGTCGGGTCCTGTGGCGGAACGGTCGCTTCCTGGGGCAAGCAGGAAAACGGCTTGGCGGCCGGTCGTACGCTGGCTCCATGACCGAGACGGGGGAGCGCCGTGTCGTCGGCGGACCATGGTGGTGGAGGCGCCGCCGCAGTGCCGTGCTGGACATCGGCCTGGGCGTGCTGTCGTCGGTGGAGTGCGGTTATCAGGGGGTGGCGTTCGCCGCCGAATCCGGGGTCCCGACGGCGGCGGGGGTCGCTCTGGGGGTCGTGGTCGGGGCGGTGCTGGTGCTGCGGCGGCGGTGGCCGATCGCGGTCGTGCTGGTCGCCATCGCGCTGACTCCGGCGGAGATGGGGTTGCTGCTCGGAGTCGTCGGGCTCTACAGCCTCGCCATCGCGGAAGTGCCGCGCCGGATCCTCGTGCTGCTGACGGGGATGCAGGTGGTGGCCGCCGTGATCATCACGCTGATACGGATGCATCAGAGCATCGGCCAGGACCCGGGCTTCAATCCGCCGGCGTGGTTCATTCCGCTGATGTCCGTCGTGCTGTCGCTGGGGCTGACGACGCCGCCGGTGCTGACAGGTCTGTACGTGGCTGCGCGCCGCCGGCTGGTGGAGTCGCTGCGGGAGCGTGCGGACGGTCTGGAGCGGGAGTTGGCGTTGCTGGCGGACCGTGCGGAGGAGCGCGCGGAGTGGGCCCGCAACGAGGAGCGGACGCGGATCGCCCGGGAGATGCACGACGTGGTCGCGCACAGGGTGAGCTTGATGGTGGTGCATTCGGCGGCGTTGCAGGCGGTGGCGCTCAAGGACCCGGAGAAGGCGTCGAAGAACGCGGCGCTCGTGGGTGACATGGGGCGTCAGGCGTTGACGGAGCTGCGGACGATGCTCGGGGTGCTGCGTTCCCCGGAGGGGGCTTCCGGGTCCGGGGGTGTGTCGGTGCGGCTGGCGGAGTTCGCGGTCGCCGCGTCGGTGCCTGCGCAGTCGCCGGC
>NZ_JACBXA010000168.1 GCF_013870515.1 Streptomyces albidus (ex Kaewkla and Franco 2022) | reverse complement strand
CAGGACGATACGGAAATCACGGGAGCGTCAGGCGCGGCGGTCAGGCACGCTGTGCGGCCAGCTCGGCATGTCTGCGGCGCTTCTGCTCGGCGTCCTGCCCGGCAGCCGGCTCCCGGAGCCGGTCGGTCTGCTGCGGGATCTGCTGCCCTCCACGTACGGAGTCGAGGCACTGGCCCGCGCATTCGAGTCACACCCCGAATGGGGGCATGCGGGGGTGGACCTCGCCGTGTGCGCTGCGGTGGGTGTCGCCTCCCTGGCTCTGGCCACGTGGGCGTACCGGCGGGCCGCGGTCCGCTGAGCTGGAGCGGCGGGGCCGCTCCCCTGGATGTCCGACGCCGGGCCTACGCCCATCTGACGCCCGCCGCCCGAACTGGTGGCCGCGCCTGGCACGATGGCCTGGTGACCGCACCGACGCCTTCGCAACCCGATCCCGACCGCCCACGTCGCTCCCACCGGTACGACGGGCGGCGGGGCCGCTCCCGGTCCGACGGAAACCCCGGGCCGCCCCCCTCGGGCGATGCCATGAACAGCGGTCCCACACCTCCGTACGACGAGCAGGCAGTGCACTACCCGGCGTACCCGGCGTACTCCGAGGACCTGGAGTCCGGGAACCCCGGCATGCGGTACGAGATCCGCGACGGCCTGCTCTGCGCCCTCGTCGTGGCGGTTCTCGGAGTGGGGCTGGGGCTGCTCTGGCTGTGGCTGGCGCCCCGTGTGCCGCTGGTGACCGTCGACAACGCCGTCTTCCTCAAGGACCCCGAGGGCGAGGAAGCGGTGGGCGCCGACGGCACGTTCGTGCTCCTGGCGCTCGGCTTCGGAGTCGTGACGGGCGCGCTGGCGTTCCTGCGCAGCCGCGCCGGCGGCGTCGGCATCGTCGTCGGGCTCGCGGTGGGGGCGCTCCTCGGGTCCGTACTGGCATGGCGGCTCGGCGTCTGGCTGGGCCCCTCCAGCGACCTTGTCGCGGCGGCGAAGGCCGCGGGCCCCGGCAAGACCTTTCACGGCCCGCTCAAGCTGCAGGCGAAGAGCGCGCTGCTGGTGTGGCCTCTGCTGGCACTCCTCATGCATCTGCTGCTCATCGGAGTGTTCGGGAAGCGCGAACCGGAGTTCGGGGAGCCGATGTTCGTGCCGCCGGGAGGCCCGGGGGGTCCGGGAGCACCGCAGAGCTGGTAGAGCGGGGAGGCCGGGCGTACCGCGCTCGGCTCAGCCTTCCCTCGTACGGGCGATGGGCGCCGTCACAGCACGCGTGAGGGCGGCCAGGTCCGCGGGAGCGAGTTCGATCTCGAGCCCGCGGCGCCCGGCGGACACGCAGACCGTGGGGCGTCCGGCGGCCGACTCGTCCAGCACGGTGGGGAGTTGGCGGCGCTGCCCCAGCGGTGAGACGCCGCCCAGCACGTATCCCGTACTGCGCTCGACGTCCGCCGGATCGGCCATGGCGGCCCGCTTGCCGCCCGCCGCGGACGCGAGCGCCTTGAGGTCGAGGCTCGCCGACACGGGCACGATCGCCACCGTCAACGCCCCGTCCACCTGGGCCACGAGCGTTTTGAAGACCTGGTCGGGGGAGAGGCCCAGAGCCTCCGCGGCCTCCGCACCGTAGGACGGAGCGGCCGGGTCGTGCTCGTAGGAATGCGTGGTGAACTCGACGCCCGCGCGCGTCGCCGCGAGGGTCGCGGGCGTCGCGGACGACTGCTGCCGCTGCTTCTTCTTCGCCACTGCTGCCCCTGTGCTCTGCCCGCGTCGCGGGCCGACTGCCTTTGGAGAACCCTCAGTTGGGGCTGGTCGGATCGCGGGTCAGCTCCGCCGCAGGCAGCGAGGGGAGCTTGCCGATCACGGCGGTCTCGCGACGCAGGAGCTTCAACTCGTCCGCCAGCCGCGTCGCCGTGTCCGGCGCCTGAAGCAGCCTCTGCTTCGTGGGCGTGTCCAGGATGGTCGCGGCGGCCACCAGGTACGAGACCACCGACGGGTCGTCCGGCAGCTCCTGTCCGGCGGCCAGAGTGCGCTCACGGGCACTCGCCAGCCGCTTCTGGTAGCTGCGGAAGGCACGCAGCACACCCGAGGCCAGAGCCCCCGCGCCGTCGCCCTCCTCCTCGGGCAACTCCTCGATCTCGCCCATGAGATACGGGCCGCTCGCGTCGACGGAGAGCAGCCTGAACCGCGTGGTGCCGGTGGCCAGGACCTCGTACCCCGAACCGCCGGGAGCCTCCTCGTCCTCCTCCACGGAGGCGTCGTCCGTACCGGGCTCCGTGCCCGAGGACGAGCCGGGAGCGGCGGCACCGGGCGGGACGCCGCCCGCTGCGCTCGCACGTTCCCGGATGGTCGAGGCGTCCGCGACGCAGCCGACCGTGTAGAACGACGCCATCGGGTCGGGGCCGAAGCCCGCCGTCGGATCGGCGCCGGGCGGCGGCGCGGACTCCGGCAGGCCCTTCGAGGTCTGCGCGACCTCACGGCCGTCGCGGATGGCCACGACGCCGAAGCGGCGCGGTGAGTCCTCGGGGATCTCCAGCAGGTCCCGCATCAGCGCGCGGTACCGCTGCTCGAAGATGTTCAACGGCAGCACCAGGCCAGGGAACAGCACCGAGTTGAGGGGGAAGAGCGGAAGCGCGGTCGTCACAACGAGTAAGCCTAAAGCCTTCGCGGCGTACTCGGTGCTCCCGATCGATCAGGGAGTGCCCGAGATCGCCCCCGGTGACGGCACTCGCCGGCGGCCGGCGCTCCCGCTCGAGCCGCCTCACTGACGGCGCAACAGCCGCGTGGCGCCCGTAGCGACGGTGGTGGCGAGGACCCAGCCGAGAAGGATCATGACGGCCGCCACCCACTGATAGATCCCCGCGGGGTTCCAGGCGTTCTCCTGCCCGAAGCTGATCACCGGAAGGAGCAGGTCGAGGGAGTACAGCGCGGGGTTCCAGTGCGGTGACTCGTCGCCCTTGAGCGCGGCGGGCGGGTTCGCGCCGAAGAGCACGGCGCTGGCAGCCCACAGCACCGCCATCCACAGTGCGGCCTGCGCCGGGCGGTATCCGTAGGCGACGGTCCAGTCCTGGAGGTAGCCCCACACCTTGCCCACCAGCGGCAGCGTCTCGCGGCGCCGCCGCTGCTTTGCCAGCAGCACCGCGCGCGCGTTGGTGTCCTCACCGCTGTTGCGGTACATCAGCGCCAACTGCTCGTACGGGAGCGGCGAGTACTCCGGTGTGGCCGCCGCGAGCCACTGCAGGCGCTCACGGACGTTGAAGTGCCCCTCCTTGGGGATCGCCTGCTGGTAGGTGAAGCCCGCCATCCACAGCCGCTGGTCCCGCGGCCAGCTGCCCACGCGGTCGAGCAGCTTTTCCACCGCCGCTCCGGAGAGCACGACCAGCCCGCGTTCCGGTGCGCGCGGGGTGAAGTTCAGCTCGGGCGTGGAGATGCGGCGCAGTGAGAGTTCCTGGTCCCGCTGGAGTTCGAAGCGGGCGTTCTCGATGACGAGCGAGGAGCCGAACCGGCCGTCGTCCAGCACCATTCCGCCGGTGCACTCGAAGTGCCTCGTACGCCAGCGGCTCGAGCCGTCGGCGGTGAACGGGATCGGGGTGCCCGCCGGCGGTGTCATGCCCTGGATCTGCGGGGACCGGCTCCGGTTGGCGTCGGCGAAGCTCGCGACGTGCTCGACGGTCATCTGCGGCGCGTGCAGTGCGTAGCGGCCCTTGGTGTTGCGCAGCACCGTCCCGAACATGTGCAGGGAACTGCCGATCGTCGCGCCGCGCAGGCTCACCTCGCCGTCGGTCATCAGCAGGCTCGCCTGGAGCTCCTGGGAGACGGTGATGCCGTCCGCCGCGATCGCCCGTATTCGGCGGCCGCTGCCCACGGTCGCCTCGTTGAGCATCAGGTCGGTGCCGATGTTCGCGTCGGTGAGCTTGATGCCCTCCGGTATGGAGCAGCGCGGCAGGTGCAGGTCGCCGTCGGTGGTCAGCCGGGCGGCCTCCAGGCGCGGTATGTAGCAGTCGACGAGACGCGCGGTGTGGATGCGCGCCTCCGCCATGCGCACCTCTCCCTCGAAGCGGCACTGCCTCAGCTCGAAGTACGGCTCGATCATGCCGCCGGACAGGTCCAGCACGTCCTTGATGTAGGCGCCCGCGAGATGCAGCGAGGCGACCCGGCCGAGCAGCGGAGGCGGGCCGTGCAGCAGCAGCAGCGAGATGACACGGGCGCGGACGGTGCGGTTCTCTCCCCAGACGTGGTCGCCGTTCGGGTCGTCGAGCTCCGGTTCGCCGGTGCGCAGGTCGTACTCGCTGCCGTTGAGGTACGCCTGCCACATGCCCCACTCGGCTCTGGTGAGCCAGGAAGGCGGTTCTCTGGAGTCCACTGGCTCGCTCACCGCTTCGCTTCCCCCTGTTCTGTTGGACGGTCGGATTGCCGGGGGTCGGAGGGCTGGTCGGGCCGGGCCCCCGGTGCACGTCCGCTTCCTTCCCTCTGTGTGACCGGATGAACGCCAGAGGCGACGATCGTCTCCTGGGTTCCGTATCACTCACTGATACGGAAACAGGGAGCACTGACACCGTCTGAGAGACTGGACGCGTGATCTCCCGAATCGACCTGCGCGGTTCTGCTCTCCTGGTGGAGGGCGGGATCGACCGCGACCTGTTGCCCCGTGCCGAGCTGGACGTCGAGGCCGCCCTGAAGACGGTGCGGCCGATCTGTGAGGACGTCCGGCATCGTGGCACGGCGGCCCTCGTGGAGTACGCGCAGGAATTCGACGGCGTCACGCTGGAGCGCATCCGGGTTCCGCAAGAGGCGCTGACGGAGGCCCTGCGGCAGCTGGACCCGGACGTGCGGGCCGCGCTGGAGGAGTCCGTCCGCCGCGCCCGCATCGTCCACCGCGACCAGCGGCGCACTGATTCGGCCGTCACCGTGGTCCCCGGCGGCACCGTCACCGAACGCTGGGTGCCCGTCGAGCGGGTCGGGCTGTACGTGCCGGGCGGCCGCGCCGTCTATCCGTCCTCCGTCGTGATGAACGTGGTGCCCGCGCAGGAGGCTGGCGTCGGCTCGCTCGCCGTCACTTCGCCGCCGCAGCGCGAGCACGGCGGGCTTCCGCACCCGACGATCCTCGCCGCGTGCGCGCTGCTCGGCGTCGACGAGGTGTACGCGGCAGGCGGAGCCCAGGCCGTCGCGATGTTCGCGTACGGCACCGACGAGTGCCGGCCCGCGCAGCTCGTGACCGGCCCCGGGAACATCTACGTCGCGGCGGCGAAGCGGCTGCTCAAGGGCCGCATCGGCATCGACTCCGAGGCGGGGCCCACCGAGATCGCCGTCCTCGCCGACGACACCGCCGACCCGGCGCACGTCGCAGCCGACCTCATCAGCCAGGCCGAGCACGACACGGTCGCGGCGGCCGTGCTGGTCACGCCGTC
Organism: Streptomyces albidus (ex Kaewkla and Franco 2022); assembly: GCF_013870515.1. GTDB lineage: Bacteria > Actinomycetota > Actinomycetes > Streptomycetales > Streptomycetaceae > Streptomyces > Streptomyces albidus. The sequence goes on along the minus strand of NZ_JACBXA010000168.1, from coordinate 7,754 downwards.
CGCCGGGCTGGCCGAGGGCGTCGAGGCCGAGCTGAAGGAGCAGGTGGCCGTCACGCGGCACCGGGAGCGGATCACCGAGGCGCTGGCCGGGCGCCAGTCCGGCATCGTGCTCGTCGACTCCCTCGAGGACGGCCTCGCAGTGGTCGACGCGTACGCGGCCGAGCACCTGGAGATCCAGACGGAGGACGCAGCCGGCTGGGCGGCACGGGTCCGCAACGCGGGCGCCGTCTTCGTCGGCCCCTACGCCCCCGTCTCCCTCGGCGACTACTGCGCGGGCTCCAACCACGTGCTGCCGACGGGCGGTTGCGCCTGTCACTCCTCCGGTCTGTCGGTGCAGTCCTTCCTGCGGGGCATCCACGTCGTGGACTACACGCGGGAGGCCCTCGCCGAGGTCACGCACCACGTCGTCACGCTCGCGGAGGCGGAAGACCTCCCCGCGCACGGGGCGGCGGTCAAGGCCCGATTCGCCGGAGGCGGGACCTCCGCCGCGGGCGAGCAGAAGAACGTGAGTGACGGGAAGGTTCCGCAGAGCAAGTGACAGGCATCGATCAGCTCCCCATCCGGGACGAGTTGCGCGGCAAGACCCCGTACGGCGCCCCGCAGTTGGACGTGCCCGTACGCCTGAACACGAACGAGAACCCGTACCCGCTCCCGGAGGAGCTGGTGCAGCGCATCGCGGAGCGCGTCACCGAGGCCGCCCGCACGCTGAACCGCTATCCCGACCGGGACGCGGTCGCCCTGCGCACCGCCCTGGCCGCCTACCTCTCGGAGACCACCGGCTTCACCGTCTCCCACAGCCAGGTCTGGGCGGCGAACGGTTCCAACGAGGTCCTGCAGCAGATCCTTCAGGCCTTCGGCGGGCCGGGCCGCACGGCCGTCGGCTTCGAGCCTTCGTACTCCATGCACGGCCTCATCGCGAGGGGCACCGGCACGGGCTGGTCCTCGGGCCCGCGCCGCGACGACTTCACCGTCGACACCGCCGCCGCGGTGCGCACCATCGCCGAGCACCGCCCCGAGGTGGTCTTCGTCTGCTCGCCCAACAACCCGACGGGCACGGCCGTGGACCGCGAGACCGTCATCGCGCTGTACGACGCGGCGCAGGCGGCCAGGCCCTCGATGGTCGTCGTGGACGAGGCGTACGGCGAGTTCTCGCACCGCCCCTCGCTGCTGCCCCTGATCGAGGGCCGCCCGAACCTCGTCGTCAGCCGTACGATGTCCAAGGCCTTCGGGGCCGCAGGGCTCCGGCTCGGCTACCTCGCGGCCGACCCGGCCGTGGTGGACGCCGTGCAGCTCGTGCGGCTGCCGTACCACCTCTCGGCGATCACGCAGGCCACCGCGCTGGCCGCCCTCGAACACACCGGCACGCTGCTCGGGTACGTCGAACGGCTCAAGGACGAACGGGACCGGCTCGTGCGTGAACTGCGCGCCATCGGCTGCGAAGTCACCGAATCCGACGCCAACTTCGTGCAGTTCGGCCGGTTCGACGACGCGCACGCCGTGTGGCAGGCGCTGCTGGAGCACGGTGTACTCGTCCGGGACAACGGTGTGCCCGGCATGCTGCGGGTGACCGCCGGCACACCCGAAGAGAACGACGCGTTCCTCGACGCGGTTCGTGCAGTGACAAAGGAGACCCCCCGATGACTGTGGCTCGCGTGGGCCGCGTTGAGCGCACCACCAAGGAGACCTCGGTCCTCGTCGAGATCAATCTCGACGGCACCGGGAAGGCCGACATCGCGACAGGCGTCGGCTTCTACGACCACATGCTCGACCAGCTCGGGCGCCACGGTCTCTTCGACCTCTCGGTCAAGACCGAGGGCGACCTGCACATCGACAGCCACCACACCATCGAGGACACCTCCCTCGCGCTGGGTGCCGCCTTCAAGCAGGCACTCGGCGACAAGAGCGGCATCGTGCGCTTCGCCAACGCGTCCGTGCCGCTGGACGAGTCACTCGCCAACGTGACCGTCGACCTGTCCGGGCGCCCGTACCTGGTGCACACCGAGCCCGAGGGCATGGCGCCCATGATCGGCGAGTACGACACCACCATGACGCGGCACATCCTGGAGTCCTTCGTGGCGCAGGCCCAGGTCGCGCTGCACGTGCACGTGCCGTACGGGCGCAACGCCCACCACATCGTGGAGTGCCAGTTCAAGGCGCTGGCCCGCGCGCTGCGTTACGCCAGCGAGATCGACCCGCGCCAGAGCGGCATCCCCTCGACGAAGGGCGCGCTGTGACGGGTCTGTCGGCGATCCTCATCTTCGTCGGTCTCTTCCTGCTCGGCGGCGCCATCTCGTTCTGGCGGCAGAAGCTGTCGAAGAGCGTCGTCGCCGTGCTGGGGACCGGATCGCTGCTGGCGCTGCTCGCCGGGATCATGCGACTGGGGGTGTGGTCGTGAGCGGACAGGGCACGACCGGTGAGGGCAAGAAGGTCGTCGTCCTCGACTACGGCTTCGGCAACGTGCGTTCGGCCGAGCGCGCTCTCGTACGGACCGGCGCCGAGGTGGAGATCACCAAGGACTACGACGCGGCCATGGCGGCGGACGGGCTGCTGGTCCCCGGAGTCGGCGCGTTCGCGGCGTGCATGAAGGGGCTGCGTGAGGCCCGCGGCGACTGGATCATCGAGCGGCGGCTCGCCGGCGGGCGTCCCGTGCTGGGCATCTGCGTCGGCATGCAGATCCTCTTCTCACGCGGCATCGAGCACGGCGTCGAGGCCGAGGGAATGGGCGAATGGCCGGGCACGGTCGGGCCGTTGAAGGCGGACGCCGACCACGCCGTACCGCACATGGGCTGGAACACGGTCACGCCCGCCGAGGGCTCGCGGCTCTTCGCAGGCCTGGACGCCGGGGCCCGCTACTACTTCGTCCACTCCTACGCCGTCCACGACTGGGAGCTGACCGACATCAACCCCGCGATGGCCGCACCCGTCGTCACCTGGGCGGAGCACGGCGCGCCGTTCGTCGCCGCCGTGGAGAACGGCCCCCTGTGGGCGACCCAGTTCCACCCCGAGAAGTCCGGTGACGCCGGCGCCCGGTTGCTCTCCAACTGGGCCGCGACCCTCTGAGACACCCTTCCCACAACAGAAGTTGAGAGAGCCTGTGTCCACGCCCCAGCCCGCATCCAAGCTGGAACTCCTTCCCGCCGTCGACGTCCGCGACGGCCAGGCCGTACGACTCGTGCACGGCGAGTCCGGCTCCGAGACGGCCTACGGCGACCCGCTGCAGGCCGCCCTGGCCTGGCAGAGCGCGGGGGCTGAGTGGCTCCACCTCGTCGACCTCGATGCCGCCTTCGGCACGGGCGACAACCGCTCCCGCATCGCCGAGGTGACGCGGGCCATGGACATCAAGGTGGAACTGTCCGGCGGCATCCGCGACGACGACACCCTCGCCGCCGCCCTTGCCACGGGCTGCCGCCGCGTCAACCTGGGCACCGCGGCGCTGGAGACCCCGGAGTGGGTCGCCAAGGTCATCGCCGAGCACGGCGACAAGATCGCGGTCGGCCTGGACGTACGCGGCACGACGCTGCGCGGCCGCGGCTGGACCCGCGACGGCGGCGACCTGTACGAGACGCTGGAACGTCTGGACGCCGAGGGCTGCGCGCGCTACGTGGTGACCGACATCAACAAGGACGGCACGCTGAAGGGCCCCAACCTGGAGCTGCTGCGCAACGTGTGCGCCGTCACCGACCGTCCCGTCGTCGCCTCCGGCGGTGTCTCCTCCCTTGACGATCTGCGGGCGATCGCCACCCTGGTACCGGAAGGCGTCGAAGGCGCCATCGTGGGTAAGGCGCTCTACGCCAAGGCGTTCACCCTGGAAGAGGCTTTGGAGGCCGTCTCGTCATGACCTCGTCCGAACCGCGTGACGTCGAGCGTGTTCAGTCCGCAAGTCCCTGGGAGGAGAGGATCGGGTTCGCGCGCGCTGTCGCGGCGGGCGACCGGGTGCACGTCGCCGGCACCATGCCGCTGGGTGACGGCGGGCAGTTGATGGGCGAGGGCTCCCCGTACGAGCAGACGAAGGCCGCATTCGGCAACGCGCTCAAGGCACTTGCCTCCTTCGGCCTCGGCGCCTCTTCGGTGATCCGCACCCGCATGTACCTCACGCACGCGCGGGACGTCGAGGACGTGGGCCGCGCGCACCGGGAGATGTTCGACGAGGTGCGCCCGGCGGCGACGGTGGTGGTCGTCTCGGGCTTCGTGGACTCCCGCGTGCTGGTGGAAGTGGAGTTGGAAGCCTTCCGCGGCGACGCGTAGTCCGGCAGGACTCGCAGCACTCGTTCAACCTCGCGACACCGGTTCAACTCGCAACACCCCGCAAGGAGTCAGCACAGCATGTCCGTGGCCGTACGAGTCATCCCCTGCCTGGACGTGGACGCCGGACGCGTCGTCAAGGGCGTCAACTTCCAGAACCTGCGTGATGCCGGCGATCCCGTCGAGATGGCCAAGGTGTACGACGCGGAGGGCGCCGACGAGCTGACGTTCCTCGACATCACCGCCTCCTCCTCGGACCGGGAGACCACCTACGACGTGGTGCGGCGCACCGCGGAGCAGGTCTTCATCCCGCTGACTGTCGGCGGCGGCGTCCGCAGCGGGGACGACGTCAACAGGCTGCTGAGGGCGGGCGCGGACAAGGTCGGTGTGAACACGGCGGCGATCGCGCGCCCCGAGCTGATCCGCGAGATCGCCGAGAGGTTCGGGAGTCAGGTTCTGGTGCTGTCCGTGGACGCGCGGCGCTGCGGCGAGGGCACGCCGGGTACGGCGACGGACTCCGGTTTCGAGGTCACCACCCACGGCGGGCGGCAGGGCACCGGCATCGACGCGGTCGAATGGGCGCACAGGGCCGCGGAGTTGGGGGCGGGGGAGATCCTGCTGAACTCCATGGACGCCGACGGCACCAAGGACGGCTACGACACCGCGATGATCGAGGCCGTACGCAAGCACGTCACGATCCCCGTCGTCGCCTCTGGCGGCGCGGGGCGCCTGGAGCACTTCCCGCCGGCGGTCGCCTCGGGGGCGGACGCGGTGCTGGCCGCGTCGGTCTTCCACTTCGGCGACCTGCGGATCGGCCAGGTCAAGGACACACTGCGGGCCGCCGGTCACCAGGTCCGCTGAGCGGGCCCGTCGCTTCGCGCCGCCTCAGTGACCCGCGCCGCGTGCGGGCGTAGGCTCCGGCTCATGAGCAGGGTGAACGACGTCGGCGGTCAGACAGGGTTCGGGCCTGTCGTGACGGAGGAGAACGAGCCTGTCTTCCACGCGGACTGGGAGGCACGGGTCTACGCACTGAACATCGCCCTCGTCAGACGAGGCGTGTACACCCTGGACGAGTTCCGGGACGCCGTGGAGCGCATGCCGCCGCAGGAGTACCTCGCGGCGTCGTACTACGAGCGCTGGCTCTTCGCGATCGAACGGCTCACCTCGGCGCACGGCGCGCAGAGCGATGAGTGAGTCCGCGGAACAGCCTCAACCATCCGCGGCGGCACCCCACTTCGCTCCGGGGGACCGGGTCCGTACACGTGCGGTCGACCCCGACCGGCACACGCGTCTGCCGGCCTACGCGCGCGGCCGGACGGGACGCGTGCTGGCCGTGACGGGCTGCTGGCCCCTCGCCGACGACGTGGCACAGCGCTGCGCGGAGCCCCGCGTCGAACCCGTCTACACCGTCGCCTTCGCGGCCCGCGATCTGTGGGGGGAGGGGGCGCACGAAGTGACGCTCGACCTCTGGCAGTCCTACCTGGAGCCCACTTCCTCCGCGGGCCGCGCCGAGACCGCCGACCCGTCCGACCCCGTCGAGGAGGCCTCCACATGAGCGGTACGCACGCAGGCAACCCGGTCGCGGCCCGGGTGCGCCGCCTGGAGGAGCGGCTCGTCGAGTCCGGGCACGTCACGGACGAGGAGCTGGACTCCATCCTCACCCGTGTCCTGGACGGTGCCTCACCGCTCAACGGCGCCCGCATCGTCGCGCACGCCTGGAGCGACGCGGGATTCCGGGAGAGGCTGCTGGCCGACGCGAACCGGGCGCTGCCGGAGGTCGGGCTCTCCATGGCGGGCGGGCTGCAGGAGCAGCGCCTGAAGGTCGTCGCCAACACCCCCGAACGTCACAACGTGCTGGTCTGCACGCTGTGTTCGTGCTACCCGGTGGCCCTGCTCGGACCGTCCCCCTCCTGGTACAAGAGCGAGGCGTACCGCTCCCGCGTGGTGCGTGAACCTCGGGCCGTCCTGGCGGAGTTCGGCCTCGACGTCCCCGCGGAGCGTGAGATCACGGTCTGGGACTCCAGCGCGGAGAGCCGCTACATGGTTCTGCCCCGACGACCGGAAGGCACCGAGGAGTTGTCGGAGGAACAGCTGGCGGAGCTCGTCACCCGCGAAGGGCTGATCGGCACCGCGGCAGTCTGAGCCGGCGGTTCCGGGAAGATTCGCGGCCCGTCAGCCGCTGTTGCGGAAGACGAGCAGGTAGCGCCAGAACAGCAGCCTGCGAATGCTGCATCCGGGCAGCAGCGCCTCCGCCTCGACGCGGATCCGGGACAGGGGCATCGACGGCTGCTTCACGGGCGCCGGCACCCGTGGCCGATCGGCCGAAGCAGCAGCAGGGCGGCGGAACTTGTCCCTCGCCGCGAAGGCCGGCCGGACAGCGGCGTTGACGGGGACCGCTGCAAGGCTCCAGGCCCAGTCGAGCGGGCTCCTCTCCGGATAGCAGCCCAGGATCACCAGGACACCGCCCGGGGCGAGTGCGTCCCGCAGCGCGGCGACGGTGCCGAACTCGACGTGATGGATGCTCGCGAGGCACGAGATGAAGTCGTAGTGCCCTGCGGGCAGTTCAGCTTCGGTGATGTCGGCGTGCGCGAAACGCGGGCCCTCGTTCTCTGATCCACGCCCGGCCAGGGCGCGGGCCTCCGCGATGACCTCTTCGGACGGATCGACGGCGTCGACCTCGACGCCCAGACGGGCGAGCCGGCGAGCGAACCGGCCGGTGCCACAACCGACATCCAGTGCCGCACCGCAGTTCCGCGGGACCTTGCGCAACAGCAGCCCGTGATAGTGGTCGTTGTGGTCGAAGGGCATGGGTCCGACCATGCCACGACGTGACCTCGGACCTCACCGAATTCGACGTCCCGCCCCGGCTGCAGAGGCCTCCGCCCCGGGGCGGAGGGTGCGACGGCTCACTCCCGGCGGCCCGCTCCCCGCGCCGCCCGCAGATACTCCCGGTTCATCGACGAGATGGAGAACAGAGGGATGCCCTTCGGGCACGCGGTCGCGCACTCCCCGGCCAACGTGCAGCCTCCGAAGCCCTCTTCGTCCATCTGGCCCACCATCTCCACGACCCTGGACTCCCGTTCGGGCGCGCCCTGGGGCAGCGCGGCGAGGTGGTTGACCTTGGCGGAGGTGAAGAGCATCGCCGAACCGTTCGGGCAGGCGGCCACGCATGCGCCGCAGCCGATGCACTCCGCGTGCTCGAACGCCGTGTCCGCCGCGCCCTTCGGCACGGGCGTCGCGTGCGCGTCCGGCGCGGAACCGGTCGCGACCGTGATGTAGCCGCCCGCGCCGATGACGCGGTCGAGCGCACCCCGGTCCACGACGAGGTCCTTCACCACCGGGAAGGCCGACGCCCTCCACGGCTCGACGTCGATCGTGTCGCCGTCCTCGAAGTGGCGCATGTGCAGCTGGCAGGCGGTGGTGCGTTCGGGGCCGTGCGCCTGGCCGTTGATGACCATTCCGCAGGCGCCGCAGATGCCCTCACGGCAGTCGTGGTCGAAGGCGACCGGTTC
>NZ_JACBXA010000167.1 GCF_013870515.1 Streptomyces albidus (ex Kaewkla and Franco 2022) | reverse complement strand
GGGGCGACCGGCGGGGCGAGCCGAACCCTGAAATCGCCGGCACCTCTGACAACCACCGACAGGCCCGGACAACTGAGGCCTCCGGCACGGGTGTTCGGGTGCGCGGCGAGCCCGTACGCGGGAAATCCAGGTGCCCCGGCTCCCGGCGCACGGCACGCTGGCCCCGTGGACAGACAACGCACAGTGAAGATCTCCAAGTACCTCGCCAAGCACCTGCGGCACGAGCCGGAGCGGATCGGCATCGTGCTGGACGCTCAGGGATGGGTCGGCGTCGAGGACTTGCTGACGGCCGCCGCCGGGCACGGATTCTCCTTCAGCCGCGCGGAGTTGGAGGTGGTCGTCGCCACCAACGACAAGCGGCGGTACATACTGGACGAGGACTCGGACCGGATCCGCGCGAGCCAGGGGCATTCGGTGACGGTGGATCTGGAGCTGCCTGCGACGGCGCCGCCCGAACAGCTCTTCCACGGGACGATCGACCGCTTCCTCGCCGCGATCCGCACAGAGGGGCTGCGGCCGATGAACCGTCACGCCGTACATCTCTCCCCCGACCGCGAGACCGCGGAACGCGTGGGCGCCCGGCGCGGACGTCCGGTGGTGCTGCCCGTGGAGGCCGGGGCGATGCACCGCGACGGGCACACGTTCCGGGTGAGCGAGAACGGGGTGTGGCTGGTCGACGCGGTGCCGCCCCAGTACCTGCGGGACGACCGCTGAACCGGCACCGTCAGGGGGTCGTGCGGCAGAGGGTCACAGCCCGGTTCGCGGTGCCTTCTCCCAGTGGGTCCGCCGGGTCAGCTTCCTGGCCGCCTTCCGTGTCAGGCGCGCCAGGAAGCCCGTCCTGAGGGAGACCGTGAGGAACAGGGCGAGTCCGGCGAGGGCCATGCCCGGCCAGAACGACGCGACGGCCCAGGAGCCCCAAGCGCAGACGGCGGCACCGCTGACCAGCGTGAACTGGAACCAGCGCCCGAGGGGACGCCGGTCGTGCATGTGGTCGATCCGGGCGGTGCGGCGGTCCACCCACTCCTGGAGATGGGCACGCCGGTCCCTCTCGGACTCGGGAGTCGCGGCCAACATCAGCTCGTAGCGCCGGCGTTCGGACTCCAGCCGCTCCATCTCCTCGCCCACGGTCTCCAGGGGCATCTGTCCTCCTTGCCAGGTGTCCCGGCGCTGGTGACGGACTGCTCGTGTGCCTCAGACCCTAGTCGGGCGAGCGGTGACGGTGTGTCCGGTCGGCCCGACGCAGCCTCACCGCACCCCGGACACGTCTTATCCGGCGGGCGGCCCCTCAGCGACGGGCCGGACGATCACCGGAGGGTTCGACGCCCCCTGAGGCCCCGGACACTGGTGGACGCGGGCAGCGATCTCGGTCGCCCGTTCGAAGCTCTCGCACTCCAGCAGCCAGTAGCCCGCCAGGACTTGCTGGTCCACGCCGTACTTCTCGTCGGAGAGGACCGGACGGCCGTCCTCTCCGGCCGTGACGAATCCCGCCTTCGACGGCTCCGTGAGGCCCTGCCCGTCGACGAGCTCACCCGAGGCGGCCAGGTCCTCGTTCAGCTTCTGCATGAACTGGACCATCGCCCGCAGGTCCTCCTCTGTCCAGACGGGAGCGCCCGAGGACGTGTCGGCTCCCATGGCTTCGTATTCGGCCTGGCTCCCCTGGAGCATCAGCATGTACTTCATGGCGGTCCTCGCCTCTCTCCCTTGCTCCCGGCCGTCGGGAACGTCTCCGGTGAAGACCGCCGAGGACACCGGAATTCATCGACATGGTGACCGGATCTTCACGCGGGGCGGGAAAGCAGCACGCAATTCGGATGTGTCTTGACGACCCCGCGACGAGGACGGTCAGGTCTCGTCGGGAAGTGCGCGGACGTCGCGAAGATCGGGCGTTCGGCCGGGCGCGGACGATGCCCATGAGGCAGTATCAAAGACGTGTTGACGGGGGACCGAAACCAGCGCGTGAAGCGGGGCGGCGGCCGTGGCACGGTGACGAGGCAGCCGCCCCGGACCACCGCGAGGCCCACGCCGTCCCGCCACGAGCGCGGCCGTCGTGGCGGTGGGCCGCGGCGTCCGCGCAAGAAGGGCATGTCGCCGCTCGTGGCGCTGGTGCTGGCCGCACTGAGCGTGCCGATCGTGGTGCGCGGCATGGACGACGACGGGCCCACACCGATCGCCCAACTCCTCGCCTTCCTCCCCTGGTTCCTGGTCCCGGGGTGGCTGGCGCTGCTCTACTCCGTGCTCACGCGCCGCGTCCTCCTCGCCATGTGGGCCATCGCCGTGCTGATGGCGACCGTCGGATACACGCTGCCCGCCGGTCCGGACGCCCCCGACGGCGCAGCCCAGCGCACAGGCAAGGCACGCTTCCGTGTGCTGACGGCCAATGTGCTCCTGGGCGGCGGGACCGACGCCCTCGTGGAGACGCTGCGCAGAGAACGGCCGCAGATCGTCGCGGTGCAGGAGTGCGACAGGGTGTGCGCGGAGTCGCTGTACCGGCGCTCGATGCGCAAGGCCTATCCGTACCGGCACATCATCGAGGCCGAAGGCGCCGCGGGGTCGGCGCTCCTGAGTGTGTATCCGCTCCGGGACGAGACCACCGTGAAGGGCCTGCTGGCCATGCCGGGTGCGGTCGCCGACGTCCACGGCCATGACGTGCGGGTGCAGGTGGCTCATCCGATGCCGCCGACACCCGAGACGCTGGAGACCTGGCGCGAGGAGCTCGACAGGCTGCGCGCGTACGGGGCTTCGCGCGGTGACACGCCCACCATCATCGCCGGTGACTTCAACGCCTCCCAGGACCACGCCGCCTTCCGCGAGATCCTCGAGACCGGCATGAACGACTCGGCCCGGCTCACAGGCCAGTCCCGCACCCCGACCTGGCCGCACACGAGGCTGCTCCCGATGGGGGCACAGATCGACCACGTGCTCGTCAGCGACCCGATGACGGCCGTGGAGGCACAGTTCCTGGAGCTGGAGGGCACGGATCACATCGCGGTCCTCGCGGATGTGAAGCTGTTCTGAGTAGCGAAGCCCGGTCCGGCCGATCCGACCGGCGACGGGCTTCTCTCCACCTCCCGCTCCGGCGGCGACGGGCGGACGGCTACCGGGAGCGCTCGTAGACCTCGTCCGTCCCGTCGTCGTGGTGCAGAGACATCCTGGACAGGGAGTCCGTGCCGACGAATGACGTCCAGATCTCGCAACTACGCACAGGGCGGCCGTCCTTCGGCCTGAAGGTGATGTGCGCACCAAGCCCTTCGTCCGGGAAGGCACCCATCTCCCAGCGGCCCGTACCCGACACCCGTTCACCGTCGGGCCGGACGCTTTCGGGGTCACAGGCGTAACTCAGCGAAATGTCAGTCGCGGAGAATTCTCCGTCCCGCTGAAACTCCATCTCTCCCCCTTTTCCGCTCTGCCATGCTCCGACGACATCCGACCTGCTGGGGTCCGGCCGTACGTCCGAGAACATGGCGTTATACGCATACACGCCCAACAAGACGACCAGGACAGCGATGGAACCCAGAGCAACATATATGGGGCGAGGTCCGCTACTCATTCACGCACATCCACTTCCGTGCAATCTCACCTGTCAAACCCCTCGAAGTGTTTCGGGTGTGCGAATTCATCGGACTGGGCATACCGCCGAGCCTCCCTGAGGATGCGATCCTCCGCCTCGGGTGATGATCCTGGCCCCGCCATACCCGCCGGGCGATACGGAACTTCGTCCAGCGTATCGCGGCCCAATTGTCTCCCGTGGACGTTGTTCACCAGGTCGGCCATGTGGTCGGCGTGCGCTGTCCTGGGGTGATACGCCTCATGAGCATCCGCCCAGAGCTCCGCCTTCTCTTCTCCCATGGAGTAGGTCAGCTTGGCCTGCCATATAGTATGGCGGAAAGCGTTCTCGTCGATGTCCGGGTTCTTCTCTTTTTCTTCCGCTGCCGTCTCCGAGGCCCATTTGGATATCGAGAGGTAGTCGGCACCCTCCAGGGGTCGGCTTTCCATCAGATCACGCTCGGCCCAGCCCACCTTTCCGGTGTAATCAGAGTCGCCCCAGCGGGGGTGCTCTCCGTTCTCGTCCCACTCGTACGGCCACTTCGTATCCTTCTTGTACTGTTTCTCCAATTCGATTCCCTGCTGCCGGATCTTTGCAGCGTTCACGGAATCGACAGCGTGTTCACGATCTTTGATGACAGGTGCGTCGGAGAAACCCAGCTTGGACAGATTCGACAATCCCCGCAGCGCTTTCGCCGCATCGTCGTCAGATTCTGTGGCCTTTTTCAGGATGCCGGTGAGCTCGTCTTTGACAGCGTCGAGCTCGGTCTGAGTCGGCGGAGTCTCGCCCGCCCGGCATTGGCCGGTGACCAAGAATTTTCCCCCGCCGGTGTCGATGACCTCGATCCCCTTCTTCCGTGCTCGGGTCAGCTCCTCCCTCAAGTTCTCGCGGTGGCTGATGAGTTCCTGACGGACGTCCCGGAGTATGTTTCGGACAGAACGGGCTTGGGAGACCGCGTCCTCGAACTCCTTAGCCGTCTTGGTTACGAACTCCCGGGTCACGGTTGCATTGAGACCGGCCCAGCTCGCCTTCCTTGCCTTCCCGTCCAGCTCGTTCTCCGCACGGGCCTGCAGACGCTTCAGCTTGCCCACCATCTGATCCCAGTCGGTGACGGCTTCACCGAGCATCGCGAAGTTCCCGTCTCGCAGAGCTTCGAGGTTCATCAGCGATCCGCCCCCTTGTCGAAGCCATGCTCGAGAGTTGAGATCTTGCTGAAGATGGTGGCGAGATACTCCTCCTCGCCCTTGTGAGCGTGCTTGGTGTAATCAAGATGATTGGAAATGTGGGCACACGCATCCAGGAGTGAGCGCTGTTGGTCCACCCATCGGGTAGCCACGAAGTCGAGCGCACGACCGACGGCGAAATCCTTCTCCAGTGAAGACGCCGCCTTGAAGCTGCTTACGCGTGCGTGATCGCCGTCCCTGTCCAAGTCCTGGTGCAATCTGAACGCTGCGTCGCCGATTGCGGCTAACTCCGTCTGGCTCACCTTCAGGTCGCCCTGCGGTGTGCTGCCTCCAGGATCGGGAGCCAATTGGTTGAGCTGTGTGTGCGTGCCGCGCCGTGTGTCTGCTCGGGCCTTGAGCTGGGCCCATTCGTTGTCGAACGACATGTTGTCCAACACCCCCCGGTGACGCCGACTCAGACAACAGGTCGGCACAGCGACCGTACCAAGAAGCGACGACTTGCATGCATCCATTTACTGGAGGCCAAAACACTGAGCCGGGTCGGCAGGGCCAAGCCGCGGAGCGCGCCTACGCCACCTCGCCGATCCGCCCCGCGGCTGCCGACGTGTCGTGGTGGATCGGGGTGTGAGCGCCCGTCAGCGGGACGCCGGTGCCGCCGTGCCGTACGGCGACGATCTCCGCGGCGATGGACAGCGCCGTCTCCTGAGGCGTACGGGCGCCGAGGTCGAGCCCGATCGGCGAGTGCAGGCGTGCCAGTTCCAGCTCGGTCAGACCCGCGTCGCGGAGCTGGCCGAGCCGTGCCAGATGGGTCCGCCGGGAGCCCATGGCGCCGACGTAGGCGATGGGCAGCCGCAACGCCCGTTCCAGCAGCGGCACATCGAACTTGGCGTCATGCGTCAGGACGCACACGACCGTGCGGGCGTCCAACTCCTGGGAGTCCAGGTAGCGGTGGGGCCATTCGACGACGACCTCGTCGGCGTCGGGGAAGCGGGCGCCGGTCGCGAAGACCGGGCGCGCGTCGCAGACCGTCACCCGGTAGCCGAGGAAGGCGCCGGTGCGTGCCAGCGCGCCGGCGAAGTCGATCGCGCCGAAGACCAGCATCCGCGGTGGCGGAGCGCTGGATTCGACCAGCAGCTTCACCGGAGGACCGCACAGGTCGCCGGTGCCGCCGTCGTCGCCGGAGGCGGCGTGCCCGCCCGTACCGGGAGGGCCGCCCTCCGCCCAGGTGTCCACCGTGCCCGTGCGGCCCGCGTCCAGCAGGGCGCGGGTCTCGGCGACGGCCGTGGCGTCCAGCCCGGCGGAACCGCCGAGGGTGCCGGAGGGATCGCCCTCGGCCGGTACGTACAGCGCACCGCCCAGCAGATCCTCCGGCCCCTCGACGACACGGGTGAGCGCGACCGCACGGCTCTGCGCCGCGGCGGACACCGCGGCGGCGAACGTCGCACGTGCGGGCGAGCCCGCGCGTACGGGCGTGACCAGGATGTCGATGACCCCGCCGCAGGTGAGCCCGACGGCGAAGGCGTCCTCGTCGCTGTAGCCGAAGCGTTCGAGCACGGTGCGCCCGGACGCCATCGACTCCTGGCACAGCTCGTAGACGGCGCCCTCGACGCATCCGCCGGAGACGCTGCCGACCGCCTCGCCGTCGGCGTCGACGGCGAGCGCGGCACCGGGCTGCCGCGGCGCGCTGCCGCTCACGCCCACCACTGTGGCGACGGCGAAGTCACGCCCCTCCTCGCACCAGCGGTGCAGTTCGACGGCGACGTCCAGCATCGGAAAACTCCTCACGGCATGCATGACCTGCGGCTTGCGAGCCTACGCGGCGGGCCGTCTACTTCACGCCCAGCAGCCCCTCAAGGGGACTGAGGGCGAAGTAGACGAGGAAGACTCCCGCCAGCCCCCACATCAACGCTCCCGGCTCCCGCCACCTTCCCTGCGCCGCCTTGATCAGGACGTAGGAGATGCTGCCTGCGGCGATACCGGCGGTGATCGAGTACGTGAAGGGCATCAGCACCGTCGTCAGGAAGACCGGCACGGTGGTCGCCGGGTCGCTCCAGTCGATGTGCCGGGCGTTCGTCATCATCATCGACCCGATGACGACGAGCGCCGCCGCCGCGACCTGTGTCGGGATGACCTGCGCCAGCGGCGTGAAGAACAGGCAGAGCGAGAAGCCGAGTCCGGTGACGACGCTGGCCAGGCCCGTGCGCGCTCCGTCGCCCACCCCCGCCGTCGACTCCACGAAGACGGTCTGCCCGGATGCTCCCGCGATGCCGCCGGCCACGCCGCCCGCACCGTCGATCGCCAGTGCCTTGTTCAGACCGGGCATGCGCCCGTCGTCCCCGGCGAGCCCCGCTTGCTGGCCGATGCCGATGATGGTGCCGATGGCGTCGAAGAAGCCGGCCAGGACCAGCGTGAAGACGATGACGCCGACGGTGACCGTCCCCACGTCGGTGATGCCGTCGAAGGAGACGTGTCCGAACAGTCCGAAGTCGGGGGTGCTCACCACGCTCCCGGCGATCTCCGGCGCGTTCCGGCCGCCCCAGTCCTGCTTGGACAGACCGGCGAAGTGGTGCACGACGCCCGCCACGACGGTGCCTCCGACGATGCCGATGAGGATGGCGCCGGGAACCTTGCGCACCTGCAGCGCGAAGACGAGCAGCACGGTGAAGGAGAAGCACACGACAGGCCAGCCGGTGAGCATGTCGTGCGTACCGAGCTGGAGGGGCTTGGCGCCGGCGACTCCGCCGGGACCGGGCATGCTCGTGACGAACCCGGCCTGCACGAGCCCGATGAGGGTGACGAAGAGACCGATGCCCATGGTGATGGCGTGCTTCATGGGCGCCGGGATCGCGTCCATGATCAGCCGTCGCAGGCCCGTCACGACGAGCAGGATGATCACGGCGCCGTAGACGACGCACATCCCGAACGCGTTCGGCCACGTCATCTCGGGCGCCACCTGGAAGGCGAGCACCGCCGAGACGCTGAGCCCGGCGGCAAGCGCCAGCGGGACGTTGCCGAGCAGCCCCATCACGAGGGTGGTGACCGCTGCCGCGAACGCGGTGGCCGTGGTGACCTGGCCGCCGTCGAGGGTCGCCCCCGCCGCGTCGGGGACGGAGAGGATCACGGGGTTGAGCAGGACGATGTACGCCATCGCCATGAAGGTGGTGACACCGCCGCGCATCTCGCGCGCGACGGTGCTCTCCCGCTCGGATATGCGGAAGTACCGGTCGAGCAGGGACCGTCCGCCGGGTGTGGACGCCCGGGGCACGGGCCCTTCGGACGTCGCCTGTTCCTGTGTCTGCTGTTGGGTCATGGGTACGAGCTCCCAAGTTTCGGAGGGGCCCCCCGAAGTGCGCACGCGCGCACGCACGTACGCACCGCGGGGATTTGGGATGCACGACCCGGGGGACGGCCCGAGACGAGAGAGTGAACCGGCGGTCAGCCGGTCAGGACGTGCCTGTCAGATGCTCAGGGCGTACCGGGACCCTTTTGAGGGCGAGACCGGTCGCGTTGCGGATCGCGGCGACGACTGCCGGGGTGGAGGAGAGCGTCGGCGCTTCGCCGACACCGCGCAGCCCGTACGGGGCGTGCTCGTCGGCGAGTTCCAGGACATCCACGGGGATGGTCGGGGTGTCGAGGATGGTGGGGATCAGATAGTCGGTGAAGGAGGGGTTGCGCACCTTTCCGTCGGGGTCGACGAGGATCTCCTCCATGACGGCCAGGCCCAGGCCCTGCGTCGTACCGCCCTGGATCTGGCCGACGGTCGAGAGCGGGTTGAGGGCTTTGCCCACGTCCTGCGCGCAGGCCAGTTCCACGACCTTGACCAGGCCGAGTTCGGTGTCGACCTCGACGACGGCACGGTGCGCGGCGAAGGAGTACTGGACATGGCCGAAGCCCTGTCCTGTCTTCAGGTCGAACGCTTCGGTGGGCCGGTGCCTGAACTCCAGCTCCTCCTCGACGACTTCGTCGCCCAGCACGTCGACCAGAGCCGCGACGACCTCGCCGCTGCCGGTCACGACCTTGCCGCCCTCGAGCAGGAGTTCACCGCCGCCGGTCCACGCCGGGTGGTGGCTCGCGAACCGCTCCCGGCCCAGCTGGAGGACCCTCTCGCGTACGGCTTCGCAGGACTTCTTCACCGCTCCGCCCGTCATGTAGGTCTGACGGGAGGCGGAGGTCGAGCCGGCGGAGCCGACCTGGGTGTCGGCCGGGTGGATGGTGACACCTGAAACGCCCAGTTCGGTACGGGCGATCTGCGCGTGCACCGTGACGCCGCCCTGGCCGACCTCGGCCATCGCGGTGTGCACCATGGCGACGGCTTCACCGCCCGCCACTTCCAGCCGGACGCGGGCGGTGGAGTAGTCGTCGAAGCCTTCGGAGAATCCGACGTTCTTGATGCCGACGGCGTAACCCACGCCGCGCACCACGCCTTCGCCGTGCGTGGTGTTGGACAGCCCGCCGGGCAGCGCCCGTACGTCGACGTCCGTGCCGCCTCTCGTGGCGTCGGAGCTCTGCCACTGCTTCTCCGGCGGCATCGGCATCGCCTTGACCCGGCGCAGGATCTCGGAGACGGGAGCGGGGGAGTCGACCTGCTGGCCCGTGGGCAGCAGCGCGCCCTGCGACATGGCGTTCTTCTGCCGCAACTCGACCGGGTCCATGCCCAGTTCTTCGGCGAGGCGGTCCATCTGCGCCTCGTAGGCGAAGCAGGCCTGTACCGCCCCGAACCCGCGCATGGCGCCGCAGGGCGGGTTGTTGGTGTAGAGCGCCAGCGCCTCGATGTCGACGTTGTCCACGACGTACGGACCGACGCTCAGCGAGGCGGCGTTGCCGACGACGGCCGGCGAGGAGGATGCGTACGCGCCGCCGTCCAGCACGATGCGGCAGGTCATGTACAGCAACTTGCCGTCGCGGGTGGCGCCGTGCTCGTAGGTGAGCTTCGCGGGGTGGCGGTGCACGTGCCCGAAGAAGGACTCGTAGCGGTTGTAGACGATCTTCACCGGCTTGCCGGTCGCCATCGCCAGCAGGCACGCGTGCGCCTGCATCGACATGTCCTCGCGGGCGCCGAAGGCGCCGCCGACCCCGGAGAGCGTCAGCCGCACCTTGTCGGCGGGCAGGCCCAGGACCGGGGCGAGTTGGTCGCGGTCGACGTGCAGCCACTGGGTGGCGATGTAGAGGTCGATGCCGCCGTCCTCCGCCGGGACGGCCAGCCCGGACTCGGGGCCGAGGAACGCCTGGTCCTGCATGCCCACTTCGTAGTCGTGCCTTACGACGACGTCGGCGCGCTCCCTGGCGGCCGCGACGTCGCCGCGCACGATGGGCTGACGGTGGACGATGTTCGGGTGCGCCACATGGGGTGCGTGATGGTCGTCGCGCCCGGGATGCAGCACGGGCGCGTCCGGGCCCGTCGCGCTCATCTCGTCGTGCACGGGCGGGAGTTCGGCGTACTCGACGCGGATCTTGGCCGCCGCGCGGCGCGCGGTCTCGGGGTGGTCGGCAGCGACGATCGCCACCGCCTCGCCGTGGTAGCGGACCCGGTCCTTCGCCAGCACCGGCTGGTCGTGGATCTCGAGCCCGAAGTTCGTCTCGGCGGGCAGGTCGTCGTGCGTCATGACGCTGTAGACGCCGGGCGTCTTCAGCGCCTCGGAGACGTCGACCGAGCGGATCTCGGCGTGCGAGTACGGGCTGCGCAGCGTGCAGCCCCACAGCATGTCCTCGTGCCACAGGTCGGAGGAGTAGGCGAATTCGCCGGTGACCTTGAGCGTGCCGTCGGGGCGCAGCGTCGACTCGCCGATGCCGCCCTTGGTGGTGGTGCCCTGCGTGATCGTGGTGGGGACGCGGGTGGCTCCGGCCATCAGACTGCCTCTCCCTGCTGGGCTTCCGACTGGTCCGTACGCGCCGCCGCCAGCCGCACCGCGTCGAGGATCTTCTCGTAGCCGGTGCAGCGGCACAGGTTGCCGGACAGTGCCTCGCGGATGTCGCCGTCGGACGGCCGTGAGTTGTGCTCGATCAGTTCGTCGGCGGCCACCAGCAGTCCGGGGGTGCAGAAGCCGCACTGGACGGCGCCCGCGTCGATGAACGCCTGCTGCACGGGCGAGAGCGGCACCCCGGCGTCCGCGGCGGGCTGGGGCGCCCAGCGCTGCTCGTCCGCCGCCGTGGTCCCCCGGCCGTCGGTCGCCCGCCGGCTCGCCTGGTCGGCGAGCCCTTCGACGGTGACGACGTCACGTCCTTCGACCTGGCCTGCCGCGACCAGGCAGGCGCACACCGACTCGCCGTCGAGCCGGACGGTGCACGAGCCGCACTCACCCTGCTCGCAGGCGTTCTTGGAACCGGGCAGACCCATGCGCTCACGCAGGACGTACAGCAGGGACTCCCCCTCCCACACGTCGTCCGCCTCGTGCCGCCGTCCGTTGACGGTGAATGTCACGCGCATCGGGAGCCTCCCTCGTCGTTGCGTGCGCCGTTGCCGCCGGTGCTGCGGTAGCCGTCCCAGACCCAGCTCAGCGTCCGGCGAGCCATGACGCCGACCGCGTGCCGGCGGTAGGCGGCGGAGCCGCGTACGTCGTCGATGGGGTTGCAGGACGCGGAGCACAGCTCGGCGAACTGCCGGGCCACGGAGAGCGGGATCGCGCCGCCGCTCTCCCACAGGCCTGCCTCGTCGAGAGCCGCCGTCAGGAAGTCCTCGGCGGCCGTCGCCCGGAACGGGGTGGGTGCGGCGGAGCCGACGGCGGCCTTCACGATGCGGCGCTCCGGGTGCAGTGCGACCGAGAAGCCGCACACGGCGATGACCATGGCGTTGCGGGTGCCGACCTTGGAGAACTGCTGCGGCCCGCTCGCCTTGTCGATGTGGATCCGTTTGATCAACTCGTCTTCGGCGAGGGCGTTCCGCTTCACGCCGGTGAAGAAGTCCTCGACCGGGATGCGGCGCGATCCGCGGACCGACTCCGCCTCGACCTCGGCACCCGCCGTCAGCAGCGGCGGGTGGGAGTCGCCCGCGGGAGAGGCGGCGCCGAGGTTCCCGCCGACGCTCCCCCGGTTGCGGATCTGCGGCGAACCGACCGTGTGTCCGGCGAGCGCGAGTCCCGGCAGTTCGGTGCGCAGGTTCTCGATGATCCGGGTGTACGGGACGGAGGCGCCGAGCATCACCTGCTCCTCACCGACCTCCCACTCGTGCAGTTCTGTGATGCGGTTCAGGTCCAGCAGCTGCTCCGGACGACGCTGGTCGAAGTTGATCTCGACCATCACGTCCGTGCCGCCGGCGATGGGCACAGCGGTGGGGTGCTCGGCCTTGGCGGCGAGCGCTTCCTCCCAGCTGGCGGGGCGCAGGAACTCCATGGGCTCATCTCTATTCGCTTCGGATCGCCGAAGTGCACGCGATGTCGACTCAGTACACCGATGCATGCCCCACCACGGGCAGTCACCGAAACCATGAAGCTATTGCCTGCTCTCCACCCCTCTCTTGTAGATTCACACGAACGCCGGAGTGCACAGCACTCGCGGTATTCGACGGGTGTATCGACCACACGCAGAACGGCGGCGAACGACATGCGGCTGCGCGCACTCCTGGACACCCCCTCGCTGGGGCTGCGAATCCTGACCGGACGGGACGAGCTGGACCGTACGGTGCGCGGCGTCATGACCACCGACCTGCGCGATCCGGGCCGCTACCTATCCGGGGAGGAGCTGGTCCTCACGGGGCTCGCCTGGTACCGGGCGGAGGAGGACTCCGAGCCCTTCGTCCGCATCCTCGCCGACGCCGGAGTGGCCGGGCTCGCGGCGGGGGACGCCGAGCTGGGCATGGTCCCGGAGGACCTCGTCGCGGCCTGCACCCGGCACAGGCTGCCGCTCTTCGCGGTGAGCGAGGACGTCGCCTTCGCGACCGTCACGGAGCACGTGCTCCGGCAGGTCTCCACGGAGCGCGCCGGAGACCTGGCGGCCGTGGTCGAGCGGCACCGGCGCATGATGTCGACGGGCCCGGCGGGCGGCGGCCCCGACGTCGTGCTGGACCTGCTCGGCTCGGACCTGGACCTGCGCGCCTGGGTGCTGTCCGTGACCGGTCACGCGGTGGCGGGCGGCGGAGCTGCGGTCGCCGTCACCGGCGGGGAAGGTGAGACGGACGCGGGCAGAGGCACGCTGCCCCCGGAGGTGCGGTCCCGGCTGGCGGGCGAGCATCTGACGGCGGTGCGCACGGAGCGGCCCGGCCCTCACCGGGCCGCGGTGGGCGGCGTCGTCTACTCCCTCTTCCCGGTGCAGAGCACGGGGCCGGCCCGTGACTCCGCCCTCTCCGACTGGTTCCTGGCGGTGCAGGACGACGCGGGCGACTGGCCCGCCGAGCGGCTCGACCTCGTCCACGGAGTCACTCAGCTGATAGCCGTCGAACGTGAACGCCGCGACGCGGCAAGGACGGTGCGGCGCCGGCTCGTGGTCGAGGTTCTGGAACTCGTACAGGCCGGTGCCCCTCCCCCGGAGATAGCCGCCCGGCTGCGCGTCGCCTCGCCCGTGCTGCTGCCGGGGCTGGGCAGCGCCCCGCACTGGCAGGTCGTCGTCGCCCGGCTGGACGGCGGGTCCTCTCGCGGCGCCGAGTGCCGGTCCCTGCTGGAGCAGATCCTGCTCGACCCCCGCACCACCGGAGCCGG
>NZ_JACBXA010000166.1 GCF_013870515.1 Streptomyces albidus (ex Kaewkla and Franco 2022) | reverse complement strand
AGAACGGACACTTCCATCGCAACCCTCTCAGGCCACTCCGGGCGTTTCCCTCTCGGTGTTCACTACTTTAGCGGATTTCCTTGCGGGCTCCTAATCGGAGCCTTCCGGCCGATATTTTGGCGCACCAAAAGAGCGGTCCCGTTTGGGAAATCGTAGGTAGTGTTTGGTCGCATCCGGTGCATCCGTTCGGCTCTAGGCCTGACGGGTCCTGTCCGGTTTCAGCGACTCGGTCAACGTTAGGCCTTCGACCCTCCCGAGTCAAGCGGCTTCCTGCGGACCCGGGGTTGGTGTGGCCGGTATGGGCTCACCGTGGGGTCTCCGCCGATCCAGTAGCGCCACGGGTGAACGGCTCCGGCGCCTCCCACACCTGTACGGGGGCCACTGTTCACACGCTCCCTGTCTGTGGTCTCACCAGTGAGGACTCGGAGGGGAGCCGTCTCCTCCGTGGTGCAGATGTCCGTGCCGTTCAGCGTCTTGTCGACGTCCAGAGCTGTCGCAAGACGGGCCGGGCCCTTGGCCAGTTCCGTGTCCTTGCGTGCCTTGGGGCGTCGCTTGCGGGCATGGTCCTGCCCCGTCAGGACCTCGCCGGCACGGAGCAGCACACCGCTCGCGTGCCCCTCGGGACCGCACACGAGGTTGAGGCTGAACCACATCCCGTAGATGAAGTACACGTACGCGTGGCCGGGGGGACCGAACATCGAGGCGTTCCGCTGGGTGCGTCCACGGAAGGCGTGCGAACCCGGGTCCGCCTGCCCCGCGTACGCCTCCACCTCGGTGATGCGCAGGACGATCCGGCCCTCGTCGCTCGTACGGACGAGGTATCTGCCGAGGAGTTCGGGCGCGACCTCCAGGACGGGGCGGTCGAAGAAGGAACGGTCCAGCGGTGTGTGGCTGTCGTCGTTCCTTCGCGTACGGTCTCGGCCAGCGATCATGCCGCCCGAGGGTAACCGAGCCCGGAGGCTGTGCGTCCGGCCCCGTTGGCGCGATCATCTTGTGCCGGGGCGGAACCACTGGCCGTCGCTGGGCGTAACTCGTAGGCGAGAGCACTCACGAGTTATCGGGAAAGACACACGCAGTGCCTGGGAGGGACTGGAGAGATGGGTTTCAAGAAGCTGTTCGCGAGCTTGGGTGTCGGTAGTGCGTCTGTGGACACCGTCCTGCACGAGCCGAACGTGGTGCCGGGCGGGGTCGTTCAGGGTGAGGTGCACATCGAGGCCGGCTCCGTCGACCAGCAGATCCAGGGGCTGTCCGTCGGGCTCATGGCGAAGGTCGAGGTGGAGACGAACGACGGGGAGATGAAGCAGAACATCGAGTTCGGCCGTCAGCAGCTCGGCGGAGCCCTGGAGCTGAAGGAAGGGTCGAAGCACACCGTCCCCTTCCAGCTGGCGGTGCCCTGGGAGACGCCCATCACGATGTTCATGGGCCAGCAGCTGACGGGGATGAGCATCGGGGTCTCGACGGAGCTGGCCATCGCCCAGGCCGTCGACTCCACGGACATCGACCCTGTGAACGTGCACGCGCTTCCCGCGCAGCAGGCGATCCTGGACTCCTTCGGAGCCCTGGGCTTCCGCTTCAAGACGGCGGACATGGAGAAGGGGCGCATCCGCGGTACGCGGCAGCAGCTGCCCTTCTACCAGGAGATCGAGTTCCTGGCGCCCCAGCAGTTCCGGGGGCTCTCGCAGGTGGAACTGTCGTTCGTGGCCGACGGCAACGAGATGGACGTCGTCATGGAGATGGACAAGACGCCGGGTCTGTTCACCGGGGGCAGCGACTCGTACCGCGCCTTCCAGGTGGATCTGACCAACTACAACCAGACCGACTGGACGGCCTTCATCAACCAGTGGCTGACGGAGGTCGGGGGCCGGCGCAACTGGCTGTGATCACGGGCGCCCGGGGTGGGCTCGCTCGCCCCGGGCTCAGCCCAGGAGCACGGTGAGGGGTGTCTCCCGCACCGCCCAGTAGCCGACGGCTGCCGTGAAGACGTTCACGCCGGTGGCAGCCGCCTGAGTGTCCGCCGCCTCGAAACCGGGCCAGCCCGCGGTCATCACCAGATATCCGTTGGTCTCTCCCCACCAGGACAGGTCGGTGAGCGAGTCGGCCAGCGCGTCCCAGTTCTTGCCGAACCAGTCGGGCAGTTCGAGACCGGTCACGGAACGGTTCATGAATTCGGGCTTGTCCGTCACGTCGGTCAGATCGATCACGGCGGCGGCCCAGCCCGCGGCATCGGCCTGCATCAGGACGTCGGGACCGACGGAATCGCAGCGGTACACCCCGGGAGGCACCGTGCCCTCGAAAAGGCCCGCCAGCCCTCCATCGGGCAGATGTGGCAGTTCGGGCAGGTCCACGGGACTGGTCATCGTCGCACCACCGCTTTGCAGGTCTCGTCGTAGGTCCCATGGTGACAAACGCCGGGACAATGGCTGGTTAGGCTGGCCGGTGCAGCGATTCGCGCCATCAGGAGGTTCCCGAAGTGACCGACCAGAAGCAACCGCCGCTCCCCCACGACTTCCATCCGCCCGTGGCGTCGTTCCAGGTGGTGAGCGACGACGTCTCCGAGGGCGGACGGCTGCGCCCGGAGCAGCAGTATGCGAAGGGGAACATCTCCCCTCAACTGCGCTGGGACGGCTTCCCCCCGGAGACCCGGAGCTTCGCCGTGACGTGCTTCGATCCGGACGCCCCGACAGGCAGCGGTTTCTGGCACTGGTCACTCTTCGACATCCCGGTGTCCGTCACGGAGCTGCCCGCGGGTGCCGCCACCGGTGAGATGGACGGCCTTCCCGAGGGCGCAGTGCACGTACGGAACGACTTCGGTACCCGTGACTTCGGTGGAGCCGCTCCGCCGCCCGGGGACGGGCCGCACCGCTATGTCTTCACCGTCTACGCGGTGCAGGACGAGAAGTTGGGCCCGGACGCCGACGCTTCCCCTGCCTTCGTCGGGTTCAATCTGCGCTTCAAGACGATCGGGCGGGCTCAGTTGATCGGCGTGCACGAGGAGCCTGAAGGGAGCTGATCCCGAAGGCGGAGCCGTAAAACCCTTTGCGCCTCGCCGTCCTCCAATCGCACAGTGATGCCGGGCAGTCGGCACCGCTGTGCGGGGGCGGCGAGGCGCTCGTGTCTGCGCCAGCTGTTCGTCGGAGGCCGGCCGGGGGTCGGACGACCGCGTCGGCTGCCCCTTTCGCTTTTCACGGCCGCGTCCCGTGCCTTTCGCATATGCCTTCTTCACGGGGTTCACGGTGACGCGGCGCTCGATTTCCCTTCCCCGGCTTCCCCTCCCTCGCCGGCATGGAATTGCCTCCCCTTCACAGGTTTGCCGACCCTGGCCATTTCCCGTACAGCGTGCGGAAATTGCGTTGTTCCCGGCTCCGGGCAACGGCAGAGTGGAGCCACCGCCACGGGGGCGGCAGGGAATCGGGAGGTGGAGGGGATGCGGGAGACGCTGATCCTCAATGCCAGCTTCGAGCCGCTTTCGACGGTCTCGCTGCGGCGTGCCGTGGTGCTGATCATGCAGGAAAAGGCAGTCGTCGAGCACTCTCACCCCGGCCTCCGCATCCGTGCGGCGAACATCGATCTGCCTGTGCCGCAGGTGATCAGGCTCTGCAGATACGTGAGAGTGCCCTTCCGACAACGGGCGCCGTGGTCGCGGCGCGGGGTCCTCGTACGGGACCGGCACCGGTGCGCGTACTGCGGGCGCCGGGCGACCACGGTGGACCACGTGGTGCCGCGTTCGCAGGGCGGGCGCGACACGTGGCTCAACACGGTGGCGGCCTGCGCGGCGGACAACCACCGGAAGGCGGACCGTACGCCGGCGCAGGCCGACATGGCGCTCCGGGTGAAGCCGTTCGAGCCGACACCGGCTGACGCGCTGCTCCTGGCGCTCGGGCTGAGGGACGGGGAGACGCTGCCGGAGTGGCTGACGGTCTCCGGGGCGGCAGCCTCCAGGCCCGTGCTGCCCGCGACGGCCTGAAGAAGTAACGCGGCGGGGGGTGTCGGTGCGCGTCAGCGCAGCAGTTGCTGAGCGATCGCCGCCGTACCGACCGCCACGATGATGATCCGGAGTGCGGTCGGCGGCAGTTTGCGTCCGACCAGGGCGCCGAACTGGCCGCCGACCGCGCTTCCGGCGGCGATCAGCAGGACGGCCGTCCAGTTGAAGTCGGCGACGAACAGGAAGAACGCCGCGGCGGTGCCGTTGACGATCGCTCCGAGGATGTTCTTCACCGCGTTGATGCGCTGCAGGCTCTCATCCAGCAACAGCCCCATCAGGGCGAGATAGATGATGCCTTGTGCGGCGCCGAAGTATCCGCCATAGGCGCTGGCGAACAGCAGACCGGTCGGCAGCAGCACGCCCCCGTGGGGACGTGCGCTCTCACCGCGCTTCTCACGCCGGCGTCTGGCGAGGCGGGACAGCCACGGCTGGATGATGACGAGGACCAACGCCACGGCGATGAGCACGGGGACGATGGTGTCGAAGGCGCTCGAGGGAAGCGTGACGAGCAGCGCCGCTCCCCCGATCGCGCCCAGGAAGGCGACGCTGCCGAGGATCAGCACCCGGCGCCGCTGCCCGCTCAGTTCGCGCCTGTAGCCGATGGCGCCGCTGACCGAGCCGGGGACGAGACCGAGAGCGTTGGAGACGTTGGCGGTGACGGGTGGGACGCCGACGGCGAGCAGCACCGGGAACGTCAGCAAGGTGCCCGTACCGACGATGGTGTTGAGGGCGCCCGCGCCGATTCCCGCGACGCAGACTGCCACTGCCTCCCAGATGGTCACGCGAAAGCCCCTCGCTGATCAGTGCCCGACACACTGATCATGCACGAGGGGCGTTCGGCTTGTGCATCCGGGGCTCAGTCGATCTTCGGGCGCTCCCGCGGCGGCTTCACCATGCCCGGTCCCTCACCGCTGCCGCCTCCGCTGTTGCCGCCGCCGGGCCTGAACCCGTCCAGCGCGCCGCCGAGGCCCTTGAGCGCGTCACCGATCTCACTGGGCACGATCCAGAGCTTGTTGGCGTCGCCCTCGGCGATCTTCGGGAGCATCTGCAGGTACTGGTACGACAGCAGCTTCTGGTCCGGGTCGCCCGCGTGGATCGACTCGAAGACCGTACGGATGGCCTGCGCCTCACCTTCGGCGCGGAGAGCCGCCGAGCGGGATTCGCCTTCCGCGCGGAGGATGGAGGACTGCTTCTCACCCTCGGCGGTGAGGATGGCGGACTGGCGCACACCTTCGGCCTGGAGGATCGCCGCGCGCTTGTCGCGGTCGGCGCGCATCTGCTTCTCCATCGAGTCCTGGATGGACGTCGGCGGCTCGATGGCCTTCAACTCGACGCGGTTGACGCGGATTCCCCACTTGCCGGTGGCCTCGTCGAGCACACCTCGCAGGGCCGCGTTGATCTCCTCACGGGAGGTGAGCGTCCGCTCGAGGTCCATGCCGCCGATGATGTTGCGCAAGGTGGTGACGGTGAGCTGCTCGATCGCCTGGATGTAGCTGGCGACTTCGTACGTGGCGGCGCGGGCGTCGGTCACCTGGTAATAGATGACGGTGTCGATGTTGACGACCAGGTTGTCCTGGGTGATCACCGGCTGCGGGGGGAACGGGACGACCTGTTCACGCAGGTCGACCCTGTTGCGGACCGTGTCGATGAAGGGGACCACGATGTTCAGGCCGGCGTTGAGGGTCCGGGTGTAGCGGCCGAAGCGCTCCACGATGGCGGCGCTGGCCTGCGGAATGACCTGGATCGTCTTGATGAGTGCGATGAAGACCAGCACCACCAGGATGATCAGGACAATGATGATGGCGTCCATCGCCGTCCCCCTGCACGTATGTCACCGATGGTGACGTCGGTAAGATCAAAAAAGAAGCTTCGCACGTCAAGTCGCCGTGCACATACGGTTGTTGCCCGCTATCCCATCACGATCGCCGTGGCGCCGTCGATCTCCACCACATCGACCTGACTGCCCGCTTCGTAAGCTTCGCCCGTATCGAGAGCCCTCGCCGACCAGACCTCGCCGGCGAGCTTTATCCGGCCGCCCTGGCCGTCGACGCGCTCCAGCACCGTCGCCTGGCGTCCGCGCAGGGCGTCCACGCCGCTGCTCATCGCCGGGTGCTGCCTCCGCGAGCGCCGGGCCATCGGCTGTACGACGAGGATCAGCGCGGTCGAGACGACCGCGAAGACGAGGACCTGCGCGACCTTCCCCCCGCCGAGCCCGGCTGTCACGGCTCCGGCCACGCCCCCGACGGCGAGCATTCCGAACTCGGGCATCGCTGTGAGAACTAGTGGAATCCCCAGCCCCACTGCGGCAATCAACCACCACACCCATGCATCCACACAGCCATGGTAGGCCCGAGATCAGCTCAGCGGCAGACCTTGTGCCGTCCAGCGCTCGCCACGGTTCTCAACTACGAGCGGGAGGCCGAAGCAGCGCGAGAGGTTACGCGAGGTCAGCTCGGTCTCGAGGGGGCCGGCCGCGAGCACCTGTCCCTGACGGATCATCAGCACATGCGTGAACCCCGGTGCGATCTCCTCGACATGGTGGGTGACCATCAGCATCGAGGGCGCGTACGGGTCACGCGCGAGACGGCCCAGCCGGCGCACCAGGTCCTCCCGGCCGCCGAGGTCGAGGCCGGCGGCCGGCTCGTCGAGGAGCAGCAGTTCCGGGTCGGTCATCATGGCGCGGGCGATGAGGGTGCGCTTGCGTTCGCCCTCGGAGAGCGTCCCGAACTTGCGGTCCAGGTAGTCGCTCATGCCGAGCCGGTCGAGGAAGGCGCGGGCCCGCTCCTCGTCCATCGACTCGTACTCCTCCTGCCAGTGGGCGGTCATGCCGTAGGCAGCGGTGAGGACGGTACGCAGCACGGTCTGCGAGCGGGGCAGCTTGTCCGCCATGGCGATGCCTGCGATGCCGATGCGGGGGCGGAGTTCGAAGACGTCGACCGCGCCGAGGCGTTCACCGAGGACGGTTGCCGAACCGGTGCTCGGGAAGAGGTAGCTGGAGGCCAGGTTGAGCAACGTGGTCTTGCCTGCCCCGTTGGGACCGAGGATGACCCAGCGCTCGCCCTCCTTGACCGACCAGGAGACGTCGTCCAGCAGAGCGTGGCCCTCGCGGACCACGGATACGTCCACCAGCTCCAGTACTTCGCTCATGAGCGCGTTGTCTCCCATTGCAGTCGCCGTTTCCCGTGCCTTGTGGGCACAGTCCCCAGACAAAACCTACGCCACGCGTTCGACGCCCCGTTCCTTAGGCTGGTCTCATGCTCGATGAACATCGTTCGGGGCGGATGGCCGCCTGGGGAAATGCACTCTTTGCCGGGCTGATCTCGCCGGACGAGGCGGCGGAGCGGATCGTCGGGGAGGACGCGCTGCATCGCGTGACGGGGCTGCCGTCGTCCACGGGAGCGGACGCGGAGCCCGAACCGGAGCCCGTCGGTCTGACGCTGGCACTGGGACGGCTGCGGTCGCTGGGGACCGCGGGTCTGCGGGTGGCGCTTCCGGCACCGGGGCACCCGCTGGGGCTGAGCGGTCCGCCGGAGTTCAACTCCCGGGCGCTGGACGCCGGTGAGGCGGTGATCGCGCAGGGTGCGGCCCTCGGCATGACACCCGAGGTCTACGCCGTCGGCCCCGAGGGCGACGTGCACGCGGAGGTGACCTGGCACTGCCAGCCCGTACGGGAGGGGCCGCCCGCGGACGTGCCCTCACTCAGCGAGGCGGAGCGGGAGCTGGCCGAGGCCATGCGGGACGCCACCGAGGTGCTCACCGACCTCGACGTCGCCGGGTCGGGGCCCGTGGCCGACGCGGCGCTGGAGGCGTACAGGGCGCGCATGGAGGCCGGGAGGCGGTTGCTCGCGCCCGGGTATCCACCTCGGGCGGTGCGCGTGCTGGAACTGGCGCAACGAGTGCAGGCGCTCGTGGCCATCGCTCACGGGGAGGACGGCGGGAGCGGCAGCCGGGACGACGGGCGTGAGCACGGCGGTGCGGTGAGCGCCTCGCAGATCGCGGCTCGCGCCGAAGCGCTGCGGCCGGTGGAGCGTACGGCGAGGCGGGCGCAGGTCGCGGCGTACAACGCCTACGCGGAGGAGCTCGAACGCAAACAGGCGTGACCGGCCACCGGTTCGGGCGGAGAGCTGTTCGGCAGCAGCCGGCGTCGGTCGGGGTGTCAGTTCGCCAGCCCGTGCCGTACCGCCCACAGCGCCGCCTGCGTGCGGTCGGCGAGGCCGAGCTTCATCAGGATGTTCGACACGTGCGTCTTGACCGTCTTCTCCGAGAGCACCAGGGCGCGGGCGATCTCCCGGTTGGAACGCCCGTCCGCGATCAGCTCCAGAACCTCCCGCTCCCGGTCGGTGAGCGAGGTGCCGCGGCCGGCCCCGGTGCCCGCCTCGTCGGAGAGCAGCGCACCCGCCACCTCCGGCTGGAGCAGCACGTGCCCGGCGTGGATGGAGCGGATGGCTCCGGCGAGGGCGTCGGGGTCGACGTCCTTGTAGACGTAGCCGGCCGCTCCGGCACGCAGGGCGGGAACGACGGTGCGCTGCTCGGTGAAGCTGGTGACGACGAGGACGCGGGCGGGGTTCTCCAGCCGGCGTAGCTCGCGAAGGGCCTCGATGCCGTCGGTGCCGGGCATCTTCACGTCCATCAGGACGATGTCCGGACGCAGTTCCTCGGCGCGTGCGACTCCCTCGTCACCGTCGGCGGCCTCGCCCACCACCTCGATGTCGTCCTGGATCTCGAGGAAGGTGCGCAGTCCGCGTCGTACGACCTGGTGGTCATCGACGAGCAGCACACGGATCCGGTCAGCCACCGGGCACCTCCAGCTCGACAGCGGCGCCCTTGCCGGGCTCCGATTGCACGGTCAGACGGCCGCCGACGCCGCTTGCCCGGTCACGCATCGAGACCAGGCCCAGATGACGTCCCGCCTTGCGTACGGCCCTGGGGTCGAAGCCGACGCCGTCGTCCGTGACGCGCAGCCGCACCACCGATGCCGCGTAGATCAGGGTGACGTCGACGCGCGTGGCTGCGGCATGCCTCAGGGCGTTGTGCAGGGCCTCCTGTGAGACGCGCAGCAGCGCCTCCTCCTGGGCCGCGGGCATCGCGCGCGGCGAGCCCTCGCTGGTGAAGGTGACCTCTGCGGAGTGCGCGCGGTCCAGAACCTGCGCCTGTGTCCGCAGAGTCGGAACGAGCCCGTCCTCGTCGAGCGCCGCGGGGCGCAGTTCCACCACGGCGGCGCGCAGCTCCTCCGACGCGTCGGCGGCGAGCCGGTCGATCTCGTGGAGTTCCTGCTTCGCCCGTGCCGGGTCGCGGTCGACTAGTGCGGTGGCCGCCTGTGCCGTGAGCCGCAGCGAGAAGAGCTTCTGGGCGACGGCGTCGTGGAGGTCGTGGCCGATACGGGCGCGCTCCCCGGTGATCGTCAACTCGCGGTTGCGTTCGTAGAGACGGGCGTTGGTCAAGGCGATGGCCGCGTGCTGGGCGAGGAGGCGCAGCAGCAGCTCGTCCTCCTCGGAGAAGGCGCAGCCGCGTGCTCCCTCTGCGGCCACGTCCTGCCGGACTCCGGGCGGGCAGCGCTTGTTGGCGAGGAAGAGCGCGCCGAGGACCTCCTCGCCGTCCGCGATGGGCATGCCGAGGAAGTCGGCGAGTTCCGGGTGTGCGCGGGGCCACCCCTCGAATCGGGGGTCGGTACGGACGTCGGCGAGCCTCTGCGGGGTGGCCTCATGCAGCATGGCGGCGAGGATTCCGTGCTGACGGGGCAGCGGGCCGATGGCCTTCCACTGTTCTTCCGTCACTCCGTCGACCACGAACTGGGCGAAGCCGCCGTGGTCGTCCGGTACGCCGAGTGCCGCGTATTCGGCGTCAAGCAGCTCACGAGCCGATTCGACGATCGTCTGCAGGACGTCGCGCACCTCGAGCTGCCTGTTCATGGCCAGCAACGCGGCGCTGACAGCGGCGAATCCCGTGCGTTGGAGCATGCCGTCACGTTACCGGCGGAGGCCTCCGCCGGGATCGGACATATGCCCTGCGGGGCGGGGGGCTGTGGACCTAGGACCCTCAAATCGAGAGCCAGCAGCGTGACTCTGAGTTTATAACTTCTACACACTGCGTAAATGTAATCGGGTGTGTGGTGTGAGTCGCCGCATAGGACCCAGATCACGTACGAGCTTGCTTAGTAGGCGTTGTCTACAGATCGGACGTGCAGCGCAGGCACGTCAAGGCATCCACTCTGCTCCCATTCCACTATCCAGGTTAGTAATGGTGATTTTTGCTCGGTGACTGAACGGCAGCTGATGATGACTGCCGCCGCAGCGGCCACTGTCGCTGCGGTCCGCGAACTGGAAGAGGTTCCTCCCCATGAGCGTTCCCACTCCCGAACGCCACGGCAGGCTGTCCCGTCTGCACAAGATCTCTGCGGCCACCGGTGCCGCGGCAGTTGGCGTGACCGCTATCGCGTTCACTGTCGTGCCAGGTCAGAAGGGCAGCGGAAGCGAGACTGCCGGAGCGGAGGTTGCGGCGAAGCCCATCGCGCTGCAGGCCGCCGCAGAGAGCCCCGCCACGCAGAAGGTGAGCATCGACGCTCAGACCTCCGCCGCGGACGACCGGGCCAGGGCGGACGCCAAGGCCGAAGCGCGGAAGAAGGCGGTCGCGCGGGCCCAGGCCCGGCACGAGGCGGCCGAGCAGGCGAAGAAGGCCGAACGGGAACGTGAGCGCAAGCAGGCTGCGAGCCGCTCCGCGGAGCGCAGCGCGGCCGCGCCGTCCGGATCGCCGAAGGCCATCGCACGGCAGATCATCGGCAGCGAGAGCCAGTTCCAGTGCTTCTCGAACATCGTCGAGCGTGAGAGCGGCTGGAACGTCCACGCGTCGAACCCCAGTGGGGCCTATGGGCTCGTACAGGCGCTGCCCGGCTCCAAGATGGCCTCCGCCGGCCCGGACTGGCGCAACAGCGCGGCCACTCAGGTCAAGTGGGGTCTGGGCTACATGAAGGACCGCTACGGCAGCCCGTGCGGCGCGTGGTCCTTCTGGCAGTCCAACAACTGGTACTGACACCCACGGACCGACGGGCCCTGTCGGCCTCGTACACAAAAGGCGGCGGCCTCCCTCATCGGGGGGCCGCCGCCTCCGTGTTCACATGCGGCAGCGTCGGCGAACCGGCGCCGGAGCTTCGCTACTTGCGCATGACCTCCGGCTCGTGGCGACGCAGCAGGCGCGCGACGACGAAGCCGCAGACGATGGCCATCAGCACCAGCATGCTCATGTCCAGGGCCCAGATCTCCGTGGAGTGCTCCCACAGGGGGTCGAGTTCGTCGAGCTTCTCGCGGTCCCAGGGCGCCATGACATGACCGAGGTCGACCGTGGCGCCGGTGGCACCGACCGCCCAGCGTGAAGGCATCAGCCAGGCGACCTGCTCGACACCGGGCGAGTTGAAGATCTTGAACAGCACGCCGGTGAAGACGACTTGGACGATCGCGAACATCACCAGGAGCGGCATCGTCTTCTCGGCGGTCTTCACCAGCGAGGAGATGATCAGGCCGAACATCATCGAGGTGAAGCCCAGCGCGATGATGCCCACGCAGATCTCCAGGGGCACGGGCATGAGCACGCCCTCGTCCGGCAGCTCGCGCGGGGTGAGCCCGATGGCGCAGATGATCCCGCCCTGCAGCGCGGTGATGAAGCCGAGGACGACGACCTTCGACATCAGATACGCCGAGCGGGACAGGCCCGTCGCCCGCTCCCGTTCGTAGATCACCCGTTCCTTGATCAGCTCTCGCACGGAGTTGGCCGCGCCCGAGAAGCACATGCCGACGGAGAGGATCAACAGGATGGTCCCGGCTGCGGGGTTGAAGCCCTTGGGCGCCAACGGGTTCTTCTGCAGGCCGAGTTCGGCGGGGATGACCGTACTGACCGTGCCGAGGACGGCAGGCAGGATCACCATCAGCGCCAGGAAACCTCTGTCGGAGGCGATGACGGACACGTACCGGCGCAGCAGGGTCCAGAACTGGGAGCCCCAGCTCTGCGGCTTCTGCGTACGTGCCGGTGGCGCCTGCATCTGCGGGAGCTGCTGCGGGGCGACGGAGTCGAGGTCCGCGGCGTACATCTGGTAGTGCTGGGAGCCCTGCCAGCGGCCCATCCAGTCGTAGTCGCGGTAGTTCTCGAAGGCCGAGAAGACGTCCGCCCAGGTGCCGTAACCGAAGAAGTTGAGCGCTTCCTCGGGCGGCCCGAAGTAGGCCACGCCGCCGCCCGGCGCCATCACCAACAGCTTGTCGCACAGGCCGAGTTCGGCCACCGAGTGGGTGACGACGAGGACCGTGCGGCCGTCGTCCGCCAGACCGCGCAGCAGCTGCATGACGTCGCGGTCCATGCCCGGGTCGAGCCCGGAGGTGGGCTCGTCCAGGAAGATCAGCGACGGCTTCGTCAGCAGCTCCAGGGCGACCGAGACGCGCTTGCGCTGACCGCCGGAGAGGGAGGTGACCTTCTTGTCCGCGTGGATGTCGAGCTTGAGCTCGGCGAGGACCTCCTCGACCCGGGCGTTGCGCTCGGCCTCCGCCACGTCGCCGGGGAAGCGCAGCCGGGCTGCGTAGCGCAGCGCGGTGCGGACCCTCAACTCCTTGTGCAGGATGTCGTCCTGGGGCACGAGGCCGATGCGCTGCCGCAGCTCGGCGAAGTGCTGGTAGAGGTTCCGGTTGTCGTAGAGGACCTCGCCCATGTCGGCGGGCCGGTAGCCCGTCAGGGCGCGGAGCAGCGTCGACTTGCCGGATCCGGAGGGGCCGATCACGCCGACCAGCGACTTCTCCGGGACACCGAAGGTGACGTTGTTGAGGATCACCTTGCCGTTGTCGACCTTCACCGTCAGGTGACGGGCGGAGAAGGAGACCTCACCGGTGTCGACGAACTCCTCGAGCCGGTCCCCGACCAGCCTGAAGGTGGAGTGGCCGACGCCTACGGTGTCCTGCGGGGTGATCACGGCCGAACCGGACTTGGGCAGCGGCTGGCCGTTGACGTAGGTGCCGTTGTGGCTGCCCAGGTCGTGGATCTCGAAGCGGCCCTGCGGCGAGGCGCGGAACTCCGCGTGGTGCCGGGAGACCTGGAGGTCCGAGACGACCAGCTCGTTCTCCAGCGCACGGCCGATCCGCATCACCCGTCCCAGCGAGAGCTGGTGGAAGGTGGTCGGACTGCGGTCGCCCGCGCTCTGCTGGTGCGGCGCCCCGGCGCCCTGGTGCGGCATCTGCGCCTGCGGCTGGGCGTGCTGCTGTACGTGCTGCTGCTGGCCCGGGTAGCCCTGCTGCTGGGGCACGCCCTGCTGCTGCCAGCCGGGCTGCTGCGGTTGTTGCTGAGGAGGCTGCTGCTGAGCAGGCTGCTGAGGCGGGTGCTGCGGGCCCCAGCCCGGTCCGCCCTGTCCGCC
>NZ_JACBXA010000165.1 GCF_013870515.1 Streptomyces albidus (ex Kaewkla and Franco 2022) | reverse complement strand
GCCGCCACGCACTGGCAGTTCGCCGACCGGCTCGCCCGTCTCCATCCGCGGGTCCGCGTCGACCGCGACGTGCTCTACGTGGAGGACGGCCCCGTCCTCACCAGTGCGGGAGCCGCCGCCGGCATCGACGCCTGTCTCCACCTCGTCCGTCAGGAGCACGGAGCGGCCACCGCGAACGCCCTTGCCCGGCGCATGGTCGTACCGGCCCATCGCTCAGGCGGGCAGGCGCAGTTCGTCGAGATGCCGATGCCGGTGACACGCTCCGAGTACGGGCTCACGGCCCTGGTCGACTGGATGCAGGCCCACCTCGACCAGCCGCTGACGGTCGAGGACCTGGCCGTGCGCGCGTCCATGTCGCCGCGGACCTTCGCCCGGCGGTTCAAGGCCGCGACCGGTACGACGCCGCACCGCTGGCTCCTGGATCAGCGGCTCCAACGGGCCGAGGAACTGCTCGAGAGCACACTCCTGCCCGTCGAAGCCGTGGCGGCGCGCTCCGGGTTCGGCAGCGCGGACATCCTGCGCCACCACTTCGCCGCGCGCCGCGGTGTGGGGCCGACGGCCCACCGGCGTACCTTCCGCGGCGAGCGTCCGGCCGAGGACGGGATCTGACCCGTACACCTGAGAGACACCTATATCTGAGAGAGGCCCCGAGCATGGAGATCTGGATCAACCCCGCCTGTTCCAAGTGCAGTTCAGCGGTGTCGCTGCTGGACGAGGAGGGCGTGCAGTACACGGTCCGGCACTACCTGGAGGAGCCGCCGACCGCCTCGGAGCTGGAGGACGTGCTGCGGCGGCTCGACCTGGAGCCGTGGGACATCACCAGGACCGGCGAGGAGGCCGCCACCGAGCTGGGCATCGCCTCCTGGCCCCGTGACGCGGACAGCCGCGGTCGCTGGATCAAGGCCCTGGCGGCCCACCCGGTCCTGATCCAACGTCCGATCATCACCGCGGACGACGGCACGGCCGTGGTGGGCCGTTCCCCGGAGTCGGTGAAGTCCGCCATCCGTTGACGGCCCCCGGCGCGGCCCGGCAGGCCGGGCGTCAACGGACCGGCCGAGGGTCAGGGGCGGGAGGGCACGCGCTCAGCTTCCGCCCCGAAGGCGGGCCGCGAGCTGCGGCAAGGTCCCCCTGCGGCCCCAGGCGATGATCGCGAGCGGGATGATGAGCAGCAGCGGCGTCACGGCGTACTCGCCGTCGAAGACGGTCAGTTGAGTGATGAAGGCGCCGACCATCAAAGCGATGAGAGCCACGGCCGAGAGGCCAGAGAGCAGGGGGATGACGAGGGCGACGCCGCCGCAGAGTTCGAGGATGCCGATGGCGTACATGAACCACGTCCCGAAGCCGATCTCCTCGAAGGAGTCCGCGGCCGAGGAGTGCGCGATCAGCTTGGGAACGGCGCTGGCGATCACGAAGAACAGCGCGAGTATCACCTGCAGCACGCGCAAGGCGATGTCCTTGCTGCGCGCAGCCCGGACGACCGGAACTGCTGCGGGGGAATCGGACGGTGTGCCGGCTGACTGGTTCATGACGGTCTCCTCTCAGGGCGGTACGGGACGTACCCACCGATTTGAAGACCCTGCAGCCGGACGTTTCTCATCGCGGGAACTGCGAGGTGTTCCTGCGGATTCCGCGGATCGGCGACGCCGCCCCGCCCCCGACGATCGGGGACGGGACGGCGCGGGTGCCGGACTCAGCGCCGGCCGCCACCTCGCAGCCGGTTGAGCAGCGACGTCACGTTGCTGCGGCGGCCCAGCGCAACGAGCGCGAGGGGGATGAGGATCATCGCCGGCGTTTCGACACCACGGCCGTCGTAGAGGGTGAGGTGGGTGGTGACGGCGCCCGCCATCACGCCCATCAGCCCCAGGGCGGCGAGGCCGGCGGTCCACGGGGTGAGCAGGGCTATGGCGCCGAGCAGCTCCAACGTGCCGGTCAGGTACATGAACCACAGGCCGAAGCCGATGTCCTGGAATGTCTCCTTGGCGCCTGGATCGGCAGTAAGTGCCGGTATGGCGCCGGTTGTCACCATGAAGTAAGCGAGATACAGCTGGAGCGCCCACAGGACCACTTCGAGCGCGATCCACAACGGACCCTTCCGTGGCCTTGCCCGCCCACCTGAGGCGCGGGGATGAGAGGTCGGCGGCGTGCCGCTCGCGTGCGCCATGACGGTCTCCTTCTGCAGACGGTGCGCAAGCACTTACTCGGACAAACCCGGCAGTTGACCTTCTACCACCGGCTCACCCGCAGCGGAACTCCCTCGCCACAGCGGAAGCGAGGGTGGTGACGCCCCGACGATCACAGCCGGGGCTTCCATGATGCGTATCACGTGCACAGGAGGCACCGCAGACAGTTGCGCATCATGTCAACAGACCTTGCGGAGCCTCGGCTCCGCCCGTCGGCCCTGGTCGGGCGAGCAGTCAGGCGAATCGGGGTGCCGGAGCGGACGCCGCCGGACTCGCGCATGGCGCCCCAGAGTTCTCACGTGTTCTCGGGAGCGAACTCCACCACCATGAAGCGTGCGCCGGGGCTGCTCATCGGCTCCGCCGCTCCGAGCCTGACCCGGCCGCGGCCGAGCGTGGCGTGGTTCAACGGGCGGTCGTTGCCGTCGGGGTGGGTGTAGGCGGCCGCGCCGTCACGCCGTATTGGGCCGGCGACGGGATCGTCCAGGACGTCCTGCTCCAGCTGCTGGAGCGTGGGGTCCGAGGGGTAGGCGTGCCGCGCCGCCACGAGCTGCGGGACGACCATCGGCGCCCAGGAGTTCTCCCAGTCCTCCAGCACCTCGGTGCGGGCCGACTCGTCCAGCAGCATCCATCGCATGATGTTCGCCGGAGGCCGGTCGCCGGGGAACATGGCCGCGAACGCCGAGTTGTACTCCAGAAGCGTCCAGGACATGTTGCTGATGTAGGCCATCGTGGACATCTCGTGCACGATGCGGCGCCATATCGGGGCGACGGCGAGACCCGCCCCGGGGTCCAGCGCGTAGGGCGGATTGTGACCGTAGGTGTGGCGCCACAGCGACTCCCACTCCTGGGGTCCGAGCCTCAAATACCGTGCCAGCCGGTCGAGGTAGTCCGTCGAGGGATTGGTCTTGGCTCCGCGTTCGAAGTTGCCGTACGTGCCGGTGCGGCTGTGCAGGAGCGCGTCCATCTGCGGCTGGGTCAGCCCTGGGACCTGCCGGCCCCGGCGGTCGGTCGGGCGCTGCAGACCGTGCTCGACGGGGTCGACGCGCGCACGTGCTTCCCGCAGGAAGTTCTGGAGGTCACGCTGACGCCGGCGCGGCAGCGCGTCCTGATGCCGAGGCATGCGTGGCTCTCCTCCATCCGCAACGGATCGGAGTGGAATTTATTGCGCACCCTGTTCTTACACCTAAAAAGTCGCGCCTGGAAAGGGGACGGCTCCACAGGACATGATCCGTCGTGCACCACGCTGCCGTCGGGGGACAGCGTGGCGCGAGACGTGATGTACGGCGCGAACCCGTCCGGTTCAGCTGCGTGACGGGGAGTCAGCGGTGCGCCTGCGCGTAAAGCCACAGGCCCCCGGCCTCCGTCGGGGGCCTTTGAGCACGCCGTCAAGGCCACTCATGCCCTCGATCGTCCTCAACTGGACCGTGCGTCGGCGGTGCAAGGCCCGCACCACGTGTCACCTCTCGATCCGCCCTCCCTCACGTCCCGCGTGTGAGGGGCGATGTCGCGGGCGGTCGCCGGCTGGGGTTCAGCGGGAGAACCGGTGACTCAGCGGGCCGCCCCCAGCGCCGGTTCGCGGCTCGTGACGTGCAGCCAGTCGGCCTCTGTGCCCGCGATCCACAGATGCTCCTCGACGGGCACGAGCCCGTTCAGCAGCAACTGCCAGTGCCCCGCCAGGCGTTGATGGACGTCCGAGGTCTGGTCGGTCTGTTCCGAGTAGGCGCCGGACGCGAGGCAGAATGCCAGTTCGGCCACGGCCTCGGCAGTGGCTTCGCCGCGGAGCATGCCGTCCTTCTCGGCCTCCCGCGCCACATCGGTGAAGATCTGACGCCAGCAGACGAGCGGGTTGATCTCCGGATCCGGCGGGGTCTCCAACTCGCGGGCGAGTTTCACCGCCGCCCTGGACAGATGATCGTGGGCGAGCTGATGGGCCACCAGGTGCGTGAGGTCGATGAGCGTCTGCAGCGGGGGCTGGTCCTTGTCGCGCAGGACCTGTGCCGCCTGGTACGTGCGGATGCATGCCTCTCTCCGCACCGTGTCGGCCAGTTCCTCCTTGCTGCCGAAGTGGAAGGAGAGGGCGCCCTTGCTCATCGCGGCGCCACGGCTGACCTCGAAAAGGGTTGTGCGTTGATAACCGGAGCGGTCGAATGATCTCGCTGCCGCCATCGTCAGCGCGTGACGGGTGAGTTCTGCGCGCTCTTGCCTCATGCGGCTTGTTCCCTTCGTACGAACCGGTCCGAGGGGAGACGGACCGTCAGGAGCAACAGCTGCGGGAGCGCTGCCGCCACCACAAACATACAAAGTGTTCTGTTTTTTTGCGCCAGAAGGGCCGACAGAGCTGGGAAAGGTGCCGGTCTCCCTACCGGTCAGGAGCGCGTCAGATGCCCTCGGTACCAGTCGGCCGCTTCATCGAGCCTGGCCAACGGGCCTGGTCCGGGGGCCAGTTCGCACGCCTTCCAGAGGGACGCTCCGCTGTAGAAATGGTCGTACGCGAGGAGTTCCAGCTGCGTCTCGCCGATGCGGCCGGAGTGCTCCCGCATCAGTGTGAGGCACTGCTCCCACGTCAACTCCCCCTCGACCGGCGGCAGAAGAGCGAGGGACGCCAGCGAGTCGAGCAGGTCGCGATTGCGCACGGGCTCGGGGTGCACGGCGTGGTGGACACCGTGAGCGGGAGCGGGGAGGCGGAGGGCCGCGTGCGTGACGATCCGGGCGAGGTCCTCGACCGCGATCATCGAGAGCCGCGCCTCGCCTCCGAGCCAGTAGCCCGGTACGCGCCGGGTGAGTTCCGCCAGGGCCGGTACGACCCAGCGGTCCCCCGCTCCCGTGACGAGCCCGGCGCGAAGGACCAGGGCACCGCGCTTCAACGCGTGCTTCTCCCCCGCGAGCCGGGTCCTGCTGGTGGCGGATCCCGGGGCCGGTTCCAGATCGCCGACGGCCTCACCCCTGTGGGGGCCCCGTCCGTAGACGGCGGTGGTGGAGACCTGCACGATGCGGCCGACGCCCGCGCGCGCGGCCTCCTCCATCAACGCCGCCGTGCCCAAGTCGTTGACCTGCACGCACTGTTGCTCGTCCGAGCCGACGAAGGGGGCCGCGTGGACGAGCACGTCCGCTCCGGAACAGGCACCGGTGAGGGATTCCGGCCGGGTGAGATCGGCACGGACCTGCTCCACGTCGGGCGGGAGCCTCAACTCCCGGCGGGTGAGGGCCCGTACGGCTGCGTCCTCGCCCGTGAGGCGGTTCAGGACGGCTGTGCCGATGAAGCCCGTCGCCCCGGTGAGTACAACCCTGAGGGTCATCCGGCGACCCGCAGATACATCTGCGGGTTGACGACCATCTCCGCCACGACCTGGGGAGGGGCGATGCCGAGAAGCATGTACTGCCACAGGTCCCCGATGCGCTCCGGCAGGTCGGCCCGCCGGGTGGAGACCTTGGAGAAGTGCTGCACGCCGGTGTAGCAGCCCACGAGGAGCAGCGACAGACGGTCCACGTCCACACCGTTGCGCAGTTCACCGCGTGATGCCGCCGCCGCGAGCTGCCCGCGGAAGACCTCGGCCCAGTCGCGGTACGGGGCGTCGTCGTGGAAGCCGATCTCCTCCTGCTCCACGGCGAGGCGCACGCCGGCACGCAGGAGTTTGTTCGTCTGGAGCTCCCGCGCGAGGAAGAGGGTCGTGTCGATGAGGCGCTGGAGCCCGTCCGGCCCGGGCGGCAGGACGACCGAATCGCGCTGGGCGAGCATCACGGTGCGGGCCAGGTCCATCTTGGAGGAGAAGTGGAAGTACAGCGCGCCCTGCGTGGTCCCCGACCGCTGCATGATCTCCGTGATCCTGGCCGCCTTGAAGCCCTCTTCGTCGAAGACCTCCGCCGCCGCTTCCAGGATCAACTGGCGTGTCTCCACAGCTCTTTGCTGCATCGGCCTCGTTCTCGCCGCCGTCATCCGACCTCGCAACCTAAGGTTCTATCGTTTCCGGCACAAGTCACTTCGGACACCATTCCACCCGGAGAACCGCCCATGACTTCGACCCCCGCCGTGCCCCATCTGCCGGAAACCACAGCGTACTCGTCACCCGTACCCCGTGAGTTCGTACATAAGGCCGCGCATTCTGAGGTGCTGCTGACCGGCTGGAAGCAGTGCGGAGAGGGCGAGTTCGAGGTGGGAGCCCAGTGGCCGAGGGACCACGGGTTCTGGCGTACGGGCGCTGACGGCGTGCAGGACCCGATGCTGATGGTGGAGACGACGCGCCAGGCGCTGCCGTTGCTCTCGCACGCCGCGTACGGGGTGCCGCGGGACCACCAGTTGATATGGGATCACCATCACTGCGCCTTCGCCGCGCCCGTCTTACCTGTGTCGGACCGGCCCGCCGAGGTGCTGCTTCGGCTGTCCGCCTCGCA
Organism: Streptomyces albidus (ex Kaewkla and Franco 2022); assembly: GCF_013870515.1. Taxonomy (GTDB): domain Bacteria; phylum Actinomycetota; class Actinomycetes; order Streptomycetales; family Streptomycetaceae; genus Streptomyces; species Streptomyces albidus. The sequence continues at coordinate 7,067 of NZ_JACBXA010000165.1, read as the reverse complement.
CCCGCCCGCGAGCAGCGGCCGGCTGCGCAGGCTGTCCCTGCGGATGACGATCAGCTGCGAGGGCCGTCTCGTGGGCAGGGCCTCGACGGTCTTCAGCGCTCACAGCCCCGAGGTCTACGCACGTCTGCGCGGGCGGGGAACCTCCCTCCCTTCCCTGGCCATGGCGGCCGCTCTTGAACCGCCCCCTCCCGTTTCTCCGCCGCTCGTGGGCCGGGAGAGCGAGCGGGAGGTGGTTCTCGCGCGGGCGGACGAATCGGGCCGCAGGCAGTTGCGTGTCCTCACCTCCAGTCCATGGCTCTTCGACCACCCCGTCGACCACCTTCCGGGAATGCTGCTGATGGAGGCGGCCCGCCAGGCCGGTTACCTGGCCACGTCCGGACGGCAGCCCCATCTGGTGCGCCTGGACGCCGAGTTCGAGCGCTACGTCGACCTGGACGCGCCCAGCTGGGTCGAGGTCTCGCCCCCGCCGGCGGATGCCGCGTCGGGCGGTGACGACGTCGTCGCGGTGCAGGTCACTCAGCACGGCCTGCGGGCGTTCACCGCGGTCGTCGGGTTCGCTTCGGCGGCGGGCCTCGACGTGTGAGCGCCGGGGCGGCCCGGTCCGTATAGTCTGACGTCTTCGTACGCACCACGAACCGAGGAGGTGGGACCGATAACCGCTGCACCAGCAGGGGCGTTCCCCTCCCGCTGCCGTACGTTTCCCTTGACGTAGGCAGCCGGGGAGCCCCCGTCGGCACCCCGAGAAGGTTCCATGTCGGCTTTCCCTTCGTCGCTCTCCTCCTCCGCCCTCGCCACCAGACTCCGCGCCGCGGGCTGTGTGTTCGCCGAGGAAGAGACCCGGCTGCTCATGTCCGCCGCGTCCTCCGCCGACGCGCTCGCCGCGATGGTGGAACGGCGTACGGCAGGTCACCCACTCGAACACGTGCTGGGCTGGGCGGAGTTCTGCGGCATGCGGATGGACGTCGGCGACGGGGTCTTCGTGCCCCGTCGCCGGAGCGAGTTCCTCGTCGACCAGGCCGCGGCCGTCTGCGGTGAGGGGGCCGTCGTCCTCGACCTGTGCTGCGGATCGGGTGCGCTGGGCGCCGCGTTGGCCGCGCGCGCGGGCCGCGTCGAACTGCACTCGGCCGATGTCGAACCGGCCGCGGTGCGATGTGCCCGCCGCAACGTCGCCGCTGTGGGCGGTCACGTGTACGAAGGTGATCTGTACGAGCCGCTTCCGGCCGGGCTGCGCGGCCGCGTCGACGTGCTGCTGGCGAACGTGCCCTACGTACCGGCGGAGGAAGTCGGGTTGCTTCCGCCGGAGGCCCGCATCCATGAACCCCTGATCGCGCTGGACGGCGGCTCCGACGGGCTCGACGTTCTGCGACGGGTGGCCGCCGAGGCACCGCGGTGGCTCGTGCCGGGTGGCTGTCTGTTGGTGGAGACGAGCGAACGCCAAGTCGGTGCGGCAGTCGGGACCGTAGCCGGAAGCGGCCTCACGTCACGGGTGGCGGTGAGCGAAGAACTCTGCGCCACCGTCGTCATCGGAACCAGACCGCGCGGGAAACCGCCCGGCAGCTCAACGGGCGGGTTCCAGGGGGTGTCCGCGAAGTAGCGTCGTCCGCCTGCAAGGCGGGGGGCGCGGGGTCTGGTGCGTGCGATCGCAAGGCGGAGGAGGAGAGCGCAGCGGGCTGCGCCGACGACCGACAACGCCGGGAGCGTGCGTGCCAGACCCCGCACCCCAGCCGGGACTTCGCGGACACCCCCTAGCCCCCAGTTGGGCTCTCGGAAGCGACGGGCACGCCGTCGCCGGGAGCGTCCGCCGAATGCTGCTCGGCCTCCTGCCTCCTGACGCTCCCCCTCTGAGTGACCAGCGCCGCCACGAACGCCAGTGCCAGCGCGACGAGTACGCCGAGGTTGGCGGACGCCCAGGCACCCGAGGTCCCGCCGAGCCCCAGTGGGCCCAGCAGATAGCCCTGCCAGGACAGCCAGTCGGCGGCGGTGTTCGTGACCAGTCCCCAGCCTGCGGCGGTGGACGCGAGAAGCACGGCCACCGGCAGCCCTCGTACGTCGCCGTATCGGCCGGAACGTGAGAAGAGAGCGGCGTCGTCGTACGGGCGGGACCTCAGCGCGATGTCGGCCAGCATGATGCCGCACCAGGCGGCGACCGGGACGCCGAGCGTGGTGAGGAACCCCATGAAAGAGCCGAGGAAGTCCTCGGAGAAGAAGACCAGGTAGACGGTGCCCGCGATCATGAGCACACCGTCGACGGCGGCCGCGACGTAGCGGGGGACGCGCACTCCGAGGGCCAGCAGTGCCAGTCCGGAGGAGTAGATGTCCAGCACGGCACCGCCGACCAGACCCAGCACGGCGACCAGCGCGAAGGGGATGAGGAACCACGTCGGCAGCAGTGTCGTGAGGGCGCCGACGGGGTCGGCTGCGACGGCCTCGCTCAACTCCTGCGAGGAACCGGCCAGAAGGAGCCCGAAGACGAGCAGCACGACGGGCGCGGCCGAAGCGCCGAAGGTCGTCCAACCGGCCACGGCCGCACCGGAGGTGCGGCGGGGAAGGTAGCGCGCGTAGTCGGCGGCGGCGTTGACCCAGCCCAGACCGAACCCGGTCATGAGGAAGACCAGCGCCCCGATGACCTCCTGCGCCGATCCGGCGGGCAGGGACCCTGCCGTCCCCCAGCGGATCTCGTCGGCGACCAGAGCGATGTAGACGACGGTCAGGACGGCCGTCACCACCGTGATTGCCGTCTGCATCCGCATGATCAGGTCGAAGCCGATCACCCCTGCCAGCACCGTGAGCACCGAGACGACGACGAGGGCGGCGAGTTTCGTCGAGGTGCCGCCGCCCCAGCCCAGGCGGTCGAAGACGGTGGCCGTCGCCAGCGTCGCCAAGATGACGAGCACCGTCTCCCAGCCGACCGTCAGCATCCAGGAGACCGCCGAGGGCAGCTTGTTGCCCCGAACGCCGAAGGCCGCGCGGCTGAGCACCATGGTCGGCGCGGAACCGCGTTTGCCCGCCACGGCGATGAAACCGCAGAGCAGGAAGGAGAAGACGATGCCGGCCACTCCCGCGGCCAGGGCCTGCCAGAAGTTGATGCCGAAGCCCAGGGCGAACGAGCCGTAACTCAGGCCCAGCACCGAGACGTTGGACCCGAACCAGGGCCAGAACAGCTGCGCGGGGCGGCCCTTGCGTTCGCCGTCACCGATCACGTTGAGGCCGTTCGCCTCCACGGCGATCTTCCGCCCCGCAGGCCGCACGGTCTTCCCTTCGGCCTGCCGGCCGTCAGCTTCCGATTCCGCTGAACCCGCTTGCGTACCAGGCACAACGCCCCCCGTCTCGCCGCATCCGACCCATGGAGGGTGCTCGGCCCTCGCGAGGACGTCAAGTACGCGAGGGCGCAGGGTGATTGGGACGGCAGGGGCGAGTGCTGCCGTCTGCCCGGCGCTCACCGAGCGGTCACTCCGACGGGACGTTCCAGGTCGCCCGTGCCCCGAGGGGGCTGCCACTCCCCCGCCACCCGGCGAAGCGACCACCACGAACCCACCGGCGTCAGGAGGGACGGCGATCCGACCGAACACCATTCCCCCCTTCCGCCGAGGTCAGCGGCACGACGACCAACCGCGCGGAGTTTTTTCGGTGCACACTCGTGCCGGGTGTCGATTCGGCCCGAGCCCGTTCGTATGGAGAGTGAGGGCGGAGGGAACGACCCGCCCCGCAACGTCGCTCGTCGAGGAGAAGCACCATGAAGCAGTACCTGCTCAGCATCTACCAGCCCGACGGTGAACCGCCCGGCCCCGAGGTCCTGGACCCGATCATGCGGGAGGTCGAGGCCGTGAACACCGAGATGAGGGAGTCCGGCGCCTGGGTCTTCTCCGCCGGCCTGCACGCACCCGGCACCGCCACCGTGCTCAAGGCCGAGGGCGGCGACATGCTCACCACCGACGGCCCGTACATCGAGGGCAAGGAGCACATCGGCGGGTTCACGGTGATCCAGGCAGCCGATCTGGACGCCGCGCTCGAATGGGGCCGCAAGCTGGCACGCGCGATCACCCTCCCCATCGAGGTCTGGCCGATGGAGCACGGAAGCTGCGCGTGACATCCGGGGCGCCACAGCCGTCCACCGCTCCGGTCGACCGCGTCTTCCGCGAGGAGCACGGACGAGCGGTGGCCGTCCTGGTCCGGGTCTTCGGCGACATAGACGTCGCCGAAGAGGCCGTTCAGGACGCGTTCACCGAAGCGGTACGGCTGTGGCCCACGGCCGGGCTCCCGCCGAGCCCCGCCGGATGGATCATCACCACCGCCCGCAACCGGGCCGTCGACCGCCTGCGCCGGGAAGCCTCCCGCGAGGACCGGCACGCGCAGGCGGCCCTGCTCCACGCCCGCGACGCACCGCCCGAGGAGGGGCCAGTGCGCGACGAACGGCTCCGCCTCATCTTCACGTGCTGCCATCCGGCGCTCGCCACGGCCTCGCAGGTCGCGCTCACCCTCCGGCTCCTCGGCGGGCTCACCACCCCGGAGATCGCGCACGCCTTCCTGGTCCCCGAACCGACCATGGCCCAGCGGCTGGTCAGAGCCAAGCGGAAGATCCGCGACGCCGGGATCCCCTACCGGATTCCGGGGGACGCCGACCTCCCGGACCGGCTGAGAGCCGTGCTTGCCGTCGTCTACCTCATCTTCAACGAGGGCTACGCGGCGACCTCCGGTGAAGCGCTCGTCCGCGAAGACCTGTGCGCCGAGGCGGTCCGGCTCGGACGGCTCCTGGCCGACCTCATGCCCGACGAGAGCGAGGTCGTCGGACTGCTCGCGCTGATGCTGCTGACCGAGTCGCGCAGGCCCGCCCGTACCACCCCGGAAGGCGAGCTGGTGCTTCTGGCCGACCAGGACCGCAGCTTGTGGGACCGCCACTTGATCGCCGAGGGCCAGGCGCTCGTCCGCCGGTGCCTGCGCCGCGGCACGCCGGGCCCGTACCAGATCCAGGCAGCCGTCAACGCCGTGCACAGCGACGCACCGTCCGCCGCCGGCACCGACTGGCGGCAGGTAGTGCAGCTGTACGACCAGCTCTGCTCGATCGATCCGAGTCCGGTGGCGGCCCTCAACCGTGCGGTGGCCGTGGCGGAGGTCGACGGTCCGCAAGCGGCACTCGAACTGGTCGACCGGCTCGGCCTGGAGGACTACCACCTCTTCCACGCCGTCCGCGGTGACCTCCTCCGTCGCTCCGGACGCAGAGCCGAGGCCGCAGCGGCCTACGACGCGGCCATCGACCGGGCAGGCAACCGGACCGAGCGCGACTTCCTGGAACGCACCCGCCGCACGCTCTGACCCGGGATCGCAGCCCTCACAGATCCGCGGGGGCGGGGATCAGCCCGTCGGCGACCAGACCGGAGAGGACGGCTTCCCCCAGCGCCTGGACCGCGGACTGCGGCCGGACCATCACCGTGAACTCCTTGATCCGGCCGGCGTCGTCGAAGTGCAGCAGGTCGATGCCGTGGATCTGGCGGCCGTTCACCTCCGCCCGGAAGACCAGGACCGCCGACGGGGACTTGGTGCCGTCGCTGCTCGTCGAGGCTGTGCCTGTGTGGTGCCCGACGTAGTGGAAGTCCTCGAAGGTACGCAGCAGCACCCCGAAGAGGCCGAGCACCATCGGCTTGCCCTCGAAGGGCGTGAACTTCACAGGGCTGTAGAGACGGATGTCCTCGGTGAACAACTCGTCCAGGGCGGCCAGATCGCCCTTGTCGACGGCGGCACGGAAGCGGTCTGCTGCGGTCACGACGTCTCCTTCATGCTCACGAATATGATTAGTCACTTTCTTGAGTATCATCGATGGAGTGCCCACGGAACAAGGGCGGACAGGAGGCGATCCGATGGCGTTGCGTCACGCCGTGCTGGCGGCCCTGCTCGGCGAGGAGCTGAGCGGATACCAGCTGGCCAAGGCTTTCGACGTGGGGGTGGCGAACTTCTGGCACGCGCTTCCGCAGCAGCTGTACGCGGAGCTCGCGCGTCTGGAGAAGGACGGACTGATCACAGGCCGCGAGGTGGTCCAGGACACCCGCCCCAACAAGCGCCTCTTCCAGGTCACCGACGCCGGATCGGCCGAGCTCGAGCAGTTCACGGCGACCGCCGCCAAGCCCTCCTCCATCCGCGACGACCTGCTCGTCAAGGTCCAGGCGGCGGACCACGTCGACACCGGCCAACTGATCGCGCAGCTCGCCGAACGCGCCACCTTCGCGCAGGGCAAGATCGAGCTTTTCGAGCGCCTGCTGCACACCATGCGCGGCGACAGCACCGAGGAGCACTTCCTCCGCCACGGCGAGCGGATCGGCCCCTATCTGACCTGCCTGCGCGGCCTCGCCTTCGAGCAGGGCAACCGCGACTGGTGCGAACGCTCCGCCGCGGTCCTGCGGGAGAGGCAGGCGACCCGTGTCGGGGACTGACCGGCGATACCTGCGCTACGTCGCTCTGGGCGACAGCCAGACCGAAGGCCTCGGAGACGGCGACGACGCGGCCGGCCTGCGAGGCTGGGCCGACCGGCTCGCCGTGCATCTCGCTCAGTGCGACTCAGGCCTGCAGTACGCCAATCTGGCCGTGCGCGGACGTCTGGCCGAGCAGGTGCGCAGCGAACAGCTCGCACCCGCCCTCGCCTTGAGGCCCGATCTGGCCACCGTGCTCGCCGGGATGAACGACCTGCTGCGGCCGCGGTTCGATCCCGATGAGGTCGCCGGACACCTGGAGGCGATGTTCGCGGCGCTCACCGCCCAGGGCTCCCAGGTCGTCACGCTCACCTTTCCGGACGTCGCGCGGATCATCCCTCTCGCGCGTCCTCTCGGGTCCCGCGTGACCGTCCTCAACGACCGCATCCGGAAGGCCGCGACGCGTCACGGTGTGATCGTCGCCGAGACCGGCCATCATCCGGTCGTCGTCGATCCCCGTCTGTGGAGCCCTGACCGTCTTCACGCCGGCCCCGTCGGCCATGAGCGCATCGCGGCGGCCGTCGCCCATGCGCTCGAACTGCCCGGCAGCGACGACTCCTGGGTGGCCGGCCTCGCGCACCGAGGCGAGCACGGCCATCAGTTCGTCCA
>NZ_JACBXA010000164.1 GCF_013870515.1 Streptomyces albidus (ex Kaewkla and Franco 2022) | reverse complement strand
ACAGCGCCTCGGCCTCACCACGGGCGATGCCGGTCAGCCGCGTGCGGTAGCCGCCGATGAGGCGATAGCCGCCGCTGCGCCCCCGGTCCGCGTAGACGGGCACGCCGGCCTCCGACAGCGCGAGCACGTCGCGGGAGACCGTCCGCTCGGAGACCTCCAGCTCGGCGGCGAGCTCGGCGCCGGTCATGGCACGCCGCGCCTGCAGCAGCAGCACCATCTTGATCAACCGGGACGCGCGCATGCGCAGCATTCTGCCGCCGCCCCGCGGCAGCGTGAACCACCGCGGGGGGCCGTCGCCCGGAGACCCTGATCAGGCGAGTCCGTACGCCTCCGAGGCCTCTCGCACCGTCTCGCGCTTGACCTCGCCGCGCCGCGCGAGCTGGGCCAGCGCCGCGACGACGATCGACTCCGGGTCGACGCCGAAGTGACGGCGGGCCGCCTCCCGGGTGTCGGAGAGGCCGAACCCGTCGGTGCCGAGGGAGGACCAGTCCTGGGGAACCCACTGGCTGATCTGGTCCGGCACGGCCCGCATCCAGTCGCTGACGGCCAGCACCGGGCCCGGGGCGTCCTCGAGCACGCGCGTCACGTACGGAATCCGGTCCTCGCCCCGCAGCTGCGCGGCGTCGCACTCCAGGGCGTCGCGCCGCAGCTCGCCCCAGGAGGGGGCCGACCACACGTCGGCGGTCACGCCCCACTCCTCGGCGAGCATCCGCTGGGCGTCGAGCACCCAGTGGACGGCCGTGCCGCTGGCCAGCAGCTGGATGCGCGGCGAACCGGGCTCGGCGGCCGTGCCCTCGCGGAAGCGGTAGAGCCCCTTGACGATGCCTTCCTCGACGTCCTGGACGCTGCCTTCGCCCTCGCCCGTCACGGGCAGCGGCGGCTGCACCTTCGGCTCGTTGTAGACCGTGAGGTAGTAGAGGACGTCCTCGTTGGCGGCCGGGTCCGGACCGTACATCCGGCGCAGCCCGTCCTTGACGATGGCGCCCACCTCGTAGGCGAAGGCCGGGTCGTAGGTGAGGACCGCCGGGTTGGTCGAGGCGAGCAGCGGCGAGTGACCGTCCGCGTGCTGGAGGCCCTCGCCCGTCATCGTCGTACGGCCGGCCGTCGCGCCGATGACGAACCCGCGCCCGAGCTGGTCGGCCAGCGACCAGAACTGGTCACCTGTGCGCTGGAATCCGAACATCGAGTAGAAGATGTAGAAGGGGATCATCGGTTCGCCGTGCGTGGCGTACGAGGTGGCCGCCGCCGTGAAGTCGGCGAGTGAACCGGCCTCGGTGATGCCCTCGTTGAGGATCTGACCGTCCGACGCCTCTTTGTAGTAAAGGAGTTGGTCGCGGTCGACCGGGTCGTAGTTCTGGCCGAGCGGTGAGTAGATCCCGGCGGAGGGGAAGAGGGACTCCATCCCGAAGGTGCGCGCCTCGTCCGGTACGACGGGGACCCAGCGCCTGCCGGTCTCCTTCTCCTTCATCAGGTCCTTCACGAGCCGGACGAACGCCATGGTCGTGGCGATCTCCTGACTGCCGGAGCCCTTCTTCAGCGCGTCGAAGGGCTTCGCCGACGGCTCGGGCAGCGCCACCGGATGCACCTTGCGCGCGGGAGCGGGCCCGCCGAGTTCGGCACGGCGCTCCTGGAGGTAGCGCACCTCGGGGGAGTCCGGGCCCGGGTGCACGTACGGGACCAGCTCGTCGTCCAGCTTGCTGTCCGGGACCGGCAGTTCGAGCAGGTCCCGCATCGCGCGGAACTCCTTGCCGGTGAGCTTCTTCATCTGGTGGTTGGCGTTGCGCGACTCGAAGCCCGGGCCCAGCGTCCAGCCCTTCACGGTCTGCGCGAGGATCACGGTCGGCGCGCCCTCGTGCTCGACGGCGGCCTTGTACGCGGCGTACACCTTGCGCGGCTCGTGTCCGGCCCGCGAGGTGTGGAAGCAGGCAGCGATCTGGTCGTCGGTGAGCAGCCGCGCCATCTCGGCGAGCGCGGGATCGGTGCCGAAGAAGTGCTCGCGTATGTAGGCGGCGTCGCGGGTCGCGTACGTCTGGAACTGGGCGTCGGGCACCTCGCGCAGGCGGCGTACGAGGGCGCCCGTGGTGTCCAGCTGGAGCAGCTCGTCCCAGGCGGCGCCCCACAGCGACTTGACCACGTTCCAGCCGGCGGCGCGGAACTGCGCCTCCAGCTCCTGCACGATCTTGAAGTTGGCACGGACGGGGCCGTCGAGGCGCTGGAGGTTGCAGTTGACGACGAAGGTGAGGTTGTCCAGCTGCTCGCGTCCGGCCAGCGCGAGGGCGGCGGTCGACTCGGGCTCGTCCATCTCGCCGTCGCCCAGGAAGGCCCACACGTGGGAGGTGGAGGTGTCCTTGATGCCGCGGTGGGTCAGATAGCGGTTGAAGCGCGCCTGGTAGACCGCGTTGATCGGGCCGATGCCCATGGAGACGGTCGGGAACTCCCACAGCCACGGCAGCCGCCGCGGGTGGGGATAGGAGGGCAGGCCGCGCCCTGCGCCCGGACCACCGGCCTCCTGGCGGAAGCGGTCGAGGTCGTTCTCGGTGAGCCGGCCGTCCAGGAAGGCGCGGGCGTAGATGCCGGGGGAGGCGTGGCCCTGGATGTAGAGCTGGTCGCCGGAGCCGCCCGACCCACCGGGGGCCAGGCCGTCCTTGCCGCGGAAGAAGTGCTGGAAGCCCGTCTCGTAGAGCCATGCGGCGGAGGCGAAGGTCGCGATGTGCCCGCCGAGCCCGTAGCGGCTGCCGCGGGTGACCATCGCGGCGGCGTTCCAGCGGTTCCACGCGGTGATCCTGGCCTCCATCTGCTCGTCACCGGGGAAGTCCGGTTCGGCGGAGGTCGGGATGGTGTTGACGTATTCCGTCTCCAGCAGGTGCGGCACGCGCAGTCCGCTCTCGCGGGCGTGCTCCAGGGTCCGGCGCATCAGGTACGAGGCGCGCTCGGACCCGGCGTGCGCGGTCACGGCGTCCAGCGATGCCCGCCACTCGGCGGTCTCCTGCGGGTCGCGGTCCGGGAGCTGATCGAGCTCGCTCGGCTGGTTGCGTACGGGACGGGGCATGGTGGCCGCCTTCCGGACGTGCTGATGGGACGGGGGTGGGGTCGTGCGGAGGTGATGCGGAGTGATGCGGAAGTGGTGCGGATGCGGGCGGTGCTCCTGAAGGGCAGGACAGGACGGGCCCAGCAATCGGACTGTACTCCTACGATCGATGATCGATCAAAGCTCATCGTGAAATTGGCATTCCGTGCCTCGGAAGTCGGCACGCGGTGTCGCGTACGGAGATGCCCGCTCCTCCCGGCGGGAGCGAGCGCTCACCTCACAGCGAGAACAGCCGCGCCGCGTTGTCGTGGCAGACGGCGCGCAGCCAGTCCGCGCCCAGGCCCGTCTCCTCCAGCGACTTGAGCGCGTGGGCGTAGGAGTAGGGGATGTTCGGGAAGTCCGTCCCGAGCAGTACCCGGTCCTGAAGGGCGGCCAGGCGGGGGAGGGCGGTGCGGGGGAAGGGTGCGGCCGCCTCGACGAACGAGGTGAACGCCATGGTCGTGTCCAGCATGACGCGGTCGTACTGCTCCGCCAGGCCCATGAACTCCTCGTACTCCGGCATCCCGAGGTGGGCGACGACCAGCGGCAGCCGCGGATGCCGGGCCAGCAGCGCGGCCATCGGCCCGGGCCCGGTGAAGGCGCCCGGCGCGGGGCCGGAACCGCAGTGCGTCACCACGGGGACCCCCGCCTCCGCCAGCAGCCCCCAGACCTCCTTCAGCAGCGGGTCGTTGGGGTCGTAACCGCCGACCTGAAGGTGGCTCTTGAACACCCGCGCCCCCTGGTCGAGGGCGCGGCGCACGTCGTCGGCGGCGCTCGGCTCGGCGAAGAACGTGGCGGTGTGAAGGCAGTCCGGCGTCCGTGACGCGAAGTCGGCGGCCCAGTCGTTGAGCCACCGGGCCATGCCCGGCTTGTGGGGGTAGAGCATCGAGGTGAACGCCTTCACGCCGAACCCCCGCAGCACATCAAGCCGTTGCTGCTCCTCGTGCCGGTAGTTGATGGGCCAGGGCTGCCCGACGAGGGGGCCGCCCTCGTCGAAGTACGCCCATACCTTGGCCAGTACACGCTGCGGCATGAAGTGGGTGTGGACGTCGATCAGGGACTCCAGCCCCAACGACGCGCGGAACGCCGCGACTTCGGCGTGTTCCTCGGAGTCCTCGGATTCCCCGAACTCCTCCGACTCCGCCGGCTCCTCCGACACTGACACCCCGGACCTCCCGATCGTCGCGCCACTCCGCGCTCCCGGCACCCGCTTGGAGTGCACCTTCGCCCACTCCCCGGTTCACGGGGGCGGCACCGGCCACCTCATCACACGCTCAGGGCCGGCCGGTATGCAGCGTCCGCCGAGCCGGACCGGCTCCGGATCGTAGGACGGGCCCGCCCCGCGGGCGTCACAGGCGGTGCACGCCCTCGCCGCCCAGCGGAATCCCGCGCAGCTTCTGCTTCTGGATCTTCCCCGAGCCCGTACGGGGAAGGGCGTCGACCTGCTCGAAGTGGGCGGGCACCTTGTACTTCGCCAACCGCCCCTCCAGGAACGCCCGCAGTTCCCCGCCCGAGACCTCCGCTCCGGAGCGCAGAGTCACGAAGGCGCGTCCCACCTGGCCCCACTTCTCGTGCGGTACGCCGACGACTGCGCAGCCCGTCACGGCGGGATGCCCGAACAGGGCGCCCTCGACCTCGGCGGGATAGACGTTCTCGCCGCCGGAGATGTACATGTCCTTGACCCTGTCGACGATGGACACGTAGCCGTCCTCGTCACGCGTCGCGATGTCCCCTGAGTGGAACCACCCGCCTTCGGAGAAGGCCGCGGCCGTCGCCCCCGGGTCGTTCCAGTACCCGGGCGTGACGTTCGGTCCCTGGATCAGGACCTCGCCCCGCTCCCCGGCCTCCACGTCCGTCAGGTCGGGGCGCACCAGCCGCACGTTCACGAAGAACGCGGGCAGCCCGGCCGTGCCGGCCTTGTTGATGCTCTCCGCCGCCTCCAGGAACGTCGCACCGGGTGCCGTCTCGGTGAGCCCGTAGCCCTGGCAGAAGACCAGGCCCCGTTCCTGGTACGTGCGGATGAGCGTCTCCGGGATCGGGGCGCCCCCCGACATCAGGTTCCGCAACGAGGAGAGGTCCGCGTCCTTCCAGCGGGGGGACTGGGCGAACGCGGCGAACATCGTCGTCACCCCGAACATCCAGGTGATGCGGTGCTCGGCCATCAGGTCGTAGCAGGCGTCGACGTCCCACGACGGCATGATCACGCAGCAGCCGCCCTTGAGGAACGTGGGGAGCAGCGTCTGGTTGAGCGCCGCGACGTGGAACAGCGGGGCGCTGATCAGCGTCACCTCGTCGGAGGCGATGTCGAGGCCCACCATCAGGTTGAGGGTGTTCCAGATGAGGTTGGCGTGGGTGAGCGTGGCGCCCTTGGGCCTGCCGGTGGTCCCGGAGGTGTAGAGGATGAACGCGGTGTCGTCACGCGAGACGGGGACGTCGACGGGCTCCGGGTCGCCGGAGGCCAGCCAGGGCTCGTAGTCCTCCTCGCCCGCTGCCGGATCGCGCAGGGCGACGACGGTGCCGAGCCCTTCGCGGACGGTGAGTGCGCCGACCGTCTCGGCGCACTCGGGTCCGTGGACGAGTGCCGAGGCGCCGCAATGGCCGAGCACGTAGTCCAGTTCTGGCGCCGTCAGCCGGAAGTTGAGCGGCACGAAGACGGCGCCGAGCATGTGTGCGGCGAACATCGTCTCGGCGAAGGCCGGATGGTTCACGCCCAGGTACGCGACCCTGTCGCCTGCCCGTACACCGGCGTTCCTCAGCTTCGAGGCCACCTTCGTGCTGCGCTCGTACACCTCGGCGTAGCTCACCGGGGCGCCCTCGTGGATGAAGGCCGTGCGGCGGGGCGACAGTTGGGCCCGCCGCACGGGCCAAGACCCGATGCCCTCGTTCTGCATCTTCAGCTCCATGGTTCCTGGCTTCCGGCCGGGTACGGCTGGGCATGCACGTGCGGGCCCCTCAGGGGGAGGGCAGGGAACCGGCGCCGGCGGGACGCGGGGCGCCGGCCGTCTCCGTTTCCTCGCTCAGGTCCTTCCCGCTGGTCTCGCCGAGCAGCAGGATGCACACCATCGTCAGCACACAGAAGGCCGCGATGACCAGCGATACGACGAGGGTGGCTCCGCCGCCGGACGCGCGCTGGACCTCGGCGAAGAGCAGCGGGGCCAGCCCCGCGCCCATCCCGGAGAGCTGGTAGCCGAGCGAGGCTCCCGTGTAGCGGTTGCGGGTGCTGAACATCTCCGCGTACAGCGCCGCGAGCGGCCCGTACATCATCGGGTGGATGACGGACTGGCCGAGCACGAGCGCGCAGGTCAGCAGCAGCGCACTCCCGGCGTCGACCATCGGGAAGAGCACGAAACCGAAGACGGCCATCAGGGCCGCCCCCGCCAGGACGACGGGACGCCGCCCCAGCCGGTCCGACAGCGCGGACCACCCGATGATGCCGAAGACCGCCAGCGCGGAGGAGAGGGTGAGCGCGTTGAGCACCGTCTGCCGCTCGTGCCCGGTCTGGACACCGTGGGCGATGAGGAAGGTCGTGAGCGTTCCCTGCGCGATGAAGGCCGCCAGCCCTACCCCGACGGCGAGCAGCAGATTGCGCGGATGACGTCGCAGGAGGTCCAGCAGGGGGAGCCTGCTCTCCTTCGCCGGGTCGCGGCGGGAGGCGGCGAAGACCGGTGTCTCCTCCACCCGCATCCGCACGAACAGGCCCACGGCCAGCAGCACGATGCTCAGCAGGAAGGGGACGCGCCAGCCCCAGGCGAGGAAGGCCTCCTCGCCGACCAGTGCGCCCGTGCCAGTGAGGGCCGCGGTCGAGAGCACCATGCCGCAGGGTGCACCGGCGTTGGTGAAGCTCGCCCACAGGCCCCGGCGAGTACGGGCGTGCTCGGCCGACATCAGTACGGCGCCGCCCCACTCGCCGCCGACCGCCACGCCCTGCAGCACGCGGAGCAGGACCAGCAGGACAGCTGCCCAGCTGCCCACCTGTTCGTACGTCGGGAGCACGCCGATCAGGAAGCTCACCGCGCCCATCAGCGTCATCGTCAGCACGAGCATGCGTTTGCGGCCCAGCCGGTCGCCGTAGTGCCCGAAGACGACGCCGCCGAGAGGGCGTGCCAGGTAGCCGGCGGCGAAGGTGCCGAAGCTCGCGACCGTACCGGCCAGCGGATCCAGGTCGGTGAAGAAGACCCTGCTGAAGACCACGGCCGAGGCGGTGGCGTAGAGCAGGAAGTCGTAGTACTCGATCACGCTCCCGAAGAAGCTGGAGGTGACCGCGCGGTGCAGCTGGGTGTTGTCGGGAGGTGGTGTTGCGGAGTTGGCCATGACTGCCGTCCCGTGTCCGTCGCGAGCGTCCGCGTCAGCGGGCGGACTCGCGTCCGATGTTGCTGCGGTGACCGTGACTGCGACCGTGAGCGTGAAGCTCAGGCGTAGTGCCGGTAGAGGGCCCGGCCTACGCAGGCGGGCTTGTCCGAACCGTCGTTCTCCACCGTGAAGTCGAGCTCCATCTGGACCCCGCCCCCGGCCACGTCCTCCACGGCGCCGACCTTGCCGGTCAGCCGGATCTTGCTGCCGACGGGTACGGGGCTGGGGAAACGCACCTTCCCCAGGCCGTAGTTGACGCTCATCGAGACGCCGGTGATCTGGAGCAGCTCGGTGAAGAGGGGGATGACCAGCGAGAGAGTCAGGTATCCGTGCGCGATCGTACGGCCGAAGGGCCCCTCCTCCGCTCTTGCCGTGTCGACGTGTATCCACTGGTGGTCGCCGGTCGCGTCGGCGAAGGTGTTCACACGTTCCTGGGTGATCTCCAGCCAGTCGCTGCCGCCCAGGTCCGCGCCGGCCAGCGCCTTCAGCTCCTCGATGCCGTGTGCGGTGGTGGTCACGCGCCTTCTCCCTCCACTGGTCGCGCTGACGGCTTGGTGAGGCCGAGCAGCCTTGCTGCGTTGTCCTTGAGGATCTTGGGGCGTACGGCGGGCTTGATCTCGAGCTTGTCGAAGTCGGCCAGCCAGCGGTCGGGTGTGATGACCGGGTAGTCCGAGCCGAAGAGGACCTTGTCCTTGAGCAGGCTGTTGGCGTACCGGACCAGCTGCGGCGGGAAGTACTTCGGCGACCAGCCGGACAGGTCGATGTGGACGTACGGCTTGTGCGTGGCGACGGCGAGCGCCTCGTCCTGCCAGGGGAAGGAGGGGTGCGCGAGGATGATGCGCAACTCCGGGAAGTCCACGGCGACATCGTCGACCAGCATCGGGTTCGAGTACTTCAGCCGGATCCCACCGCCTCCCGGGACGCCCGCGCCGATGCCGGTCTGGCCGGTGTGGAAGAGGGCCGGGACGCCGAGTTCCTCGATCGCCCCGTACAGCGGGTAGGCCATGCGGTCGTCCGGCGCGAAGCCCTGGATGCTGGGATGGAACTTGAAGCCGCGCACGCCGAAGACCTCCACGAGCCTGCGTGCCTCGCGTACGGCGGCCTTGCCCTTCCACGGATCGACACTCGCGAACGGGATCAGCACGTCCGCGTGCGCGGCGCAGCTCTCGGCGATCTCCTCGTTGGAGATGCGGGGATGACCGGTCGCGTGCTCGGCGTCCACGGTGAAGACGACCGCGGCCATGTTGCGTTCACGGTAGTAGGCGGCCATCTGCCCGATCGTGGGCTGCCGTTCGGTGTGCGACTTGAAGTAGTCGGCCGAGGCGCCCAGGAGTTCGGGGCTCAGCGAGCCGTGCCCGTCGGCGGAGACCTCCGCATGGGTGTGGACGTCGATGGCCGTCAACTTCTCGACGTCGATGCGGAGTTCGGCCGCGACGCTCATCCTCGCTCCTCCGGCGGTCGCGGGGCGGGGATGCCGTACGTCTCAGGCTGTGAGCCCGGCCCGGCCGCCCATGCCTCGGCGATGGAGTCGGCGTCCCAGCCGCCGTCGGCGTACACGGCAGGCGCCTTCTCCTGCGGGTGCGTCCACAGCGTGAGCTTGTCGCCCCCGATGCCGATCGCCTGCCCGGTCACCTCGCTCGCGGCGTCGGAGGCGAGGTAGACCACCAGGGGCGCGGCGTCCTGCGCCGTACCGAACCCCTCGTCCCTGCGGAGCCAGCCGGGCAGCGGTTCCCCGGTCTTCTCCGCCTCCTCGATCAGCGGCGCGAAGGCCGGGA
Source organism: Streptomyces albidus (ex Kaewkla and Franco 2022) (assembly GCF_013870515.1). Lineage (GTDB taxonomy): Bacteria > Actinomycetota > Actinomycetes > Streptomycetales > Streptomycetaceae > Streptomyces > Streptomyces albidus. The sequence continues at coordinate 4,482 of NZ_JACBXA010000164.1, read as the reverse complement.
TGGTCCTCGTCATCTCCGTGGCCGCCACGGGCACGACCGCGTTGGCGGTGATGCGCGCACGCGCCAGCTCGAGCGCCCACGTACGGGCCATGGCCACGATGCCCGCCTTGGCGGCCGCGTAGTTCGTCTGCCCGAAGTTGCCGCGCTGGCCCGCCGGGGAGGAGACCAGGATCAGCCGGCCGCCGGTGCCCTGTTCGCGCATGCGGACGGCGGCAGCGCGGGCGCATGTGAACGTGCCGCGAAGGTGCACGTCGACGACGGCGTCGAAGTCGTCGTCGGACATCTTCCACAGCACCCTGTCCCGCAGGATGCCCGCGTTGGTGACCATGACGTCGAGCCGCCCGAAGGCGTCGACCGCCGTCTCCACAAGCGAGTTCGCGGTCGCGGTGTCGCCGACGGGCGCGACCACGGCCACCGCCGAGCCGCCCGCATCGGTGATCTTCTTGACCGCCGCTTCGGCGGCCGCGGCGTCGACGTCGTTGATCACGACGGACGCTCCGGCAGCGGCGAGCGCCTCCGCGTAGGCGAGGCCGAGGCCCCGCCCGCTCCCGGTGACGACGGCCGATTTCCCGGACAGGTCCATGACTGCGTACCTCTCTCGGTGCGTCTGTACGCCAGGAACGTAAGGCTGTCTCGTGACGCTCGTCAATAATGTGCACAACATCGAGCTGCGCGGCTACGCTCTTACGTGTGACGCTCAGCAGTGAAGAGGACCAGGGTCAGAGACCGTCGGCGCGACCGCAGTCCCTGATGTTCAGCTTCCTCGGCATCTACGTCCTCGGGCGCGGCACGGGCGTCTACTCGGGCAGCATCATCGACGTCTTCGCCAGGGTCGGGGTCTCCGAGGAGGCCGTCCGTTCGACACTGGCCCGCATGGTCAAGCGGAACCTGCTGGTGCGCCACCGGCAGGGCCGCAAGGTGTACTTCGCGCTCACCCCCCACGCCGAAGAGGTGCTCCAGGACGGCCACCGCCGCATCTGGGAGACGGGTGCGGTCAACCGCGACTGGGACGGCAGCTGGACACTCGTGGGGTTCTCGCTGCCCGACAGCCGGCGCCGCGAGCGGCACGACCTGCGCTCCCAGCTGATCTGGGAAGGGTTCGGGCCGCTCCAGAGCGGACTGTGGATCGCGCCGGGTGAGAAGGACGCCGTGGCGATCCTCGCGCCGCTCGGCCTCGACGGGCACGTCACCGTGCTGAAGGCGGAGGCCGCCAAGCCCACCGAGGCGGCCGACCTCGTACGGAAGGCCTTCGACACCTCGGCAATCGCCGACGGCTACCGCGCCTTCCTGGGGCGCTGGGACACCGGAAGCCCGTCACCCTCCGCACCCGACGACCTGGCCCGGCAGCTCATGCTGCACACCGACTGGCTCCAGCTGGTCCGCCAGGACCCCCATCTCCCCGCCGGGCAGCTGCCGCAGGACTGGCCGGCCATCAGAGCGGAGAAGTGCTTCCGGTCCCTCGCGCGGAAGTACGACCCGGTCGCCGGGCGCATCGCGGAGAGGGTGCTGGACGTCATGACGCTCACGTGAGCCGCGCCTTCGCGTGCGGCGGGACCGGGAAGACCACTCAGCCGGGTGGTCCCCTCCTGACCGGGCATCTGCCGGGTCCGTTGCGGTCGATCCTGGCACTCGACTGAAAGGGGGGTACACCATGACGGTTATGGCCGAGCGCATGTCTCAGATGCAGGTCGAGGAATTCGAGGAGATCGCCTCCAAAGCACCCGAGACCGTCATGTTGAAGTTCATCGACGGACGGATCGGGGTCAAGAGCATGCCTGACGAGGACCACGCCACCATCACGATGTGGTTGATCCGGCAGTGCATCCAGGCCCGGCCGGACCTGGATCTGCATCCGGAACAGGGCCTGAGAGTCGGGCCGTTCCGTAACGGCCGTGCCCGGACCGATGGTGCGCTCGCTCAGTTGGCTCACTTGGCCGGGCAGGGAGAGTGGGCGGATCCGAGCGGTGTCCTGATGGCGGTGGAGGTGACTGCCTACGACGAGGACACCGACCGGCGGGACCGGCTGGAGAAGCCGTCCGCCTGTGCCGCCGCTGGGATCCCGGTCTACCTGCTCATCGACCGCGACTCCTGCACGGTCGTCGTGCACAGCGGCCCCGACTCGGGAGGTGCTCGCCACCGGGACGTCCACACCTCACGCTTCGGCGAGACAGTGAAGCTTCCCGAACCTGTCGGGATCGAACTGGACACGGAGATCCTGAAGAACTACGTCTGTTGAGCGCCGGGGCTCAGGCCCCGGTTCCGCCGCCGTCCCGGGGCGCCGGAGCACAGCCCAGCACGTGGGCCTTGACCAGCTCGGAGATGCGCGGATCGTTCCGGCGGAACGCCTCCATGACCGCCTCGTGCTCCTCCGCGTAGGACTGCTGCACCGTGCCCAGCCAGCGGATCGAGAGCGCCGTCCACACCTCGATGCCCAGCGACTCCCAGGTGTGCAGCAGCACGCTGTTGCCGGCGGCCCTCACCATCTCCCGGTGGAAGGCGACCGTGTGCCGCACCTGCGCCTCGCCGTCACCGGCCCGGTCGGCCTCGTACAGCGCCGCCACGTGCGGTTCCAGCGTTGACGCGTCACCCGCGAGGCGGGGTGCGGCCAGCTCGGCGGCGATCTGCTCCAGCCCGGCACGTACGGGATAGATCTCCTCCAGGTCCGCCCCGGACAACTCCCGTACGCGCACACCCTTGTTGGGGGCCGACTCGATCAGCCGCAGCGTCTCCAGCTCGCGCAGCGCCTCCCGGACGGGCGTCTGGCTGACCTCCAGCTCGACGGCGATCCGCCGTTCGACGATCCGCTCGCCGGGCTGCCACCGGCCACTGACGATGCCCTCCACGATGTGCTCGCGGATCTGCTCGCGCAGCGAGTGAGCGAGGGGCCGGGACGGAGTCGAGGTCACAGGCGCGGCCTTCTTCCTGGGGAGCTTCTCGGCGGGACTTCGGTGGTACGCGGCGAGACACGTCGGGGCACGCCGGGACAGGTGCCTCGACAATACGGCCCCGTAGGTCACGGCCGCGCCCGGCCGGTGTCACGATCCGCGTGTGGCTCGTCACCCGGCCCAGCCGGTGACGGCCACCACCTCCTGCGCGATGTCCACGACGGAGCGCCCGTCGCTGACCACGCGAACGGTGCCGGCGGGAGCCCGGTCGTCCAGGATGCGCGCCTTCCGGGCGCTGCTCCGCAACCCCTCCTCCAGCTCCGAACCGAGCTCCCGGCCCGTCAGCCGCTCCTCGGCCGTGCGGTCGGAGGCGGTGAGCAGGACACGGACGATGCGTACTCCGGCTCCCATGGCGCGCTGGAAGACTCCCGCCATCTCCGGCATGACGCTGAGCGTGTTCGTGTAGATCAGGCGACGGTGGCCCAACTCGGCGTAGTTCGCCCACACGGCGGTCAGATTGCGCTCGACGATCTTCGTGCGGTGCGGATCGCCGTCCGGGGCGGGATGCACCTGGCCCATGAAGTCGCCCTCGATGACGGCGTGGGAGACCTCGGCGGCACGCAGCCGTGCCGAAACCTCCCACGCCACGCTCGACTTGCCGACTCCGGCGCGCCCTCCGATGAGCAGTACCTCCGCGTGTCCCATCGCAGCAGCGTGCCAGGCTCTCGTCCGCTCGTGAACTCGCCGTTCTGACCATGGTGTTGCGGCCACGGTCACATCTCGGTGGCCGCTCCCGGCTCCCTCGGTCAGAGTCCTTTGCACGGGACGCACGGCGTCCCGTGAACCGGGGGAACAGCAGAGGAAGTGTGCCAGGGACCGCATCCAGGCCTGCCTCTGCTGGGCGGCCGGCCCGGGAACGGCAAGCAGGTCCGGGCACGGCCGCCCGGGGAACGCCCCTGCCCGTACGCAACCGCGGGCAGGGGCCTCGCACTTGCACCATGGGCCCGGCGTCGACGGAGCGGCGGCGTCCGCACGCGCCCAGGTGGCCAACGAGCGCGGAGCCTTCGGCCCGCGCTCCTGACTCGACCGCGGCTCACTCCTCCCCGTCGGTACCGTTCTGCCGGAGCAGCGCCGTGCCCACCGAAGTGAGCTGGTGGAAGACGCTGTTGGCGTGCCGGTGGCTGACGATGAGGCCCGCATCCCGGAGGACGGCTGCGTGCTGGCTCGCCGACGAGGCCGATATGTCGACACGGCGGGCGAGTTCGGTGGTGTTGGGGATCGCGACCGCCGCCCGCAGCACCGCTGCCCGTGTGACGCCCAGCAGCCGGGCCAGCGGATCGCCTGCGGGGTCCGCGGCTCCGTAGGACTCGGGGGTCATCCACTGCGGATCGCGGTCGAGGGGATAGAGGATCGTCGGCGGCAAGTCCGGATCGGCCAGCGGCACGGGGCGGTTCCAGAGGAACTGGGACGGCACCAGCAGAAGTCCCCGCCCCTGCAAGTGCAGTTCGCGGTCCACGGGATGCCCGGTGAGCTCCAGTACGGGCGGCCGCCAGCGCATCGCAGGCCGGAAGCTGTCCAACAGGCCCTGCGCACCGCC
>NZ_JACBXA010000163.1 GCF_013870515.1 Streptomyces albidus (ex Kaewkla and Franco 2022) | reverse complement strand
CCCCGCGCCCCCTGAGGCTGACCCCTGTGAATGGCGCGCTCACGGTGCGGCTGCCCGTGGACCTGGTACGTCCGAAGGCTGCCGAGACGATCCCCGACGGTCCGGGATGGCATCACTCCATCAAGCTGGACGGCTGGCGAGTGGCCCTGACCGTCACGGACCAGGGGGTGCGCATCCACTCCCGCCGGAAGCGGGAGATCACCCGGCAGTTCCCCGAACTCGTCGAAGCCGCCGAGGGGTTGGGGGTCGGCACCGTCATCGACGGTGAGGTGGTGGTGTGGAACGAGCAGCAGCAGCGCTTCGACTTCGAAGCGCTCCAGTCCCGTGGCCTGGCACGGAATCCCCGGCCGGGAGGGCCCGGAGCCGTCCTCGTCGCCTTCGACCTGCTGGCCGCCCCGTACACCGACCTGCACACTTCCCCTCTGCGCACACGCTGGCCCCGGCTGCGGAACGTCGTGGAACAGGCCGGTCCCGAGATCCAGATGGTCCTCGCGACCGACGACGCCGAGCAGGCCCGCACCTGGATGAGCGAGATGCGCCCGAGGGGTGTGGAAGGGATCGTCTCCAAACGCTGGGACGCCGCCTATCTGCCGGGCGATCCGAAGGCGGCGTGGCGCAAGGTACGCAGTGCGGACACCCTCGACGCCGAGCTGGTCGGGGTCGTGGGCCCGGAGCGGCGCCCATGGGCCGCCGTCGTCGACCTCCCCGACGGGCGCCGGATGGTCACCTCCCCGCGGCTGGCGTCCGTGACCGCCTCGCAACTGGGGCGGGCGGTCGCCGGACAGCTCGGCGAGAGCACGGACGACCCCGAACTGGACGTGCGGTGGCGGCCGTTGGCGGTGGTGCCGCTGACGGTGGAGGTTCGCGTACGGAGCGGGCGGCACACCCTGGTGCGGTACGTGCGTCTGCGTCCTGAAATCTGATCACCCCCAGCAGCTGTACGCGCACAGGCGGGCGTTCCGAGGCCCGCGGGCTTCTGTAAAGTGCGAGGCCATGGGGAAGGGACCGGGGAACGGGGCGGGGAGCGCGGCACAGCCGTCAGGCGATGCGAACACCGCGCGAGCACAGGCCAGTTCGGCTGAGGGACCGCCGGGAGCGGCGTATGCGCCGCCTCAGTTGACCCTCCCCCCTGACGGCCCGTACGGCCCCGATCCGCACGGCCGGAAGGGTCCGGCGCAAGTCCGCCGCACGCACAGCCGAACAAGCGTCGTGGTCGCTTCGGTCTGCGGGGCTCTCGTCCTGTGCTGCACAGCCGCCGTCGCCCTCTCCGCCACCGCGAACACGTCGGCGCCGGTCTCCACCGTGGGTCTCCCCCGCTCCCTGGACGGCGGAAAGCTCACCCTCACACGGGACTTCAGCGACGAGCCCGGACTCGCGCTGCGCAGCAAGCGCAGGACGTCCGCACAGGGACTGAAACCCGTGGCCGGACAGTACGAGGGACTGGAACCCGTCGGCGGGCAGTACGAAGGCGCTCCCCGGAACGGAGGGAAGCCGGACGACCGGCTCACCGTCCGCGCGTACAACGGCACCACGCTCCGGCCCGAGACGACCGTGCACGACCTGCTCACCACGCTTGAAGGCGACGAGGCCTCCGCAGGCGAGCGGAGGCGGATCACTCCGCGGGGCGGTGAAGGGCCGCTCACCTGCGAGGTGATGCTCAAGGACAGGACCGGCGGCGACGAGGGCGTAGTCGAGGTCCCCGTCTGCGCCTGGTCGGACAAGGGCTCCGTCGGCGCCGTCCTCGACCACGGCCCCTCGGTTCGCGGTTCCTACGGCTCCGACCTCGACGCCTTCGCCGGGCGCGTGGACTCCATACGCGCAGAGGTCGGCGTCAAGAGAATCAAGTCCGGTTCCGAAACGTGACGGGCATGCCCTGGCAGCCGCCCACCGATGTCGAACGGGCGCTGTACGAGGCCAAGTCGCGCGAGGACTGGTCGGCGTTTCTGGACGTGCTCGGCAACACCTGGCTCTACTACGCCGTGAAGCGCGGCCCCCTCGACGCCGTCGGGCAGCGCTCGTTCACCACCCGGTGGGACGTCCGCGCGGGCGCCTACTGCCGCAGTGTCTTCACCCCCGGGATGCTCCCCGCCCCGGAGGCCGACCCGGTGTTCGTGCGGAAGACCCTGAAGAACTTCGCCTCGGACTGGCCGGACGAGGGGACCTGGCTGCTGGTGAACCCGGGCAGTCCCTGCGAGGCGTACTTCCCTGCCACCATGGCCCACCGCGCCCTGTGGCGGCAGCACGCCGAGCGCGCGTGGAGGCAACAGCACGAACGGCTGCGCACCCTGTCGGTGGGCGGACCCCTGCACGGCCCCGTGGCGCACGGCCTCGCCTGCGGAGCGCTGCTGTGTGTCAGCAACGGCTCCCTCTGGAACGCCGTGGCCTGGCACGGAACCGGCTACGACGAGGAGAGGGAACGCCTACGGGAGTGGTGGGGCATCACCGACCGCGCCGAGTGGCAGAGGTACCAGGAGCTGCTGCTCCAGGGAGAAATGAGCAGCGGTGCCTGGGAGTTCGTGCTCCGCGTCCGCAGGAACCTGGCGCGCGCCTCGGAGGACGGCTCGGTCGGCATCTCCCGGTGGCGTGACGTGACGGAGCGCGTAGTGCTGAGCGGTGCCCGCGAGAGCACCTCCGGACCGGACGAGAACGAGGGCGACGGCATCACCTTCGACGCCGAAGTGGAGCGCCTGCAGGCCCTCATCGGCCGCATCATGCGCTACGAGTCGCGCTTCCGGGCCGACGGCGTGCTCGGCGAGGACGAGGTGGTCTCGTCCGTGCTCGCCTGGGACTACGGCCGCGCCTCGAAGATGGCCCGCTGGGGTCTGGGCGCGCGCTACTGCGAGATGTCGGAGACCGAGCAGGCGCTCATCCGTGCGGGGCGTGCGAGCCGGCGGGTCTACGGATCGTGGGAGGAGTTCTCAGCGGGCTACATCCTGGGCCGCTGCCTCCACTTCGACGAGGAGAAGTTCGGCGACTGGTACGAGGACATGCTCGACGCCCACCGGATCCTCACCACCGACCCGGCCAGTCCCTGGCTCAACATCCCCTTCGCACAGTCCTCTTGAGGCCCCTATAGGCTGGCCCGCCATGGGGATGGGGATGCGGCACCGGAGCGGACCGAGCACCGGGACTGAGGTGCGGACGGAGCCGCCTGCGCAGGCCGGCAGCGGGTCGTGGCAGGCTCCGAGCGACGTCGAACGCGCGCTGTACGAAGCGAAATCGCGCGACGACTGGCCCGCCTACTTCGACGCCCTCGGCGACACCTGGCTCTACCACGCCACGCCCCGGTACCCTCTCGACGCGGTCGGCGAATGCTCCTTCACGCCGTACTGGAACGCGCAGACGAGCACGTACTGCGTGGCCATGCTCACCCCCGGCATGCTGCCCGTACCCGTGGCCGACCCCGTGTACGTCAGCAAGCACCTCAGGGCGCTCGCCGCGAGCTGGCCCGACGACAACTGGTGGCTGGCCGTCAATCCCGGGACGCCTTGCGAGGCGTACTTCCCGGCTTCGATGGCTCACCGCGCCGTGTGGCGGCAGCACTTCGAGCGGTCCTGGCAGCCCAAGCACGGCACGCTGAGGGTTCTCGGGGTCGGCGGCCCGCTGCACGGGCCGGTGGCGCACGGCCTGGCGTGCTGTGCGCTGATGTTCGTCAACAACGGCCAGCCCTGGAACAGCATCGCCCACCACGGCACCGGCTACGACGACGAGAAGCACCTGCTGGAGCGGTGGTGGGGCATCACCGACCGCGCCGAGTGGCAGAAGTGCCTGGAGCGGCTGCTCCGCGGTGACATGGTCAGCTCCCGCTGGGAGTTCGTCCTGCGCGTCCGCGACACGCTCCGCACCAGTCCCGCGCACGCCTCCGGGCCCGTCCCCTGGCGGGAGGTCACCGAGACCCTCGCCCGGGAACGGCTGGACCGGCTCAACGCCGCTCCCGAGGGTCCCGGGGAACCGGACGAGACCGAGGTGGACACCGACTCCGAGGTCGAGGCCCTGCAGGACCTCATCGGCCGCATCATGCGCTACGAGTCCCGCTTCCGCGCCGACGGACTGATCGGCGAGGACGCGTACGTGCGCTCCGCCCTGGCGTGGGACTACGGCCGCGCCTCCGGCATGGCCCGCTGGGGCCAGGGCGCCCGGCTGTGCGAACTCCACGAGACCGAGCAGGCGGTGCTGCGCGCGGGACGCGTCAGCCAGGCGACGTACGACTCGTGGGAGGAGTTCTCTGCGGGCTACGTACTGGGCCGCTGCCTCCACTTCGACCAGGAGAAGTTCGGCGACTGGTACGAGGACATGCTCAGCGCGCACCGCATCCTCACCACGGACCAGGCCAGTCCCTGGCTCAACATCCCCTTCAAGTAAGGCAGTCGGCAGCGGGGGCTTGCTGCCGCGCCGGGACGGCGTCAGGCCGACAGCGCCCGCTCGTCACCGGAGGTGTCATCCGCGCAGGCCGCGGCCAGCCCGTCCACGGACACCCCCGGCGCGGCGGCCAGTGCCGTGACCGTGAAAGGGGCCGGCGACGGTTGGACCCTTCGCACGATCGACGGCAGCCGCGCGGCTCACTCGAGCACACCGTCCCAGCCCCCGAGGACGGCCCACGGATCCTGACCCTTCCCTGAAGCCGACGCGGTCGGCTCGTGGTCACGAGGGCGCCGGCAGTCCTCGCCTGGAAACCCGGCCGACGGGTACGGGGTCAGTCGCGCGGCGTCCTCACCCCGTGCACCGCCGCGTACTCGGCGGCCAGCCAGGGGCCGAGGTCCTCGATGAGCATGGTGAGTCCGGCGGAGTCCGCCGGGCCGGGCGCCACGGCCATCCGGGCGGCGCGGCCCATCTGACCGGCACGCTGCGGGTAGTAGCCGCCGAACACCGCTGCCGACTGCTCGAGGTCGCTCGTCCACCCCTGCCAGCGGGGCATGACCAGCGTGAATCCTGTGCGCACGACCTTGCGTGAAGCACCGCGTACGAGCACGCGGAGTCCGTCGTCGGTGAGAGCGGGATCCGCCGCACGCGAGCGCCACCGCTCAAGGGCGGGCGCGAGATCACCGTTCGTCTCGCGGGCGAGCAGCGAGGTGGGACGGTAGCGGGGCAGCTGCTCAGCGAGGTCCGGGCCGATCAGGGGCGTGCAGAGGCAGGCGACGAACCATCCGCCGTCGTGCCGCTCCTGCTCGCTCAGCAGTGTCCGGGCGCTGGAGAGCAGTGCGCCGGCCCCGTCGATCTGGTCGAAGTCCTCATCGAGGCCGCGTTCCAACTCCCGGGCGCGCGCGGCGTCCTCGGCGTCCGGCTCGCGGTGCAGGGCGAGCAGCAGGTCCAGGTCGGAGGCGCCTTCCCGCGCGGTCCCGCGCGGGATGCTCCCGTACAAGTAGGCGCTGTGCAGCAGCGGTTGGGGGAATGCCGCGGCGATACGGGTGCGCGCCGCGTCGACCACAGGCGTGAAGGCCGCCTGGATCCAGGACGTCCTTCCGTCCCGGACGAAGGTCCCGTCCGGCCGCAGACCGCGTAAGTCTCTTGCGTCCGGGGTCACTTCGGTGCCGTCCCTTCGGCCAGGTCCTCGAGCGCGTCGGCCAGCAGGTCCGCGCTGCGCAGAGCGACGGAGGGCGACGGCCGGTCCGCCTCGCGCTCCCACCACCGCGACAGCGCGTCGTGCACGGGCCCCCAGTCCAGCGGACGGTCCTCACGGACGGACGCGACCGCGTCCGGCAGCCTGGCTTCGAGAGCCTTGCCGAACTCGGCCGCGCCGGGGCTGGGTTCGGCGTCGCGGTCCGGCAGGTGTGCCTCCATCAGCATCGTGACCCGTCCCATCGTGACCAGAGCGGACTGGGCTTCGGATGCCGAGCGGCGCGAGAGGCGGCCCCGGTGCCGTACGGGTTCGGCGCCGGCCCGCGTCGCCGACTGGTCCCATTCCTGCCGTGCCGCGCGTGTGTCGAGCAGGGCCTCGCGGACCCTCCGGTCGGGGTGTCCGGGCCCGGGCGTGCCGGTGGGGCCGGCGGCGGTGTCCGCGGGACGTGCGAAGCGGTCGAGCACGGCGATGGTGTAACTCCCGGTCGCGGAGAGCCAGTCGGCGAGTCTGTCGCGCAACTGCGGTGTCTCCCAGGCGGGGAAGAGTGCGTAGCTCAGCATGGAGAGCGCCCCGCCGAGCGCCGTCAGCCAGATCCTCTCCAGCACCGTCTGCGACCAGAGAGAGCCCGCGATGCCGAGCAGGAAGACGACGTACGCACCGATGCAGGCCGAGGTGATGGCGTAACCGGTCCGCATCAGCAGGTACATGCAGCCGATGCTCACCACGGCGAGCCCCGCGCTCTCGTACGGAGCAGGGTGCAGCAACACCGTCACCGTACCCGCCAGGCCCACCCCGAAGAGCGTTCCGACGATCCGGGCGACCCCTCTCGAGTAGGTGCGGGAGAAGTCGGGGCGCATGACCATCACGGCGGTGAGCGGAGCCCAGTAACCGTGCTCGGGAGGCAGGATCCTGCCCAGCACGTAGCTTGCCGCGACGACGGCCGTCACACGCACCGCGTGCCGGCACACCGCCGAGGACCAGCGCAGTTCGCGGCGGAAGGTCCGCACGGCGACGGGCAGCAGTCCGGTGAGGGAGGGCTGGTTCAAGTGCCTTGGCTGGCGCACCTGTTCGCGCTCCGCGTCGGGGTCGACGTAGACGTCTCCGTCCTCGACGCTGTCGGGCCTGGCCGGCATGTGCCACGTCGCGCGCGGGATCAGCGGAAGGGAGCGGGTGACCTCGACGGGTTCCTGCGCCGCGTCGACCGCGTCCTCCGTCAGCGCGATCAGCCGCATGGCCGCCTTGCGCGCGGGGCCGTTCAGCACGGGCCCGGTCTCGGGGACCTGGAGCACTTCGAGGGCGTCCTCGGGGAGCCGTACGCGCTCGCCGCGGCGGACCGCACGGGCCGTCGCATCGAGTACGGTCGCGGCCGCCGCGAGCAACTCCCGTACGCGCTCCCGTTCCCTCCCCACCATCGGCGCACCCACGACGGGGTCGGCGAGCGAGGCGAGCACGGGCCGGAACCGTTCGGCCAGGCCCCGGTACCCGCCGAGCTGCCGCGGGCGGCGGCGCGCCTGCCTCGGTGAGACGGCCGCGGCGCTGCGCGCCTGCATCAGCGGCTCGGGGTCGAAGGGTGCGCTGGGGTCGTGGCGCAGGCGGCGCGCGTAGTCCGCCACACCTGCGAGTGCGTCGGCGAGTGCGTCACGCCGCTCGCCCCACGGCCGTACGGGGAACAGCACGATCAGCGCGGCCTGTACGCATCCGCCCGCCGCGATGAGCGCGGTGTGTGCGAGGGCGCCGAGGATCGTGGTCGGCAGAGTGGTGGTGACGAGCATGCAGGCGACCGTCGACGAGGCGACCACTCCGACGGTCGGCCCCAGGCCCCAGGCCATTCCGGACGCGAACGCCCAGACCGAGAGCAGGAGTACGAACACCGGCGGGTAGGGGACGGCCAGATAACCCACGAAGGTGGAGACGCCGAGGCCCGCTGCCGCGCACAGCGCCAGCACCGGACGCGGGCGCCAACTGCGCTGGAACGTCGCCACTCCGGAGGAGAAGGCCCCGAAGGCCGAGGCGACGGCCAGCTCCGGCGACCCCGCCCACAGCGTCAGCAGGACGATCACGGCGACACCGGCCGCACCACGCAGTGCGATGAGCGGACTGAGCTTGGCACGTTCGATCGACAGCCCGGACTGCGTCGTCTCGCTGATCGCGCGGAACCAGGGCTGGACCTTCATGCCGACGAGACTACGGGGACCCCCGAGGTCACAGGCGGACAGCCCTCGGCGGCGGGCACGGAGCGGGGCGCGGCAGCCGTCACGCGAAGGCAGCCCCCCCGGTGGACGGGTCCGGTCGCCGTGCGACCCGTCCACCGGCTTCAGTACGACCGGATTCGTCGAACCGATATCGACCTGGCCCTCGTTCATCTGTGCCTGCACAGGCCCGGTCACCTGAATTGGGGACGTGGACGGTGGGGTGCGAGGTGAGGCTGCACGCCTTCTTCCCCGTGTTCTTGATGTAGAGCAAGTAGTCGACGGGGTCGCCTCCCGCTCCGTTCTCGCCCATCGTGATCTTGACGGCGCTCTTCGCGCAGCCGGGAACAGGGGTGGAGCCGTTGCCGTCTTCGCTCCCCCCGGCGGACCCCGCGGCGGTCGCGCCGTTCCCGCTCTCGCCGGATCCACCGGACGTGCCGTCGTCCTCGCACTGCCCGGAGCGATGAGTTCGGGGAGGCCGGGTAGTCGACCTTGGCGAAACTCGCCTACCTGGAGGGGAACATGACCCACAGCGCTTCCGAGACCGGGGCGGGAGCCCGCGAACCGCAGCTCGTCACCGTCGATCAGGCAGTCACAGCCGTCGTCCGCGGCGTTGTGCCCACCGCCGAACTGCGCAACTTCTTCGACGCCTCGTTCGGCGAGCTGGCGAAGACGCTCACCGCTCAGCAAGTCGCCATCGTCGGCCCCGCGTTCGCCCTCTACCGCGAACCCCTGGGGCAGACCGCCGACCTGGAGATCGGCTTCGTCACGGACGGTCCCGTCCGTGACGAAGGGCGCGTCGCCGCCGCCTCGCTCCCCGGCACCCGGGTCGCCCGGCTGATCCACCACGGCGGATTCGACGGGCTGGGTGCCTCGTGGGAGCGGCTGTACGCGTGGGCCGGCGAACAGGGCCTCACGCCCGGCCCGGAGTTGTGGGAGGTCTACCTCACCGAGCCCACGCCGGACATGGACCCCGACGACCTGCGCACGGAACTCAACCTCCCGGTGACCGGCTGACCACACGCGCCGTGCGCGGCCGGACCTCGGACCGACGCCCCTCACCGGGTGGAGCGCGACCTTCCCGGAGCGCACGGGCGGGGCGGGTGGCTGTCCGCCCCGCCCGCGGGTCTACCGCTTGAGCAGGTCCTGTGCGGTGACGTGGAAGCGGACCGTCGCGCCGGAGCCGGAGCCCCAGCGCCGCCAGCCGGCCTTCTCCAGCACGCGTACCGAAGCAGGGTTGGACGGCTCCACGTCGGCGAACACCGTATGGACCTCCGGGGAGTTCAGGGCGAACTCGACGAGGGCCTGCGTCGCCTCGAGCGCGTAGCCGCGGTTCCGTCTGGACGCGACGACGCCGTATCCGACTTCGACAGCACCGTCGCCGGGAGGCCAGAACAAGCCGATCGAGCCGACCACGAAGCCACTCGTCCGCTCCACGATCTGGCGCTGGCCGTACTCGCACAGCGAGTCCGGATGCTCGTCGATGAACCCGGCGACAGCAGTGTCGCCTTCGGCGGGGAAGTCGTCCGCCCAGTGCGCCGGACGGTCACCGCTGAGGACGGCGGTGACCTCCTCGGCCGGCCACGGCCGCAGCACGAGGCGCTCGGTGGTCAGTTCGGCACCGGACGGAGAGAAGGAAGAAAGCACGGGAACTCCTGGTCGTTCGGACGACCCGGGCCCCGCTCACTGTGCTGGCGCGACCCGGACAAGGGCACACTGATGGAGCTCCTGGCGAGCCATATTCATCAACCTCCCTTGTCGGAGCGGTACTTCACACGGTCACTCGTGCGTCCCCGCGTCGATCGGAAGATACCAGCAGGCAGCAGGCATCACGTGCTCGATTTTCCGTGCACCGGCCGGTGGGCCCCCGGGCCTGCCTGCTCCCGTGAACAGGCAGGCGCGGGGGCTTTCCTGCCGGCGTCGGCCATCGCCTGACGTCGGTGGGGGACTCGATCAGGGGCAGCGCCGGCAGGGCTGTGGAAGGCCTGTCAGACCTTGCTCACGACGGCGGCGGTGCCGTAGGCGCACACCTCGGTACCGACACCGGCGGACTCCGTCACATCGAAACGGAACGCGAGTACGGCGTTGGCGCCACGCGACCGTGCCTGCTCGATGAGCCGCTCCATGGCCTCGTTGCGCGACTGGACCAGGGTCTTGGTCAGGCCCCTCAGTTCGCCCCCGACCAGCGACTTCAGTCCGGCACCGAGCTGCGCGCCCGCGTTGCGCGCACGGACGGTGAGGCCGAAGACCTCACCCATGACCGCGTCGACACGGAACCCGGGCAGCTCGTTCGTGGTGACGACGAGTACGTCCCCGCCCCGGGTCTGGCCGCCGCCGAAGTCTTCGTTGGACATCTTCTTCTCCCGTTGGATCATGAAAATCGGCATCTGCGCAGGACGCACACCGGCGCGGCAAGGAAACGCTGAACTGATGGTCTGCCCCCGTGGAACGCGCGACCAGAACTCTCGCCGAGCGGCGGTTCGTGAACGGTCCTGCGCAGTGACCCCCACGCTATGAACGCGCATACGAGAGGGATTGAGTAGTCGCTGCTCAATCGGGGGCCGGGTTTCGACGCCCCTTGAGGAGCGCCGAAATCCGCTACGGGGACCCCTCACGCCGCACACGGGCTTCGGCCCGCTGCGGGGCGACGCGACGGCTGCGAGGCCGACGGCGTGAGTTGAGCGGTCGTCGGACCCGGCGAAACCAGGGTGCTGTTCTGACACGCCCGTCGACGTGTCCGGCTGTGTCCGGCCTCAGTTCCCGGCAGTCGCCGAGATGCTCCACCGGCCGACCTCGCGGTAGCCGGAGTCGTAGACCGCCGAGCCGTCACCCGGCACGAGGTCGTAGTGGCGGAGGTTCCCGCCCCAGTACCGCAGGATCCGGCCCAGCTCGCTGGCGGCCTCCCCGTCGAACCCCGTTTCACCCATGTCGACTTCGAGAAGGAACTTCATCTGTTCGTCTCCCTGCCGGACTCGATTCGGACGCCGGTAGGTCGACCGGCTCCCGGGCTTCAATCATTTCATTGAAGTGCTGGTTGGAACTTTTCGAGCGATGTCGGCCGGTCAGCGCGGTCTCACTGCCCGGCAAGCCTCAAATCCCCAATGGGGGCACGACGACGCCCCGCCCGAGTCCTGCCCGGGCGGGGCGTCAGGGCCGGTGTGGCCGACGGCCGCGGACGTCAGGACGACGTCGGGAAGCCCAGGTTGATGCCCCCGCCGTCAGCGGGGTCGGGCCAGCGAGTGGTGATGACCTTGCCGCGGGTGTAGAAGGCCACGCCGTCGTTGCCGTAGATGTGCAGGTCCCCGAAGAGGGAGTCCTTCCAGCCGCCGAAGGAGTGGTGGCCGACCGGCACCGGGATGGGCACGTTGACGCCCACCATCCCCGCCTCGACCTCGAGTTGGAAGCGGCGGGCCGCACCGCCGTCGCGGGTGAAGATCGCGGTGCCGTTGCCCCAGCGGCTGCTGTTGATCAGGCGGATCGCCTCGTCGTACGTCTCGGCACGCACGACGCACAGCACGGGGCCGAAGATCTCGTCCCGGTAGGCGTCCATATCCGGGGAGACCTTGTCCAGCAGTGAGACGCCCAGGAAGAAGCCGTCCTCGTGGCCGTCCACGGAGTAGCCGGTGCCGTCGACGACGACGTCGGCGCCCTGGTCGCGGGCACCGCCAACATAGGAGGCGACCTTGTCGCGGTGTTCGCGCGTGATCAGCGGGCCCATCTCGGAGGAGGGGTCGTCGCCGGGACCGATGCGGAGCTTGTGCGCGCGGTCGGCGATCTTGGCCACCAGGTCGTCGCCCGTCTCTCCGACGGCGACGACCACGGACACCGCCATGCAGCGCTCGCCGGCCGAGCCGTAGGCGGCGTTGATGGCGTTGTCCGCGGCGAAGTCGAGGTCGGCGTCCGGCAGTACGAGCATGTGGTTCTTGGCTCCGCCGAGGGCCTGGACGCGCTTGCCGTGTGCGACGGCCTCGGACTGGATGTACTTGGCGATCGGGGTGGAGCCGACGAAGCTGACGGCGGCCACGTCCGGGTGCGACAGGAGCCGGTCCACAGCGACCTTGTCGCCGTTGACGACGTTGAGCACGCCGTCCGGAAGGCCCGCCTCGGCCGCCAGTTCGGCGAGCCGGTACGGGGCCGACGGGTCCTTCTCGCTGGGCTTGAGGACGAAGGAGTTACCGCAGGCGATGGCGAGCGGGAACATCCACATCGGCACCATCGCGGGGAAGTTGAAGGGCGTGATGCCCGCGACGACACCGATGGGCTGACGGATCGAGGTGACGTCCACACGTGTGGAGACCTGCGTGGACAGCTCGCCCTTGAGCTTCTCCGTGATGCCGCAGGCCAGTTCGAGGATCTCCATTCCGCGGGCGACCTCGCCCAGGGCGTCGGAGTGCACCTTGCCGTGCTCGGACGTGATCAGCGCGGCGATCTCGTCGCGGCGCGCGTCCAGCAGCTCGCGGTACTTGAAGAGAAAGGCGGTGCGCCTGGCCAGCGAGCTCTGCGACCAGTCCGCGTACGCCTGCCGTGCCGCGTCGACGGCGGCGTCGACCTCCTCGACGGAGGCGAGCGCGACGTTCGTGGGCTGTGCGCCGGTGGCGGGGTTGTAGACGGGGCCGACGTTTCCGGAGACGGACTCGACGGCCTTGCCGCCGATCCAGTGTCCGAGGGTCTTCATGCGGTGGCCTTTCTCGGGGAGTTGCGAGGTCCAGGGTGCGGGTCGTGAGGTGCGGTTCCGACGTTCGGGGGCCGGGGCGCGGTCCGCCGGGCGTCACCACTGTTCGTGTACGCGGCAGGAGCGGGCGGCCGGTGGCGTCTGTTCACAGGTGCCGCCGCCTGGTCGCCGCATGGCGTTCGTACTCCTCGCGGGCCTTGCGCGTGGCGGGCCGGTCGGAGGTCTCCGCCACGACGACGTCCCACCAGGCCGACGCCCCCGGCGCGGCGGGCGCCGACGCGCTGGTGTCCGTCTCGACGTACACGCACGTCGGACGCTCCGAGGCGCGCGCCTGGGCGAGTCCGGTGCGCAGTTCGCCGAGCGTCTCCGCGCGGATGACGTCCATGCCCAACGAGGCGGCGTTGGCCGCCAGATCGACGGGCAGCGGCTCGCCCGTGTACGTGCCGTCGGCCGCCCGGTAGCGGTAGGCGGTGCCGAAGCGCTCCGCGCCCGTCTGCTCGGACAGGCCGCCGATGGAGGCGTAACCGTGGTTCTGGAGCAGCACCACGTTGATGTTGACGCCTTCCTGCACGGCGGTGACCAGTTCCGTGGGCAGCATCAGGTACGTGCCGTCGCCGACGAGCGCCCACACCGGGCGGTCGGGGGCGGCGAGACGGACTCCGATGGCGCCCGGGATCTCGTAACCCATGCAGGAGTAGCCGTACTCCAGGTGGTACTGGCGCGGGGAGCGGGCACGCCACAGCTTGTGCAGATCGCCGGGGAGTGAACCGGCGGCGTTGACGACGACGTCGTCGTCGCCGACCACCGAGTCGAGTGCGCCCAGGACTTGGGGCTGGGTGGGCCGTGCGCCCTCGTCCTTGGCCGCGAAGGCGGAGTCGACGATCCGCTCCCAACTCGCCTTGCCGCGGGTGTACTCCTCCTCGTAGGCACCGGCGACGCGGTGCCCCAGCAGCGCGCCCGCCAGTGCCTCCAGCCCGGCCCGCGCGTCGGCCACGAGGGTCTGCGCGGACATCTTGTGGGCGTCGAACTCGGTCACGTTGATGTTGAGGAATCGCACGTTCGGGTCGGCGAAGAGGGTGTTGGAGGCGGTGGTGAAGTCGCTGTAGCGCGTGCCGACTCCGATGACGAGGTCCGCGCCGCGCGCCAGGTCGTCGGCGACCGCGGTGCCCGTGTGACCGATGCCGCCGACGTCGCACGGATGGTCGTGACGCAGTGAGCCCTTGCCCGCCTGAGTGCTGGCGACTGGGATTCCCGTGGCGTCGGCCAGCGCACGCAGCGCGTCCTCGGCCTCACTGTGGTGGACGCCGCCGCCCGCG
>NZ_JACBXA010000162.1 GCF_013870515.1 Streptomyces albidus (ex Kaewkla and Franco 2022) | reverse complement strand
CCCGGAGGCGGGGTGGGCTTGGGAGGGACCGGATCGGGCCGCCGGCAGGCGGGGGACCTCGTGTCTGACTGCTGTGGCATGAAGACTCCAGCGGTCTCACCTAGGCGTTTGCCTGTACGCCCCGCCGGGTGCCCGGTCCCGGGCCCGCCACTCCCCCGGACCTCGGGCGCCCGGCCGAGGGGAGGGCCGTCAGCCCTGTGACACCTCGCTGCGGTCGCCGCCCCAGAGCGTGTGGAAGACGCCCTCCCGGTCGGTGCGGCGGTAGGTGTGCGCACCGAAGTAGTCACGCTGCCCCTGAGTGAGGGCGGCCGGGAGACGTGTGCTGCGAAGGGCGTCGTACGAGGCGAGGGCGGCCGAGAAGCCGGGGACGGGGATGCCGTGCCCGACGGCGGTGGCCACCACCGACCGCCAGTCTCCCTGGGCCTCGCCGATCTCCTTGGCGAAGTGCTCGTCCGCAAGAAGCGTGGGAAGGTCCGGCCGGGCCGCGAACGCCGAGCGGATCCGGTCCAGGAAGGCCGCGCGGATGATGCAGCCCGCACGCCAGATGGCGGCTACGGCCCCGGGGTCGATGCCCCAGCCGAACTCGTCGCTTCCGCTGCGGATCATGTTCCAGCCCTGCGCGTACGACGTGATCTTCGAGGCGTACAGGGCCTGTTCGACCTTCTCCGCGAAGCGCTCGGCCTCCTCCGGCGGCAGAGCCGCGGCGGACGGGCCCGGCAGCTGGGAGCTCGCGGAGCGCAGATCGGCGTGGCCGGACAAGGAGCGGGCGAAGACGGCTTCGGCGATGCCGGAGACCGGCACCCCCAGGTCGAGCGCCGTCTGCACGGTCCAGCGGCCCGTCCCCTTCTGCTCGGCCTGGTCGGCGACGACGTCGACGAAGGCGTGCCCGGTCTCGGCGTCCACGTGCGAGAGCACCTCGGCGGTGATCTCGATGAGGTAGGAGTCCAGCCGCCCCGTGTTCCATTCGCGGAAGGTCTCGGCGATACGGGCGGGGCTGTACCCGGCCACGTCGCGCAGCAGGTGGTACGCCTCGCCGATCAGCTGCATGTCGGCGTACTCGATGCCGTTGTGCACCATCTTCACGAAGTGGCCGGCACCGTCGGGGCCGACGTGCGTGGTGCAGGGCGTGCCGTCACCGGCCTTCGCCGCGATGCTCTCCAGCATCGGGCGGAGCGAGGTCCAGGCCTCGGGCGATCCGCCCGGCATGATGCTCGGCCCGTTGAGGGCGCCCTCCTCACCGCCGGAGATGCCGACGCCGACGAAGTGGAGGCCGCGCTCCCGCAGTGCCTGCTCACGGCGACGGGTGTCGGCGTAGTGGGCGTTGCCGCCGTCGATGATGACGTCGCCCTCTTCGAGCAGGGGTGCGAACTCCTCGATCACGGCGTCCGTCGGGTCTCCCGCCTTGACCATGATGATCAGCCGCCGCGGCCGCTCCAGCGCGGCCACGAACTCCTCGGCCGATTCGGCCGCGACGAAGCTTCCCTCGTCCCCGAAGTCGCGCACCAGGTCACGGGTCTTGGAGGCCGTGCGGTTGTGCACGGCGACGGTGTATCCGTTGCGCGCGAAGTTCCGGGCGAGGTTGCGGCCCATGACGGCCAGGCCGGTGACGCCGATCTGTGCGGTGGTGCTCATGCGTGATGCTCCCTGAGGTGTGTGACGGGCCGACGGGTGCGGGTCAGACGGTACGCGGAGGCAACGGCAGCGGCAGGGCGGGGAGACCGTCGAGGCTCACCCCGACGTGTTCCTTCTTCTCGCAGTACGCGGCGAAGGACTCCTCCGTCTCACGGCGGAACCGCTCGGTGTGCAGCGGCCGTTCCGCGCGGTGGTCCATGAAGGGCACCGCGAAGCCGCAGGTGTCGCTGATGCGGTTCGCCCGCACGGTGATCACGGCGCGCAGGTCCGTACGCGCGCGCATCTCCTCGCCGAAGTGCGGCAGCAGCGCTTCCCACGCGGGGTCGTCCCGGAACACCGGGCTGCCGCTGCCGTGGATGCGGACGATGCGGGGCGGGCCGTCGAACGCGCACCACATCAGCGTGACGCGGCCGTTCTCCCGGAGATGGGCGATGGTCTCGGCGCCGCTGCCGCCGAGGTCGAGGTAGCCGACCGTGCGGTCGTCGAGCACGGCGAACGACCCGGCGAGGCCCTTGGGCGAGACGTTCACGTGGCCGTCGGCGGACAGCGGGGCGGTGGCGGTGAAGAAGACGTGCTGCTTCTCGATGAAGGCACGCAGCCCGTCGTCGATGCGTTCGTAGGTTCTGCCCATGCGGGCATTGTCGATCGCACGGGGACCCCGTGAGTCGCGAATCGGCAAGGCGGCGTCAGGACAGCGGCTCGCCGTCGACCACGGTCTCGATGCCCTCGGCGAGGAAGCACAGGTGCCCCGCCACGCGCAGCGCCCCGTCCAGAGGCTGTTCGTAGCACCAGGCGGCGTCCGGGATCAGCGTGCCGCCCGCGCGGAGGCTGCGGTAGGAGGCCCGGCCCTTGTAGGGGCAGTGGGTGTGGGTGCCGCTGGGCTCCAGCAGTTCGGTGCGGACGTCTGCCAGGGGCACGTAGAAGCGGTTGGGAAGGCCGGTCTCCGACACCAGCAGCGTGCGCCGGCTCTCCGCGACGGTCTCGCCGGCGGCGCCGACCACCACGTGGCGGCTCGTGGGCCGGACGTCCACGCGGTGGTACGGATCGCGGATGTGCCCGCTGACCTCCTCGTCCTCGTCGAACCAGGCGTCCATCGCCGACCAGTAGAGGGCGACGTGCCCCTTGAGCCACTCCGCACCGTCCAGAGGTTCGGGGTAGCTCCACACGGCGTTCTCGGCCAGCCGGTCCCCCAGGCGCACATTCCAGTAGGCGGCGTCGCCCTTGAAGGGGCAGTGCGTGATGTGGGCGCTCTCCTCCAGCAGGTCCTGACGGACGTCGGAACGCGGCACGTACACCTGGGGCAGCAGGTTGCTCTCGTGGAGCAGCTTGGCGTCCGTGCTGTCCAGCACGGTCTCGCTGCCCAGCAGGGCGCGCACGCGGCGCGGGAAGGGCTGCCACAGCAGCCGGTGGGCGGGGCCGTCGATGCGGTAGTTGACGGTTTCCGGGGGCCGCGATGCGAGCGGCCCGCCGCCGAGCGTGAGCGTCATGGGTCTGCGCCTCCGGGGTCGGCCTGACGGTGACGGGCGGTACGGCCCCACTCTCGCACCGCGGATCACCGCACCGCTCCCGGCGGGTACCCAGGACGGAGCGGTGATGGCACACGGTTCCGGCGCATGAACCCGCTCGGCTCGGCGCGCGGCTGCCCGGGCATGCGGACAGCGGGGACCGTGCGGACGGTGAGCAGGCGCTGGAACTCGCGGGCGCCCTCAGAGATCGTGTAGCCGGCGGCGTCCGGACCCGGCGCCCCTCTGACGCATCTCATGGGAAGAGAGAGCAGCATGAGCGACATCCGACGCGTGCTCGTCACCGGCTCCAGCACCTGGAGCGATGAACGGCAGATCGCCGACGCGCTCCTCGAAACCCGGCAGGACGCACGTCAGGACGGAGCCGACGGCATTCTCGTGATCCACGGCGCCCGCCCTCACGGCGCGGACGCCCTGGCGGCGGACTGGTGCACCGCCAACGACGTGCCGGCCGAACCTCACCCCGCCCGGGAGAGCGACGGGAAGGACGCCGACTACATCCGCGACCAGCACATGGTCAACGCCGGCGCCGACGTGTGCCTCGCCTTCATCGGCCCCTGCACCTCCGGCAAGTGCCGCCGCCCCAAGCCGCACGACGCTCACGACGCCCACGCGGGCGCCGAACTCGCCGCCAAGGCCGGCATACCCGTCAGGAGATGGACCACATGACCGAGGCCCCTCCCGGTGATCCGGGCGGGGCCTCGCCATGCGTGATCCGCTGCCTGGAGAGCCGACGAAGGGCCGGCCACCGGCTCTCCGACGACGCAGCAGGCGCCGGGGAGACCGCTGAGCTCCCAGCCGGGGAACCCGCGGCCTCACCTGGGCGGACGACCTACCGGATCGGCATGCCGGAGAGCGTACGGGCGATGACCAGGCGCTGGATCTCGCTGGTGCCCTCGAAGATCGTGTAAATGGCCGCGTCCCTGTGCATGCGCTCGACCGGGTACTCCCGTGTGAACCCGTTGCCTCCGAGGATCTGCATGGCCTGCGCGGTGACGGTCTTGGCGGTCTCCCCCGCGTACAGCTTGGACATCGAGCCCTCGGCGGAGTCGAAGGGCTTGCCTGCCGCCGCCATCCAGGAGGCACGCCAGACCAGCAGCCGGGAGGCGTCGATGCGCGTGCGCATGTCGGCGAGCTGGAAGGCGATGCCCTGGTTGTCGATGATCGGGCGGCCGAACTGCTCGCGCGTCTTCGCGTAGTCCAGGGCGACCTCGTACGCGGCGCGGGCAATGCCGACGGCCTGCGCGCCCACCGCCGGACGCGACGCCTCGAACGTCGCCATGGCGGCGTTCTTCACGCGCTCGCCGCCCTTCTTGGCGCGCTCGCGCGAGCGCGCCAAGCGCTCGTCCAGCTTCTCCTTACCGCCCAGCAGGCAGTGGCCGGGGATGCGCACGTCCTCGAGGACGACCTCGGCGGTGTGCGAGGCGCGGATGCCGTGCTTCTTGAACTTCTGGCCCTGGGAGAGGCCGGGGGTGTTCGGCGGAACGATGAAGGAGGCGTGCCCCTTGGAGCCGAGCTCCGGGTCGACGACCGCGACGACGACGTGGATGTTGGCGATGCCGCCGTTGGTCGCCCACGTCTTGGTCCCGTTGAGGACCCACTCGTCCTTGGCCTCGTCGTAGACGGCGCGGGTGCGCATGGCCGAGACGTCCGAGCCGGCGTCCGGTTCGGACGAGCAGAACGCGGCGACCTGGACGTCGTCGACGTCGCCGTACATCTGCGGGACCCAGGTGCCGATCTGCTCCTCGGTGCCGTTGGCGAGGACGCCGACAGCGGCGAGACCGGTGCCCACGATGGACAGGCCGATGCCCGCGTCACCCCAGAACAGCTCCTCCATCGTCATGGCGATGCCCAGACCGGTGGGGTCGAAGAACTGCTGGGCGTAGAAGTCCAGGGAGTAGAGTCCGATCTTGGCGGCCTCCTGGATCACCGGCCAGGGGGTCTCTTCCCGCTCGTCCCATTCCGCGGCGGCCGGACGAATCACATCCGCGGCGAATCCGTGTATCCATTCACGGATCTCCTTCTGTTCATCGTTCAGATCGAGCGCGAATGCGGGATCACCCATGACCGGTCCTTCCAGCGGCTAAGTTACCTATGGTAATAGGCAGTCTGTTACTGACCGGTAGCCGATGTCAACTGGCGGTCGCCCTCCGACGTCCCCGATCTCCGGGTGTTACGTTTCGCGTGGGGCAGCCAGTTCGACCGGGTGGGGAGGCGTCATGGAGACCACACAGCAGACGGACCAGCGCAACGCTGCGGAGCGTCGCCGCAAGGAGCTGCTCGAAGCCGCCGACCGCGTGGTGCTCCGCGACGGGCCGGGCGCCTCCATGAACGCCATCGCCGCCGAAGCGGGCATCACCAAGCCCATCCTCTACCGCCACTTCGGCGACAAGGAGGGGCTTTACCGCGCCTTGGCCGTACGGCACACCGACGCACTCCTGGGCGCCCTGCGTGCGGCACTGGACGCCCCCGCCGACCGGCGAGGCCGCGTCGAGGCGACTCTGGACACCTACCTCGCCGCCATCGAGGCACGTCCCCAGGTCTACCGCTTCCTGATGCACCCCGCCGAGGGCGGCTCTTCCGGCGAGCGGGGCTTCGACACCGGCCAGCACGCCGCTCCGCTGCTGAGGCGGCTCGGCGACGAGCTGGGCACGTTCATCGAGGAGCGCCTCGACCTCGGCCCCGACGGCGTGGAGTCGGCACGCGTGTGGGGCCACGGGGTGGTCGGCATGGCCTACGCGGCCGGAGACTGGTGGCTGCGCGAACGGCCTTGTTCGCGGGCACAGTTGGTGAGTCAGCTCGCCGACCTGCTGTGGGGGGCGCTGGCGACGGCCGAGGACCGCGTCGGCGCACCGGGCTTCTGACACGGGATCACTCCTTCTCGTGCGCGCACCCGGCGCACCGCGGCCACGAGGCCCGGTGCCGCCGGGCGGGCGGAGCCGTTCCCACAGGGTGAGGCGGTTCGGGCGCGGCGCCGGACCTCGGTAGGCTGCTCCCCACCGAGGGGCAAGGAGGAGCACGACGATGGCAGGCAACCAGGAGCCGCTGTCTCCGCGGGCCAAGTTCGCCGTGACGGCGGGCAGGGCCGCAGCGGCGGTATCGCGCGCGGCGGGTCGCGGCAGCGGATCGGTGATCGGCGGAAAGGTCGCGCTCAGACTCGACCCGGACCTTCTTGCGCAGGTCGCTCATCACCTGGATGTGATCCTGGTGTCGGCCACCAACGGGAAGACGACCACGACCCGTCTGATCGCCGAGGCGCTGCGGGCCAACGGCGGAGTGGTCTCCAACGCGCTCGGCGCCAACATGCCCGCCGGAATCACCTCGGCGCTGGCCGGCGGTTCGGACGCGCAGTACGGCGTGATCGAGGTGGACGAGAAGTATCTGTCCACCGTCGCACGCGATGTGACCCCGAAGGCCATCGCTCTGCTGAACCTCTCCCGCGACCAGCTGGACCGGGCCGCCGAGACGAGGATGCTGGCCGAACGCTGGCGCGAGGGCCTCTCCGGCTCGAAGGCCGTGATCATCGCCAACGCCGACGACCCCCTCGTCGTATGGGCCGCCTCCTCCTCGGCGAACGTCGTGTGGGTGGCCGCCGGCCAGGAGTGGAAGGACGACGCCTGGTCCTGCCCCGCGTGTGGAGGCGTGATGCAGCGGCCCGGCGACGACTGGTTCTGCGCGGAGTGCGGTTTCCGCCGCCCCACGCCGAGTTGGGCCCTGTCCGGTGACGACGTGCTGGACCCGCACGGGTCCGCCTGGCCCATCAAGCTTCAGCTGCCGGGCCGCGCCAACAAGGCGAACGCCACCACCTCCGCCGCAGTGGCGGCGACCTTCGGCGTGCCCCCTCAGGTGGCACTGGAGCGCATGCACTCGGTGACCGCGGTCGCCGGCCGGTACGACGTGGTGACCTTCCGGGACCGGGAGGTACGCCTGCTGCTGGCGAAGAACCCGGCGGGCTGGCTGGAGACCTTCTCCCTCATCGACGCTCCCCCGGCCCCGGTGATCCTCTCCGTCAACGCCCGCGGCGCGGACGGCACGGACACCTCGTGGCTGTGGGACGTGGACTACTCACGGCTGGCCGGACACCCGATCTGCGTGATCGGGGACCGCAAGCTCGACCTGGCGGTGCGTCTGGAGGTCGCCGGAGTCGGCTTCCAGGTGTGTGAGAGCGCCGACGAGGCCGTAAGGGCGTGCCCGCCCGGACGCATCGAGGCGATCGCGAACTACACCGCCTTCCAGGACCTGCGCCGCGTCGTCGGCAACTGAACACTTCGACCCGCTCAAGGAGTTGGCGAGCATGACTGACAGCGGACTGCGGGTGGTGTGGGTCTATCCGGACCTGCTCAGCACCTACGGCGACCAGGGCAACGCGCTGGTGGTGGAGAGGCGTGCGCAGCAGCGCGGGCTGACGGTGCAGCGCACCGACATCCGCTCCGACCAGCAGGTGCCCACCTCGGCGGACATCTACCTGATCGGCGGCGGCGAGGACCGGCCGCAGCGCCTGGCGGCCGAACGGCTGCTGCGCGACGGCGGGTTGCAGCGGGCCGTCGACAACGGCGCCATCATCTTCTCGGTCTGCGCCGGCTACCAGATCCTCGGCCGCGAGTTCGTCAACGATCTGGGCGAACCGCAGCAGGGCCTGGGGCTGCTTGACGTGATCAGCCGCCGCGGCGAGGCCGAGCGGTGCGTGGGCGACGTCCTCGGCGACATCGATTCGGAGCTGGGGCTGCCGCAGCTGACGGGCTTCGAGAACCACCAGGGCATCACCCAAGTGGGGCCCGGGGCACGCCCGTTGGCCCGGGTACGGCTCGGCAAGGGCAACGGCACGGGCGACGGCACTGAAGGCGCGTGGAACGACACGGTCTTCGGCACGTACATGCACGGGCCGGTCCTCGCACGCAACCCGCACATCGCGGACATGCTCATCAAGCTCGCGCTGGACGTCAACGCGCTTCCGCCGGTCGACGACCACTGGTACGACGCCCTGCGCAAGGAGCGGATCAACGCGGCCCTCCAGCCTGCCTGAAGCTTTCTCCGGGTGCGCCCGGTGAGCAGGCTGCCCCAACTGGTGCCGGAATGCCTGAGGCGGGGGTACCCCGGGCCGTCCGATCCGGGGGATCTACGCTTGTGCGGGCGGACCGGTGCAAGGCGGGAGAGTGCGGATGGACCACGGCGGACACGGCATGACGATGGATCTGCCGCCGTTCACACTCGGCCGGGGCCTGGAGTTCACGGGCGAGCCCTTCTTCCTGGTGGGCTGCCTGCTGGCGCTGGTGCTGTACGGCGCCGCCGTGGTGCGCCTGAAGCGGCGCGGCGACAGCTGGCCGGTGGCGCGCACGATCGCCTGGGTGCTGGGCGTCCTCACGGTGGGCCTGGCCATGTGCACGGGCCTGAACGAGTACGGAATGGTGCTCTTCAGCGTCCACATGGTGCAGCACATGATCATCAGCATGCTCTCGCCGATCCTCTTGCTGCTGGGTGCTCCCGTGACGCTGACGCTGCGCGTGCTGCCCTCCGCGGGGCGCGGGCGCAAGGGCCCACGGGAGCTGCTCGTGGCCGTGCTGCACAGCCGCTACATGCGCGCGGTCACACATCCTGCGTTCACGATCCCGCTGTTCATCGCGAGCCTCTACGGCCTCTACTTCTCGCCCCTCTTCGACCTGCTGATGGAGTCGACGGCAGGGCACCTGGCGATGATGGTGCACTTCCTGCTGGTCGGGCTCGTCTTCTTCTGGCCGATCATGGGCGTCGACCCCGGGCCGCAGCGGCCCGGGTACCTGATGCGCATGCTGGAGCTGTTCGCGGGGATGCCCTTCCACGCCTTCTTCGGGATCGCCCTGATGATGGGGACCGAGCCGATGATCTCCACCTACGCGCATCCGCCGTCCTCGCTGAAGGTCAGCGCGCTGTCGGACCAGGTGGCGGCCGGCGGCATCGCCTGGGCGTTCAGCGAGATCCCCTCGGTGCTGGTGCTGATAGCGCTGGTCTTCCAGTGGCACAGGTCGGAGGAGCGTCAGGCGCGGCGGCTGGACAGGGCGGCGGACCGCGACGGCGACAAGGAGCTGGCGGCGTACAACGCCTACCTGGCCTCTTTGCAGGCCCGGCAGCCGTGACCGCCGGGTGGTAGCGCTTCGGACCGCGGGCGAGCGACCATGGAGTCGTGCGCCCGGCCCGTTTTGTGCGGGAATCCCCGTCACCCGGCCGGGCAGGGGAAGAGGGTGTTGCGATGCCTGGCTCTGCGAAGGCGATGACGGTGGCCACTGTGGCCGCCTTGGTGGCCGTCACGGCGTACACGGTGACTCTGGGGGGAAGCGGCTGGCTCTGGTTCGCGTGGGTGGTACTGGGCCTGGTGACCATCGGAACGGCCTCCACGCAGCGCAACTGAAGTGATCTCCGGTGGCCCCCCTCCCGTGCAGGCGGGGCAGGGGACTACTCTGCGATCTCACCTGACTGCATGGGGGAAGGCCCGAAGCGTGTTCTACAACCTGTTCAAGTACGTATTGCTGGGGCCCCTGTTGCGGCTTTACTTCCGTCCGCGCATCGAGGGGCTGGAGAACATCCCGGAGGACGGTGCGGCCATCGTGGCCGGCAATCACCTCTCCGTGTCCGACCACTTCCTGATGCCCGCGATCCTGCGTCGGCGCATCACGTTCCTCGCCAAATCCGAGTACTTCACGGGCCCCGGCCTCAAGGGACGCCTGACCGCGGCCTTCTTCCGGAGCGTGGGCCAGATCCCGGTGGACCGTTCCGGCAAGGGCGCCGGCCAGGCCGCCATCGACGAGGGCCTGGGGGTGCTCCGCAAGGACGAGCTGCTGGGCATCTACCCGGAAGGCACGCGCTCCCACGACGGACGCCTCTACAAGGGCAGGGTCGGCGTGGCCTCGATGGCGCTGCAGGCGGGGGTCAAGGTGATCCCCTGCGCGATGGTGGGGACGTTCGAACTGCAGCCGCCCGGGCGGAAGATGCCCAGGATCGGCAAGGTGACGATCCGCTTCGGCAAGCCGCTGGACTTCACGCGGTACGCCGGGATGGAGAGCGAGCGCACGGTCCTGCGGGCCGTCACCGACGAGATCATCCACGAGATCCTTCAGCTGTCCGGACAGGAGTACGTCGACCTGTACGCGCCCGACGCGAAGGCCCAGCAGGCCAAGGAGCGCGAGCGCACACGTACGCGGGGCAAGCGCGAGGACAGCAGCAAGGCCTGAACCGGCCTGGCCGGATCCACGGCTGCCGGAGTGCCGCCAGCGGCAGGAGCTGCCGGAACGCGGCCAGCGGCAGGAAGCCGCCGGAGGGTGGCCTCCGTGCCCGCATGAGGGCTGCTGACCGCGCACCCGCGACGGGCACGGTCAACGGCCTCGTGGAAGGCGGCGGTTGACCGCCCTGCAGCGACGGGAGCCGCCGTGACGCACCGAAGGGGACGGCCGGAGGTCCGGCCGTCCCCTTCATGCTGTCGTGCAGTGCGTGGGCGTCAGAGACGCCCACGCGTGGGCGTCAGGGACGCGGAAGCGCCGGCAGCTGTGCCGCCTTCGCGTCCGACTTCTCGTCCGAGGCCTCTTCCGGTACCGGGGTGGTGTGCGGCCCGCAGGTCGCATCCTTCTTCCCGACGGTGCCCTTGAGGAGGTAGGCATCCACACGCTTGTTGATGCAGGAGTTCTCGACATTGGTGATGCCGTGCGAACCCGCGTCCCGCTCGGTGATCAGGCGGGAGCCCTTGAAGCGCTTGTGCAGGTCCACCGCGCCGCCGTAGGGAGTGGCGGCGTCACGCTCGGCCTGTGTGATGAGCACGGGCGGCAGGCCCTTGCCCGTACGGACCTCCAGCGCGTCCTGCTGCTTGACGGGCCAGGTGGCACACGGGAGGTTCAGCCAGGCGTTGGACCAGGTGAGGAACGGGTACTTCTCGTGCAGCTTCGAGTTGTCCTTGTCCCACGTCTTCCAGCTGGTGGGCCACTTGGCATCGGTGCACTCGACCGCGGTGTAGACCGCGTTGCCGTTCTCCGAGGACTTGTTGCCCGCGGTGTCGGACATGTCGGGGCCGGCGGCGTCGACGAGAGCCTTCTCGTCACCCTTGAGATAGGCGGACCACACTCCGGCGACCTCGGCCCACATCTGGTCGTAGTACGGGGCGTTCTGGAAGAAGCCGAGGAGCTCGGCCGGGCCGACGACGCCGCCCACGGGCTCCTTCTTGGCCGCGGCGCGCAGCTTCTCCCACTGCTTGTCGACCTTCGCCGCGGTGTCGCCGATGCCGTAGGTGTCGTCGTGCTCGGCGACCCACTTCGTCCAGTCATCCCAGCGCACCTGGAAGGCGACGTCCTGGTCCAGGTTGTTCTGGTACCAGATCTGGTCGCGGGAGGGGTTGACGACGCTGTCCACGATCATGCGGCGCACGTGGTCGGGGAAGAGCGTGCCGTAGACGGAGCCGAGGTAGGTGCCGTAGGAGACACCGAGGAAGTTCAGCTTCTTGTCGCCCAGCGCGGCACGGATGACGTCGAGGTCGCGGGCCGTGTTGGGCGTGGTCATGTGCGGCAGGAGGTCGCCGCTGCGCTCCTTGCACCCGTCCGCGTACTCCTTGGCCAGCTTCCGCTGGGCGCTCTTGTCCGCGTTGTCGTCGGGGACCGGATCGAGCTTGGGCGCCTTGACGAACTCCTGCGGGTCCATGCAGGAGATGGGCGCGGAGTGACCGACACCGCGAGGGTCGAAGCCGACGAAGTCGTACGCCTTCGACGTCTTGGTCCACAGCGGGTTCTTGTCGGCGATGCGGGCCGGGAAGCGCAGACCGGAACCACCGGGACCACCGGGGTTGTAGACGAGGGAGCCCTGGCGCTCCCCCTTGCTCCCGGTGCTCTTGGCGCGGTCGACGGCGATCTTGATGGTCTTGCCGTCGGGGTCGGCGTAGTCGACCGGGACGGTGACGAAGCCGCACTGGACCGGCTTCTCCAGACCCCAGTCCTTGGGGCAGTCCTTCCAGTCGACGCCTTCCTCGGCGGCCCGGTCGGCTGCCGCCTTCACGCCGCGCGCCTCGGCACTGCCGAGCTTGTCGTCGGCCCCGTCCGCGAGTGCGGTCGGAACCACTATCAGTCCTGCTACGAGCGCAACGGCACCGGCGGCACCGAGCGTTGCTTTACGTCTGTTCACGTGGGGGCTCCCCCTGGGGTGGCTGACCGCCGGAGGCGGCGGTGATCATAGATCACGTTCCTGTGAGGCGGATCCTTCCGCCCCACAGCAGGTAAGGGACAGGTCACGCTGATGATCTTTACCAAGTCGTGAATCTACCGGCACCGTCCAACATGCGCCTCACAAGACGGGCATTGGGGGCACGCGCGTGACGGGAACCACCGGGTCCGCCGAACGGCGGGCCCTACGCGGCGTCAACTTCAGGGGCGCCGGCCCTGGGCCGACCCGGGCCGGTCGGCTGCGGGCACGTGCATGTCGACGAGGGCCCGCAACCCCTGCTGGAACGCGGCGGGTTCCATGCCGCCGAAGAGCGCCTGCTGCACGAAGTAGCCCTGAACCGTGGCGATGAGCGTGCGCGCCAGGTGCTCGACGTCGGCGTCGCGGGCGACCCAGCCGCGTTCCTGATAGGCCTCGACGAGCCGCACCCACTCCGCCAGCAGCCCCCGGTAGCCCTCAGCGAGGACCTTGGCGACCTCGGGGTTGCGGAGCGTCTCGCCCCACACCTGCACCAGCATCTGCGGAAGGGCCCGCTGGTCGTCGGGGTCGCCCAGCATCTCTCGCAGCCTGCCGAGCACCGCTCCGAAGAGCTCGTCCGGCGTCGGCGGAGGATCGGCTGCCGCGACCATCGCGTACGACTCGCGCACGCTCTTGAGCGTCTCCTCCGCGACCGCCGCGACGATCTCCTCCTTGCTGCGGAAGTACCGGTAGACCGCCCCGGCCGACAGGCCCGACTCCCTGAGGACGTCCTGCATGGATGTGGCGTGGAAACCGTTGCCGGCGAAGCAGCGACGGGCGCCGTCGAGGATCTGGCGACGCCGTGCGTCGAGGTGCTCCTGGGATACGCGGGCCATGGACCAAGATTAAAACGAACGTTCATTCTTGACAACGCCGCATCGCGGCGGGACCGTGGGAGCGCAGTAAAACGAACGATCCTTCTCTTTAGATCGGGAGCACCGCCATGCCCGCATCCTCGTCTCCGCGCTCCCCGCAGCCGCCCGTACGAGCGCTCGTGGCGCTCCTCGTCCTCTCCCCCGTCGTGGTCGCCCTCGCGTTGTGGGCGTTCGCCTGGCCTGCCGCCCGTACGGCACCGCGTGACCTGCCGGTGGCCGTGGCGGGCCCGGCGGCGGCCACCGCACCCGTGGTGGAGAAGCTCACCGGTCACGGCGGCCACGCCTTCGAGATACACCGCTACGGCGACGAGGGGGCAGCCCGCGAGGCCATCGAGAAGCGGGAGGTCTACGGCGCATTCGTCGCAACTCCCGGAGGAGGGAAGGTTCTTACGGCGAGCGCCGCGAGCCCCGTGGTCGCCCAGCTCCTCCAACAGGCCGCAGGCGGCGGGGAGTCCACGTCCGGCGGGGCGGCACGTACGAGCGACGTGGTCGCCGCTCCGGGCGCGGACCCGCGGGGCGCGGCGCTGAGC
>NZ_JACBXA010000161.1 GCF_013870515.1 Streptomyces albidus (ex Kaewkla and Franco 2022) | reverse complement strand
TCGCGGGAACCGGCGGAGGCCAGCACGACGGCCGACTTGCCGGTATGGGAGTCGGTCCAGCCCGCCTCCAGCAGCCTCTCGTGCAGTGCGACGGCGAGCAGCGGATGGGGCCCGAGCGGCTGCCCGACGGATGCGCGCAGCTGCGGAGCGCCGGCCAGCGCCAGCGGGATGTCGTGCTTGACGTGGTGCCCTCGTCCGAAGAGCAGCGGGACGAGTACGGCCCGGCTCCCGGCGGGGAGGGAGGCGAGGGTGTCCGGCAGGGCTGGTTCGTTCAGCTCGATGTGGCCCAGCTCGACGCGGAGTCCGGGACGCGAGGCGCGCACGGACTCGAGCAGGGCGGTGACCGTACGCAGCGCAAGCGGGTCGCGCGAGCCGTGGGCGACGGCCACGAGCACGGGAGCGGCCGGCGCCGGGCGGCGTATCGAGCGGAGCTGGGTGTGGAGCTGGCTGGTGAAGCGGGTCATGAGCTGCGCCGTGCTGTCGAGGCTGTGGAGGGGGCCGGGGTGAGGTGAGAGCGACGCCTTCATGTGGCGAGTCTGCCGAGCGGTGTTTGCGTCGCTGTTGCGCCGGCATCACGGGTCGTTGCGGCCTGCTCACATCTCCGCGCCTCACCGGCGAGCGGGGCCGTCGCTGAGGGCCGCTTGCCGGGGGCGTAACCGGGGAGAACGCCGTCCGTAACAGAGACGAACCAGCCTGTGCCCATGCAGATCGACCAGGCGACCAGCACGGGATCCGGCTCCGGCAGCGCCACCGGCACGGACACGCACTGTCCGTACTGCGCGCTGCAGTGCGGCATGACGCTTCGGCCGGTGGAGGGCGCCGCGAGTGCAGACGGGACGTCGGCGGGCGTGGAGGTGGCCGAACGTCCGGCGTTCCCCGTGAACAAGGGCGCGCTGTGCAGCAAGGGCCGCACCGCGCCCGCCGTACTCGCGTCGCACGCACGGATCACCCGGCCGCTCGTACGGCGAAGCTCCTCCGGCGAACTGGAGCCCGCCACCTGGGAGGAGGCGCTGGACCTGGTCGCCGGGGCGCTGGAGCGCACGCGCCGCCTGCACGGTGCGGACGCCGTGGGAGTCTTCGGCGGCGGCGGCCTGACGAACGAGAAGGCGTACGCGCTGGGCAAGTTCGCGCGGCTCGTTCTGGGCACGTCGCAGATCGACTACAACGGCCGCTTCTGCATGTCGTCCGCTGCCGCCGCCGGGACCCGGGCCTTCGGCCTCGACCGCGGACTGCCCTTCCCGCTCTCGGACGTCTCGCGTACGGGCTGCGTCGTCCTCGTCGGCTCGAACCTCGCGGAGACCATGCCTCCCGCGCTGCGGCACCTGACCGAACTGCGCTCGAACGGCGGCACGTTGATCGTCATCGACCCACGGCGCACCCGCACCGCCGAACAGGCCGACCTCCACCTCGCCCCGCGGCCGGGCACCGACCTGGCTCTCGCCCTGGGCCTGCTGCACCTGGTCGTCGCCGAGGGCAGGCTGGACCAGGACTTCATCGACGCCCGTACCAGCGGCTGGCCGGAGGTCCGCAGCGCGGCGATGGCGCACTGGCCGGAGCTGGTGGAGAGGATCACGGGTGTGCCCGTGCCCGAACTGCGCCGGGCGGTGCAGCTGTTCTGCGACCCGGAGAACGCGATGGTGCTCACCGCGCGCGGACCGGAGCAGCACTCGAAGGGCACCGACACGGTCAGCGCCTGGATCAACCTGTGCCTGGCGACGGGACGGGCGGGGCGGGCGCTGTCCGGGTACGGCTGCCTCACGGGCCAGGGCAACGGACAGGGCGGACGTGAACACGGCCAGAAGGCCGACCAGTTGCCCGGCTACCGCAAGCTGGACGATCCGGTCGCACGGGCGCACGTGGCGCAGGTGTGGGGTGTGGACGCCGCGGCTCTGCCGGGGCCCGGGCGCAGCGCGTACGAACTGCTGGACGCGCTCGGCGGGGACATCCGCACGCTGCTGCTGATGGGCTCCAACCCGGCCGTGTCCGCGCCGCGTGCCGGGCACGTCGAACAGCGGCTGCGTTCACTGGACTTCCTCGCCGTGTGCGACGTGGTGCTCTCCGAGTCCGCACGCCTGGCCGACGTGGTGCTGCCGGTGACCCAGTGGGCGGAGGAGACCGGCACCACGACGAATTTGGAGGGCCGTGTGCTGCTGCGGCGCAAGGCCCTCGACCCGCCCGCGGAAGTGCGCACCGACCTCGGCGTCCTCAACGAGCTTGCGGCCCGGCTGGGTTGGGAGAAGGGCTTCCCCGTCGACGCGGAGGAGGTCTTCGAGGAGCTGTGCCGCGCCTCTGCCGGCGGGCCCGCCGACTACTCGGGCATGACGTACGCCCGTGTCGCCGAGGACGACGGACTGTTCTGGCCCTGCCCGGAGCCCGACGGGGCAGGCACCGGGCACGTCACCGCCCATCCCGGCACCCCGCGGCTCTTCCTCGACCGGTTCGCCACTCCCGACGGCCGCGCCCGCTTCGCCCCCGTGGCGCACCGTCCCAGCGCCGAGGAGCCCGACGAGGAGTACCCGCTGCGTCTGACGACCGGCCGGGTGCTGGCCCAGTACCAGTCGGGTGCGCAGACGCGGCGCGTCGACGAGCTCAACGCCGCCGCACCCGGCCCCTTCGTCGAGCTCCACCCGCGCCTGGCGGGGCAGTTGGGCGCCGTGGACGGCGACGCGCTCGCTGTGGTCTCCCGCCGCGGTCGTGCCGTCGCACCGGCCCGCGTGACCCGCGGCATCCGTCCTGACACCGTCTTCATGCCCTTCCACTGGTACGGGGAGGGCAGGGCCAACACCCTCACCAACCCCGCCCTCGACCCGGCCTCGCGGATGCCGGAGTTCAAGGTCTGCGCGGTACGCGTGGAGCTGGCGGCGCAGGCGCCGTGACGGCGGGAAGGCGCTCGGCCCTTCAGCCGGGAACGTTCGCGTACTTCTCCCGAAGTCTCTTCTCCCGAAATCTTCGACGGCACCGATGAGTTGCGGCCGGACCGCCGGTCTCACTTCTCGTAGGAAAGGCCCGGAAGTCAGGAAAAGCTCAGTTCGGAAGAAGCAGACGTGACACGAGAAAGGTGCCCGCTCATGTCGACGAAGATCTTCGTGAATCTCCCGGTGAACGACCTCGAAAAGTCCAAGGAGTTCTTCACCCGGCTCGGCTACTCCTTCAACCCGCAGTTCAGCGACGTGAACGCGGCATGCCTCGTCATCAGCGACGAGATCTTCGCCATGCTGCTCGTCGAGCCCTTCTTCAAGTCGTTCACGAAGAAGGAGATCGCCGACTCCCGCACCAGCACCGAGGTGATGATCGCTCTGAGTGCCGAGAGCAGGGAGCAGGTCGACGACCTCACCGACAAGGCCCTTGCGGCGGGCGGTCAGCCGGCAGGCGATCCCCAGGACCACGGCTTCATGTACGGGCGCAGCTTCTACGACCTGGACGACCACCACTGGGAGGTCGTGTGGATGGATCCGGCCGCCGCCGCACAGCAGGGCTGAACCGCCGCGCACGGCCTGGAAGCCGGCGAACCCCCTGGTGATCCGGCGCGGATCACCAGGGGGTCACCTGGAGGAAGTCACTCCGCGGGCGGCGACCCTGCGTCCGTCTCCTCCGCCACCCATGCGAGGTAGTCGGAGCCGCCGCGCACCACGGGCGTCGCGATGATCTCCGGCACGTCGTAGTCGTGCGCCTGCCGGATGTACGCCTCCAGATCGCCGTAGCGGGCCGTGCTCGTCTTGAACAGCACCTGCCACTCGGGGTCGTGCTGGACGGCGCCCTCCCACCGGTAGACGGAGGTGACGGGCGCGCTGATCTGCGCGCAGGCGGCGACGCGTTGGGACACGGCGCCGGCGGCGAGTTCGCGCGCCTTCCCCTCACTGTCGGTCGTGGTCAGCACGGTCAGAATTCCGGTCTCGGTATCGGCCATGCCCTCACCCTCACATCTGACGCGTGCGACCGGCACGGACTGCGCTCCAGGGGGTGTCCGCGAAGTAGCGTCGTCCGCTTTCCCCGCGCCCCAGGCGGAACTTCGCGGACACGCCCTACGGGAACGGCAGCGTCCCCGCGAACACGGTCACCATGATGAGGACGGCGGGGAAGCAGGCAAGGAACATCGCGAAGGTGTACCCCATGATGTCCCGCGCCTTGAGCCCCAGGATCGCCAAGGTGGGCAGCATCCAGAAGGGCTGGAGCAGGTTCGCCGACGCCTCTCCGAGGTCGTAGACGACGACCATCCACCCCTGGTTGACGTGCAGCTGGTTCGCCGCGTCGATCACGTACGGAGCCTCGATGACCCACTTGCTGCCCCCGCTGGGGACGAAGACACCCAGCACGGCCGAGTAGAGGGCGATGAACGGTGCGAAAAGGACCTCGTTGGAGACGCTCACCAGCCAGCCGGCGATCTGCTTGGAGATGCCGGTGAACGCGATCATGCCGAAGATGCCGCCGTACAGCGGGAATTGCAGCAGCACTCCGGATGCCGCGGGGGCGCCGCGCCGGACCGCGTCGACCATGCGCACCGGGCGCCAGTGCAGGCACAGGGCGAGCAGCAGCAGGATGAGGTTGACGGTGTTGAGGTCGATCGCCGTGATCGGGTTGCCCTCGGCCGCCGAGAAGTGCCGCACCAGGTACCACAGCCCCAGCAGCCCTATCAGGACGGTGAAGACGGGGCTGCTCTCCAGCCAGTCGCCGGGACGCGAACGCTTGACCTCGACCGCGTGCTCCTCCACCAGCGGCCGCAGCTCGATCCCCAGATCCTCGGCGGTCTTCGCACGTGAGGGGGACGGTGCGAGGAACCACGCCATGACGAGCGCCACCACGAAGATGGCCGCGGTCGCCACGAGGCTCTGCCAGGTGAAGATCGTGTCGGTGAGCGGGATGACCTTCTCTCCGCCGCGCCCGTCGGCGATGACGTCCTGCACGGGCTTGGGGCTGGAGACCGTGCTGGCCACCTGGAGGGCCGCGGAGCCCGACAGGCCCTGCGCCCAGACCGTCCCGAGCCCGAGGAAGGACATGGCGCCCAGTGCGCGGTAGTCGACGCCGCGGACGACGCGGGCGATCTCCTTGGCGAGGATCGCGGTGAAGACCAGGCTGAACGCCCAGTTCAGATAGGAACTGATCATCGCCACCGCGGCGGTGAAGGTGATCGCGCTGCGCGGCGACTTCGGTATCTGCGCAAGCCGGGCTATCAGTTTGGCGACCGGCGCGGAGACCGCGACCGCGTACCCCCCGATGATGATCATCGCCATCTGGAGGGTGAACTCGATCAGCGACCAGAAGCCCTCACCCCACGCGTCCACGAGAGCGGTGGGACGCTCCCCCGTCGACAGGCCCAGCGCGAAGATCAGGAACGTGCCGACGAGTACGAACCCGAAGGCGTCCGGGAGCCATCTCTCGGTGAACGCGGTGAACCGCAGAGCGGCCCGTGCGAGCAAGGTCTCCTTCTCGGGTGCCCCGGTGTCCGGTTCGGTGTCGGCATTGCTGGCCATGGTTACCTCGCTCGCTCTTCGGGCCGCGGCGCTCGCGTAGCGGGGCGACGCACCCCTGACCTCGGCTCGTTCGGCAGATCCTGGCGACCGGCGAGCCGGAAAGGAAGAGTCCGCTTGCCCCCGGGGAGCGCAACGTTGCACAACCGGAAGCAACCTGGACCGGGAGACCATTCAGCGGGCCGTGCCTATGGTGTGCGTGACCATTGCGGGAGGCGCACGCGATGGGTGCGCACCAGGTGGCCGGGGGTGTGCGGACGGTCCTCGACCTGCGGCACCCCTCGCCACGTCCGATTCGTTCAAGACCGGCGCGGGCCGCGCCGCCTAGCGTGCGGGCATGACACCAAGATTCGACCTCATCGGTCTCGTCACCGCCGACATGCCGGCCTCCCTCGCCTTCTACCGGCGGCTCGGTCTGGACATCCCCGCCGACGCCGACAGCCAGCCGCACGTCGAGGCGTCGCTGCCCGGCGGACTGCGGATCGCCTGGGACACGGAGGAGACCATCCAGTCCTTCGACCCCGGCTGGAACCCGGGGCCGCGGGGTGGTGGGCGCCTCGGGCTCGCGTTCCTCTGCGACTCCCCCGCCGCGGTCGACGAGCTGTACGCGGAGCTGACCGGGGCCGGCCACGAAGGGCACAAGGAGCCCTGGGACGCCTTCTGGGGTCAGCGCTACGCGGTCGTGGCAGATCCCGACGGCAACGGGGTCGATCTGTTCGCGCGGCTCTCCTGAGGCAGCAACTCCGTGACCGGCACCCCGGCCAGCGCCCTGATCTCCCGCGAGAGATGGGCCTGGTCGGCGTACCCGGCGGTCACGGCGACCCCGGCCAACGGCCCACCCTCCGCGGCCAGCCGTAGCGCCTCACGCATCCGCAGCACGCGCGCCAGGGTCTTCGGCCCGTAGCCGAAGGCATCCCGGCAGCGCCGGTGCAGCTGCCGTTCGCTCAGACCGACGGCACCGGCCACCTCCGCCACTGCCCGCCCCCGTCCGAGCAGACGCGCGACGGTTCCCGTCAAAGAGGCCGCGAACGGCACGTCCCCGGGCTCTTCCCTGAGCCGGCCGGCCGCCAGGGACTCCAGCGCCCGCCCCTGCTCGGGAGCACCGGCGACCCGGTCCGCGAGGACGCGCACCGTGCGCTCCGGCCACACCGCACCGAGCGGCACGCGCTGGTTCGTCAACTCGTGCGCCCGTACGCCGAAGACGGACGGGCCCATCCCCGGTGGGAACCGCAGCCCGGTCATACGGGTGCCGGGCCGCCGGGAGACGAGATGGGCGCAGGTGTCGGGCCCGGCGATGACCAGCGCGTCGTCCCACAGCAGCAGGTCCATGCAGCCGTCGGGCAGCACACGGCTCTGCCCGGCCGGTGCGCGGCTCTGCGTCCACACCACCGCGCCGTCCAGCTGCGATCGCCGTTCGCGGTACATGGCTCCAGCATGGGGGGCGCCACTGACAGAGGGCCCGTGGGTATGGCGGTTTCGCCGCGCGAAGGGCAGGGGCGTCTGCGCCGCGGTGCTCACAGCAGCCGCATCCGCACGCTGAGGGCAGCGTTGCGCGCGGGAAACGACGGTGATGCCCCCGGGTAACAGGCGCACCGCAGTCTCGTTCCATGACCTTGCGACAGCGTGTGGTGGTGATCGGCGGCGGCATGGCCGGCGCACGCCTCGCGCAGCAACTCGACGGGGCCGACGTGGACCTCACCGTCCTCGGCGAGGAACCGCACGCCCCGTACAACAGGGTGCTGCTCGCGGACGTTCTGGCCGGGCGGTACGCACCGGAAGTCATCGCGCTCCCCGCCGTCGCGGCACGGTGGAAGCGCGCCGTACGTGCCGTCCGCATCGACCGGACGGAGCGCCGCGTCATCTGTGACGACGGCAGCGCGCAGGCCTACGACACGCTCGTGCTGGCCTCCGGAGCGAATCCGGTGCTGCCGCCCCTGCGCGGCCTCTTCACTCCCGGCGGCGGTGAACTCCCCGAGGGCGTACGGGCCTTCCGCACCATGGACGACTGCCTCGCCCTGGGCGACCAGGTGCGGACAGGCACGCGCGCGGTGGTCATCGGCGGCGGCCTGCTCGGCGTCTCCGCGGCACGCGCGCTGGCCCGGCGAGGCGCACAGGTCGTGCTCGCGCACCAGGGCGAACGCCTCATGGAACGGCAGCTCGACGACGCCGCCGCGGCACTGCTGCTGCGGCACCTGGAAGAGCTGGACGTCGAGGTGCACACCGAGTGCCGTGTCCGCGGCCTGCACACGCAGCACGACGGCGAAAGCGACGGCAACGGCAAGAGCGACAGCCCAGGCGCTCCCCGATCGGCCCGTTCGACGACGGCCGCTGCTCGTTCCGTCCGCGCAGTCGAACTCGCCGACGGCTACACGCTCGACGCCGACCTCGTCGTCCTCGCCTGCGGCGTGCGCCCCCGGGTCGGGCTGGCGGGCGCGGCCGGCCTGGAGATCGCGAGGGGCGTCGTCGTGGACGACCAGCTGCGTACGAGCGACCCGCACGTGCACGCGATCGGCGACTGCGCCGAGCACGCCGGGGTCCTGTACGGGCTCGCGGGCCCCGCGC
The DNA here is from genome assembly GCF_013870515.1 of Streptomyces albidus (ex Kaewkla and Franco 2022). Lineage (GTDB taxonomy): Bacteria > Actinomycetota > Actinomycetes > Streptomycetales > Streptomycetaceae > Streptomyces > Streptomyces albidus. Next base: position 5,720 of record NZ_JACBXA010000161.1, on the reverse strand, counting down.
AGGAGCAGGCCGACGCCCTCGCGAGGATCCTCACCGCCGATGCCGCCGTCACGGATGCCGGAGTCACGGATGCCGGAGTCACGGATGCCGACGACTCAGCCCCGCGGTACCGGGGAACGCGCGCGCTCACCCGTCTCACCCTCGCGGGCGACCGCCGACTCCCGCTCGACCTGGCCGCGTTCGGCGAGCCGACGTCGCAGCAGGACGACGACGTCGTCCGTCTCACCGACGCCACCCGCGGCACCTACCGGAAGGTCGTCGTCCGCGACGACCGGCTCGTCGGCGGCATCCTCCTGGGCGACCTGGCCGCCGTCGGCACGCTCGCCCGCACCTGGGAGGGCGACGAACTGCTGCCCTCCGAACCGCTGCTCCACCTGCTCACCCACGATGGGGGTTCCTAGATGACGACGCCGACGATTGTGCTGATCGGTCACGGGATGGTCGGCCAGCGCTTCCTGGAGGCCCTGGCAGCACGCGGGGCGACGGGCACCGCACGCGTGGTCGTGCTGTGCGAGGAACCGCGCCCCGCCTACGACCGCGTCCGGCTCACCTCGTACTTCTCCGGCGCGACGCCCGCTGAACTCTCCCTCACCGACGAGGGGTTCATGGACGAGCACGGGATCGAACTGCACGTCGGCGACCCGGCGACGGCAGTCGACCGGGAGCGGCGGACCGTCACCTCGCGCTCGGGACGCACGTTCGCCTACGACGCCCTGGTGATGGCCACCGGCTCGTTCCCCTTCGTACCGCCGGTCCCGGGCAAGGACAGCACGGGCTGCTTCGTCTACCGCACGATCGAGGACCTGCTCGCCATCGAGGAGTACGCGAAGGGAGCCGCGCGGACGGGCGTCGTCGTCGGCGGCGGGCTGCTGGGTCTGGAGGCGGCTGGCGCGCTGCGCGGGCTCGGACTCGCCACGCACATCGTCGAGTTCAACGAGCGGCTGATGTCCCTGCAGGTGGACGCCGGCGGCGGCTCGGCCCTGCGCCGCACCCTCGAAGAGATGAAGCTGAACGTGCACACCGGTGTCGCCGGCGAGCAGATCGTCGCCGACGAGAACGGTGCTGTCACGGCGATGACGCTGTCGGACGGTTCGCAGATCCCGGCCGACATGGTGATCTTCTCGGCGGGTGTACGCCCACGCGACCAGCTCGCGCGTGACAGCGGCCTCGACGTGGGGGAACGCGGCGGAGTCGTCATCGACGAGCGCTGCCGCACCAGCGACCGGCAGGTGTACGCGATCGGCGAGTGCGCCAAGGCCGTCGACGGCATCGTGTACGGGCTGGTCGCACCCGGATACGACATGGCGGAGAGCGCCGCAGAGGCGATCGCACAGCAACTCGCGCCCGGGGACGGGTCACCGGAGGCCGCACCGGCGGGGACGGCGGCCGAAGCTCCCCGCACCTTCACCGGCGCCGACACCTCGACCAAGCTGAAGCTCCTCGGCGTCGACGTGGCTTCCTTCGGCGACGCGCACGGCACGGCCGAGGGCGCTCTGGACGTGATCTACTCCGACTCCCGTGCCGGTGTGTACAAGAAGCTCGTCGTCGCCCCCGACGGCGCCCTGCTCGGCGGTGTCCTGGTCGGTGACGCCGAGGCGTACGGCACCCTTCGCGCACTCACCGGGTCGGTGCCGCCCGTACCGCCCGAGTCGCTGGTGCTGCCTGCCGGTGCCGGCGCCCCGTCGGCGCTGGGCCCGGCGGCTCTGCCCGACGACGCAGTCGTCTGCAACTGTCACCACGTCGACAAAGGCACCGTCCGCGCGGCCGTGAACCAACACGACTGCACGGACGTGCCGTCGGTGAAGAAGTGCACCAAGGCGGGCACCGGGTGCGGCAGTTGCGTCAAGGTGCTCGGCCAGATCGTCGACGCGGAGCTGGAGGCGAACGGCGTCACCGTCGACAAGGGCCTGTGCGGCTGCTTCGCCTACACGCGCGCCGAGCTGTACGAGATCGTTCGCACCCTGCAGGTGACGACCTTCGCCGGGCTGCTCGACTCGCACGGCCGCGAGGAGGCGCGGAAGAGCGACGGCTGCGAGGTGTGCAAGCCGACCGTGGCCTCGATCATCGCCTCGCTCGCGCCCTCCATCGGCGCGGACGGCCACATCCTCGGCGGACCCGGCGGTGAGCAGGCGGCACTCCAGGACACCAACGACCACTTCCTCGCCAACCTCCAGCGGAACGGCTCCTATTCGGTCGTCCCCCGCGTCCCCGGCGGCGAGATCACCCCTGAGAAGCTGATCGTCATCGGACAGGTCGCCCGGGACTTCGGCCTGTATACGAAGATCACCGGCGGCCAGCGCATCGACATGTTCGGTGCGCGCGTCGATCAGCTGCCGGGCATCTGGGCACGGCTGGTCGATGCGGGCTTCGAGTCGGGCCACGCGTACGGAAAGGCCCTGCGCACGGTCAAGTCCTGCGTGGGCAGCACCTGGTGCCGCTACGGCGTGCAGGACAGCGTCCGCATGGCCATCGACCTCGAACTGCGCTACCGCGGACTGCGTTCCCCGCACAAGCTGAAGTCGGCTGTCTCCGGCTGCGCCCGGGAGTGCGCCGAGGCGATGGGCAAGGACTTCGGAGTCATCGCCACCTCGAGCGGCTGGAACCTCTACGTCGGCGGCAACGGCGGAGCCACACCACGCCACGCCGACCTGCTGGCCCAGGATCTGAGCGACGCCGAACTGGTTCGGCTGACGGACCGGTTCCTGATGTTTTACATCCGCACGGCTGACCGGTTGGAGCGCACGTCGGCCTGGATCGAGCGGATCGAGGGCGGCCTCGACCACGTCAGGGACGTCGTCGTGCACGACTCGCTCGGTCTGTGCGACGAGTTGGAGGCCCTGATGGCCGATCACGTCGCCCACTACCGGGACGAATGGGCGGCGACCCTGGCCGATCCCGAGAAGCTCGCGCGGTTCGTCTCCTTCGTCAACGCGCCGGGCGTCCCGGACCCGTCCGTGCAGTTCGTCTCCGAGCGCGAGCAGATCAAGCCCGACCTGACGCTGCTCTCCGGGCCCGACATCCCCGTACGCACCGCAGACCGCAAACTCGAAGGGACCGCTTCCCGATGACCGCGACCACCGTCACGACCGCGCCCGGCGCCCCCGCTGAGAGCAGCACCGCAGCGCGGCGGATCGAAGTACGCGAGGGGCAGCGCTGGTTCGCGGTGTGCGCCCTGGACGAGCTCACCCCCGGCCGGGGTGTCGCCGCGCTGCTGCCCGACGGGACGCAGGCCGCCGTGTTCCTGGACCGCTCCGGCCGCCCGTACGTGATCGGCAACCGCGACCCCTTCACGGGGGCGTACGTCCTCTCCCGAGGCCTGCTCGGCTCCGCGGAGGGCGGGTCCTTCGTCGCCTCACCGCTGCTCAAACAGCGCTTCGACCTGGAGACGGGACGCTGTCTGGAGGACCCGGCGGTCGGGGTCCCGGTCTTCCACTGCCGGACGCGCTGACGTCCACGGCGCCGGCGGACGGAGAGGCGCGCGGCGCCTGAGGGCGCACCTGTCCGGATCACAACTGCCGGATCGTGCGCGCCGGATCGTTCACGCAGCGCCCCGCCTCAGCCGCGCAGCTCCTCGGCCGCCCCGGCGACACGGGCGATCAGGCGCAGCAGGGTCTCCTGCTCGTCGACGTCGAGCGGTGCGAGGAAGACGCGGTTCATCCGCGCCGTCCGGGTGACCAGCTTCCTGTGCACGCGGCTGCCCTGTTCCGTCAGCTTCAGCACGTTGCGGCGCCCGTCCATCGGGTCGCGCACGCGCTCCACGAGTTCCCGACCGGCCAGGCGGGCCACGAGGTCCGCGATGGTGGAGCGGTCGAGGTGCACGTGCTCGCTGAGGGTGCGCTGGTCCATGCCCGGCTTCTCCTCCAGCGCGTTGAGCACGGCGAACTGCGGCGACGTCGTCTCCTCGGAGACCATCGCCCCCCACAGGAGCGAGTGCGCCTGCTGGAGCCGGCGGGCCAGATGCCCGGGGTGCGTACTCAGATCGACCGCCGCCATCGCTCTCCCTCATGGCTGCTCATCCGCCAGAATCAATGGGTGTACTGACTGATTCTCGCGTCAGAAGGCACTGAGTGTCGAGACCACCCCGCCTTTGCCATGGTCTTGACGCACCTGGCGCGGAGTGGCAGCGTCGAAGGAGCTTCGCAGAAATAGTCAGCACACTGAGCAATTCGAGCTCGATATCCCCGCTGCGCTGCGTCCGTCCGCGAGGACCGACAGGAGTACGTCCACATGTCCCTCAGTCAGCACGACATCGACCGCGAAGTCGCCGAACTGCGCGACGCGTACGAGAAGTCACGTGCCGGCGGCGCACCCGCCGCCCACCATCCGTCCCGTGATTACGCGCCCTACCGCAGCAGCGTGCTGCGTCATCCGAAGCAGCCGCTCGTGCCCGTGCAGCCCGACCCGGAGACCGTCGAGCTGCACACGCCGGTCTTCGGCAGCACCGACGTCACCGACATCGACCACGACCTCACGCGGCAGCACCACGGTGAGCCGCTGGGCGAACGGATCACCGTCGCCGGGAGGCTCCTGGACAGCGCCGGGCGTCCCGTACGCGGGCAGCTGATCGAGCTGTGGCAGGCCAACGCGGCCGGCCGCTACGCCCACCTCCGCGATCAGCACCCCGCGCCGCTGGACCCCCACTTCACCGGCGTCGGACGCACCCTCACCGGGGACGACGGCAGTTACAGCTTCACCACGATCAAGCCCGGCGCCTACCCGTGGCGCAACCACGAGAACGCCTGGCGCCCGGCCCACATCCACTTCTCGCTGTTCGGCTCCGCGTTCACACAGCGGCTGATCACGCAGATGTACTTCCCCAACGACCCGCTCTTCGCCTACGACCCGATCCTGCAGTCCGTCACGGACGAGTCGGCACGGCAGGCGCTGGTCGCCACCTACGACCACAGCCTGTCCCGTTCGGAGTGGTCGCTGGGCTACCGCTGGGACATCGTGCTCGACGGTCCGTCCGCAACCTGGATCGAGGAGGGCCGCCGATGAGTGCCCTGCAACCCACCCCGTCCCACACTGTCGGCCCGTTCTACGGCTACGCCCTTCCGTTCCCGGGCGGAGGCGACGTCGCACCCGCCGGGCATGCCGACGTCATCACCGTGCACGGCAGGGTCTACGACGGCGCCGGGGAGCCCATCCCGGACGCGCTGATCGAGCTGTGGCAGGCCGACACGGACGGTGACCTCTCAGGCGCACCGGGTTCCCTGCGGCGCGACCCGGTCACCGGCGGCTACCTGGGCCGCAACGGCGTGGACTTCACCGGCTTCGCCCGCGTGCCCACGGATGCGGACGGGCAATGGAGCGTGCGCACCCTCCCGCCCGGCGCCCGTCCCGGGCACGCGCCGTACATCAGCGTGTGCGTCTTCGCACGCGGACTGCTGCATCATCTCTTCACCCGCGTGTACTTTCCTCAGGACACCGATGCGCACGCCATCGACCCGCTTCTCGCCTCGCTCGACGCCGATCGGCGCGAGACCCTGGTGGCGACGGCAGAACGTGCCCCGGGCTCGTACCGCTTCGACATCAGGCTGCAGGGCGAGAAGGAGACGGTCTTCCTTGAATTCGACTGACGCGGATCCAGGCCCCGACCCCGGCCGTCCTCCGGCCCCTCCCCCGGAGGACATCGGCCTGCTGGCTCCCGGCCGCGCGGGCTCGGGGGCCGAGTCGGGCACGAGCGATTCAGCCGTGCTGCAGGCCATGCTCGACGCCGA